>DASRCS010000159.1:0-20544 GCA_035652995.1 Pyrinomonadaceae bacterium
TTGATCGCGGAGAGGACGCGCGTGTGGACTCCGACTTTTTCGAGAGCGTCCTGAAGCACGACGGCGTTCATCACCGTCGCGAGCATCCCGATGTAGTCGGCGCTCGAACGATCCATGTCGCCCGCGCTCTCGGAGACGCCGCGGAAGATGTTGCCGCCGCCGACGACGACGGCGACCTCGACGCCGAGCGCGCGCACGTCCCTGATCTCTTCGGCGATGGCGCGCGCGACGCCCACGTCAACGCCGTAGTTCTGCGCGCCCATCAGCGCCTCGCCCGACGCCTTCAGAAGGATGCGTCGGAAGACGGGCGCGCGCGCGGTCGTCTGTGGCTCGGCTGTCATCGAGCTTACTGTTTGCCGCCGCTCATCGAGGCGACTTCGCTGGCGAAGTCGTCCTCGCGCTTGGCGATCCCTTCGCCCATCTTGTAGCGCGTGAAGCGGCGGACGGTGATGCGCTCGCCGGTCTTCGCGATCTTCTCCGTGAGGAGTTCGTTGATCGTCTTCGCCGGGTCTTTGACGAACGGCTGGTCGAGCAGGACGGCCTCCTCGTAGAACTTGCCCAAGCGGCCCTCGACGATCTTCTCGATGACCTGCTCCGGCTTGTTGGCGTTCTTCGGGTCGTTGGCGATCTGCGCGCGCGTGATCTCGCGCTCCTTGTCGAGTACTTCCGCGGGCACTTCCTCGCGCGTGACGTAGCGCGGCTCGGCGGCGGCGATGTGCATCGCGATGTCCTTGATGAGCGCCTGGAACTCCTCGGTGCGCGCGACGAAGTCGGTCTCGCAGTTGACCTCGACGAGCACGCCGACCTTGCCGCCCATGTGGATGTAGGAGCCGACCGCGCCCTCCGCCGCGACCCGGCCCGCCTTCTTGCTCGCGGACGCCATGCCGCGCTTGCGAAGAATCTCGACGGCCTGATCCTCGTTGCCGCCGGCCTCCTGGAGCGCCTTCTTGCACTCCATCATCCCCGCGCCCGTCTTCTCCCTGAGCGACTTGACCGCGCCCGGTGTGATCTCTGCCATTTCTTAAGTCTCCTGAATGATTATGAAGATTATGAAGCCGGGAGTCAGAATTCAGAAGTCAGAAGAAAAGGCGGCTGCGGCCAACCTCGATTCTGACTCCCGACTCCTGACTTCTGACTCCTGCAATAAAGCGCAGCCCAGCGGGTTCATCCGCACTTGAGGGCTGCGCTCGCCGTTGTCTGAAAGTTGTAAGCTTCGCCTTCCGCTCGCGCCGCCTCACTTGGCCGCGCCGACCGTCTCCGCGCCCTTCTCCTGTTCGGGCGAGGACTGCGGCTCGGTGCCTTCGGAGTCCGCAGCGCCGGTCGCGCCGCGCACGGGGGCGCCGGTGCCGATCTGCTCGTGGTCGCCGACGCTGTCGGGCTGCTGCCCCGTCGTCGCGAACCCGACGTTGCCGGGACTTGAGACGCGCGTCTCGGTCGAGACCTGCGAAACGTCGCCGCCCGCGACCTGCGCCGACTGCGCGCCCGGCTCGATCTCGTTCGTCACCGAAGAGGTGACGACGCGCGAGGTCGGCTGAGTCGCAACATCGCCCTGAGCCTGCTCGCCTGCCTCTTCGTCGCCCTTCGTGTTCACCTGCTGGCCCTCGATGACGGCGTCGGCGATGCGCGAGGCGAAGAGGCGCACGGCGCGGAGCGCGTCGTCGTTTCCGGGGATGACGTAGTCGATGCCTTCGGGCGAGCAGTTGGTGTCAACGACCGCGATGATCGGGATGCCGAGGCGGTTCGCCTCCTTGACCGCGATGTCTTCCTTACGCACGTCGATGACGAAGAGCGCGTCGGGCAGGCGGTTCATGTTCTTGATGCCCGAAAGGTTCTTCTCCAAAATTTCGCGCTCGCGGTCGAGCTTGATGCGCTCCTTCTTCGTCATCTTCTCGTAGCGACCGTCGGTCTGCATCGCTTCGAGGTCGCGCAGCCGCTTGATTGACTTCTGCACGGTCTGGAAGTTCGTGAGCAGCCCGCCGAGCCAGCGCTGGTTGATGTAGAACTGTCCGGCGCGCTCGGCCTCTTCGCGGATGGCGTCCTGCGCCTGCCGCTTCGTGCCGACGAACAGGATGTTGCGCCCGCGCTCCTCGCCCATCATCTGCGAGACGAAGGCGATGGCGTCGCGGAACATCTTCTGGGTCTTCTGGAGGTCAATGATGTTAATGCCGTTGCGCTCGCCGAAGATGTACTCCTTCATCTTCGGGTTCCAGCGCCTGACCTGGTGGCCGAAGTGGACGCCGGCCTCCAGGAGTTCTTTCATCGTGACGGTGACTGCCAAACTAAATCCTCCTCAGGTCTGATTGGTTTCGTGTACTCGCCGCGCCTCAAGCGCCCCACGCGGGGCAACCAACCGAAGCGCGACAATGGGTTTCAGTTTTCAGTTCCCGGTTTTCAGTTTTCAGCAAGAAGCGAGAAGGCTTTTCTGAAAACTGAAAACCGGGAACTGAAAACTGCTTTAGCGTTTCGAGAACTGGAAGCGCTTGCGCGCGCCCTTCTGTCCGTACTTCTTGCGCTCCTTGGCGCGCGGGTCGCGGGTGACGAGTCCGGCGTCCTTGAGCGCGGGTCGCAGGTCGGCGTTGAACTCCATGAGCGCCCGCGTGATGCCGTGGCGCACCGCGCCGGCCTGCCCCGCCGGGCCTCCGCCCGCGACGTTGACGACGATGTCGAACTTGTTTGCCGTGTCGGTGAGCGTCAAAGGCTGGCGGATGATCATGCGGAGGGCCTGGTTGGGGAAGTACTGCTCGAAAGTCTTTTTGTTGACTTTGAACTCGCCCGTGCCCGGCCTCAAGTAAACTCGCGCGGTGGAAGTCTTGCGCCGTCCCGTCCCGTAATACTGAATGTCTGCCACAGTTCCTCTTCCTTAAATTCTGGTTATGCCTTCTGCGCCGCGGCGCGCTCTTCGAGTTTGAGCGGCTCGGGGCGCTGCGCGGCGTGGCGGCGCAGGCCCTCGTCGTCGGCGTAAACTTTCAGCTTCTTCGCCATCGCGCGACCGAGTTTCGTCTTCGGGAGCATCCCCTTGACGGCGAGTTCGATAACGCGCTCGGGGTGGCGCTCGAACTGGTCGCGGACGGAAATCTCGCGCAACCCGCCCGGATAGAGCGTGTGGCGGCGGTACATCTTCTGCTCGTTCTTCGACCCCTTGAAGACGGCCTTGCTCGCGTTGACGACGATGACGTGGTCGCCCGTGTCCATGAAGGGCGTGTACTGCGGCTTATTCTTGCCCGTCAGCACGCGCGCCACTTCGGTCGCGAGGCGACCGACCGTCTGGCCCGCCGCGTCCACGACGTACCACTTGCGATTGTCAGCGAGCGAGTCCCCGCTCGGAAAATAGGTTGACATAGATAACTCTCTCAATTTTAAGCGTCTAAAACGCGAACGGTTAGAATACGAAACGCCCTTTTTGTTGTCAAGCTGAGACGGCACAGCCCGTCGGGCCTTTGCCGGAAATCATCTGGACGGCCTCGTAAACCTGTGCTAGCTTCCTTACATGAGCGAAGACCCCACCAAAGACATCGGCCAGAAGTACGAAACCAAGCCGGCGCTGGAAACCGTTCTCGAAGAGATGCGTGCCGGCTTTGCTGCCGTTAACGCACGCCTTAACGGAATAGACGAGCGCCTTGACAGAATGGAGGCGCAGCTAGACCGCGTAACCTCTGTGGCCCATGAGACGCGCGCCGAGTTGCGTGAATTGAAAACTCAACTGAAAGAACACCTCCCGTCGCTCATTAAGTAAAGTTCGCCTATTAGCTGTCAAAATCAATCCTTTTAAGCAGCCGCCAGTCGTTCCTCTCACAACTCGAAGGCTCCCAAGTCTGTTGACCTGAGAGCCTTCCTGAATGTCCCGTCCCGACCGTTTCGGCCTCCGAAGTTTACTGCGGAGGGTTCTGCTGCTGTTGCTGCTGGTCGTCCGTGCGGCGCTTGAGCTGCGGCCTGTCTTCGTCCGTCTTCGCGGCGGGCTTCGACGGGTCGTCGGTCGTCGAGTCGTCGGGCGTCGGCGAGCGGCGCTTGAGCGTCGGGCGTCCAGAAGAGCCGTCGTCGCCGGGCGAGATGTCGCCGGTCGTCGAGGCGCGCGCGTTCGACAGGCGCATCAGGCGGGCCTTGACGCGCTGGAACTCCGAAGTGCTGACGACGTACTCGTCGCGTTCGGGGAAGCGGGCGATGAGCGCGCGGCTGGCCTCCATGCGGTCAACCGACTGCGGGTGCGTCTCGAAGAGCTTCGAGAAGGTGCCGGGCTTCTTCTTGTTCTGCGCGGCCAGCTTCTCGAACATCGTGGACATCGCGTTCGGGTCGTAGCCCGCGGCCCAGAGGTACTCGACGCCGAGCATGTCGGCCTCGGACTCGGCGTTGCGGCTGAACTTCATGAAGCCGAGCAGCGCGCCGAACTGAGCGCCGTTGAGGATCGCCAGCCCGCCCAGTCCGCCGAGGAAGATCGAGCCGACCGTCAGGAGGCCCTGCGCGATGTTCGCCTTCGTCTGGTTCTCCATCGCGTGGCGCGCGGCGACGTGGCCGATCTCGTGCGCCATGACGCCCGCGACCTCCGCCTCGTTGTCGGCGGCGAGAATGAGTCCCTTGTTGACGTAGAAGAAGCCGCCGGGGAGCGCGAAGGCGTTGACCTCGTCGGAGTCAATGACCTTGATGGTGAAGGGCACTTTCGCGTCGGAGTGGAGCACGATGTTCTGGCCGACGCGGTTGATGTACTCGGTGACGACGGGGTCGTCAATGAACTTGGCCTCGCGGTCAACCTGCGCGGCGAGCTGCTGGCCGAGCCGGACTTCCTTGTCCATGCCGCCGCTCATCTTCGCGATGATGCCCTTGTTGATGTTGCGCTTGCCGACGAGCCGCGGGTCTTCCTCCTCGGAGAGCGGCTTGCCGGGGTTGCCCTTCACGGGCTGCGCGGAGGACGACGAGTCGGCTGTCTCGCTGCCCTTCGCTTCCTTCGCGTCGCCCTTGTCGGTCGAATCCTGCTTCGCGGCGGTGCCCTGCGTCTGCGCGCTTTGCGCCGGTGTGCTCTGCGCCTGAGCCTGCGGCGCTGCCGCAGCCGACAGCGTGCCGACCCAGAGGCTGAAGACGAGCGTCAGGGCCGTGAACGTGCGGGACAAACTGTTGTGCATAACTCGTGCCTCCGAAAAACTATTCAAAACGTCTGTGGCCGAAGGGATGGAGGTCAGCCTCTCCAAGGGAAACGACGGACGCCCGAATCGAAAACTCTCTCGGCAGCCGTCGGTTAAGGCCCGGCGAGTCGGAGAGAGTATCCGGCAAGGCGTGACCCTTTGATGCAACCAGTCGCGCCGTTGGTTGTGCAGGGCAGGGGCGTGTAAACGTCGCTTTTCGAGTCGGAAAGCCGGCGGGGCGAGCGCGGCTCGACTGCGGTTTCGGAAACCTCATCCCGTTTGGAGGAGACGTGTGGATTATACAGCTAAAAGCGGCGCGCGCGAGCAAAAAAACTTATTCGTTGCAAGCCCGCCGCGCCGCGTGCTAGATTCAAATTGCCTGCCTTGCCTCACGCGTCAGGGTCACTTTCGAGTTACAGCCGCCCGCCGCAAGTCACGCGCATGAAACGCATACAGGATAAGATCAAGGATTTAGTCGAGCCGCAATCATTCGAGCAAGTAGGGAATTTCGCTGAAGACCCGGCGCAGGCGCTCGCCGCATACCGCTTCACGGACGTTACCTCCGACCTGCTTTCGCGCTGGCTCGACGTGCTCGCGAGCCTCCCGCCCGGAGGCGGCGCGTCGCACGCGCTCGCCGGCCCGCGCGGCGTCGGCAAGAGCCACACGCTCGCCGTCTTCGGCGCGCTCGCCGGCTCCGAGCGCCTGCGCGCGACCGTCGAGGACGGGCACGTTACGGCGAGCGCCGCGCGTCTCACGGGCCGCCGCTTCGCGGTCGTGCGCGTCGAGCGCGGCACGCGTCCGACTCTGGCCGAGGAGTTGGGCACGGCCTTCGCGCGGCTGTTCGGCGGGAGCGAATCGCAGTGGGTTCGCACGCCCGCGGAGACTCTGGCGGTCGCGGCCTCGCGCGCGGCGGGCGAGACGCTGCTCGTCGTCGTTGACACGGCCTTCAACCGCCCGGCGCGCGTCGCACGCGACGACGGCCCGGCGCTCGCGGCTCTGGCCGACGCCGCGCGCGACCTCAACGTCTTCCTCGCGCTCGCGCTCGACGACGACATCGCGGGCGCGGACGGCGCGAACGTGGCGGTCGCGGGCGCGTACCGCATCGAGTACCTCGACCCGGAAAACCTCTACCGCGTCGCAGACCAGTACGTGCTCCGCAAGAAGCCGCAGGTCGGCGACACGCTTCGTGAAATCTACCAGTCCCTGCGCGCGACCGTGCACGAGTTCAACTGGAGTCAGGCGCGCTTCTCCTCGGTCTATCCCGTCCACCCGCTCGTCGCAGAGGTCGCTTCGGGCGTGCGGCTCTACGTCTCGAACTTCGCGTTCCTGCCGTTCGCTGCCGCGGCTGCGGCGCGCGCGACTTCGCGCCCCGCGCTCTCGCTCGTGCTGCTCGACGAAGTCTTCGACGCGGCGGAGGCGGGCCTGCGCGAAGCGCCGGAGCTGCGGCGCGCGTTCGCGGCCTACGACCACCTGACCGAGCGCTGCATCGCGCGACTGCCGATCATGCAGCGCTACCAGGCGCGTCTGATTCTGAAAAGTCTCTTCGTGCTTTCGCTCGACGGGCGCGACGTGACGCCGGGCGAGATGTGCGCCGCGCTGCTGCTGACCGACGGCGAGACGGGCGACGACGCGCCGCGCCGCGCCGGAGAAATCCTCTCGCGCTTCGCCTCGGAGTCCGCGCCCGGAAGTCTCATCCTCGCCGCAGGCCCCGGCGGCGAGACGCGCTATCGCTTCCACATCGCCGCGCTCGACGCGATTGCCCCGCAGCCGCACGCATCAGCTCAGCCCGCGCAACAGCCCGCGCAGGCCAACGCCGAGAGCGCCGCGGACGACGAAGGTTTGGATAGAAGCTTCGTCGAGAGCGCGCGGGTTGCGGAGAACGCGACGGTCGCAGGGTCGAGCCATGCATCCGCCGCGCCCGCGGATTCAATCGCGAGCGCCGAGCAGAAGAGCGGGCAGCCTGCCGAGGTCGTCCAACCGGCTCAATCAAACCAAGAGACTCAAGCGAGCGCCGGCGCGAACGAAGGACGAGAGGCCGAGCGCAGAGCCGAGGCCGAGGCCGAAGCGGAAGCAGCAGCCGAAAGAGTTGAAGCTAAAGCGGACGGCGCTCAGGCTGAAGTCAAAGGCGGCGACGCTCAGGTTAAAGTCGGGGGCGACGAAGCCGGTGCTGTCGGAAGCGGCGAGGCGCGGCTCGAAGGCCGAGGCAGAGAAGTTAAACTTGAAGACGGAAGCGGCGACACTCGACCTGAAAGCCGAAGCGAAGGTCAAAAAGTTAAAGACGGAAGTCGCGGCGCGCGGGCCGGACGTGAAAACTTAGAAGCTCACGCGCTGCCGGAGAGATCAGTCGAGTGGGCGCGTCTGCTGACGTTCAAGCCCGCGCTCGGAACAATCGCGGGGCGCGACGTGCGCGAGGAGGTGAGCGCCGCGCTCGCCGCCTGGCTCGGTCGCTGGCGCGCGGGCGGGCTTCAGCAGAAGTTCGACGCACTGCCGGACGGGTGCCTGACGACGCGCGTCTGGAAGGCCGAGGCCGAGGTGCGAAAGTCATTCGGTCGCTCGGCGTCCGCCGTCTCGGACGCGCTCGACGGGAAGATTTCTTTCGAGGACGCGCTCGCGCGTGTCGCCGAGGCGTTCAAGAATTCTTCGGAAGTCTTCGAGCGCCGCGCGCGTCTGCTCGAAGACCTGACCGAGTTCGTCGAGGGCTTCGCCGAGCGCGAGCGCGTGCGCGCGTACCTCGCGACCGCGGAGGCGACGGGCGTCGGCGAAGCCGAGACGGCGCGGCGTGAGCTGCTCACGCTCGCCGAAGACCCGAACAACTTTCTCGACCCCGCGTCGCGCGACCGCTTCCGCCTTCTCTGGCAGGAGTTCAGCGCGCGGTACAGCGAGCATTACGCGGCAGTCCATGATAAAACTGTCGGCGCGCGGGAAGCGCGCGAGTCGCTTCAAACTCTTCGCCGCGGCGAGCGCTGGCGCGAGTTCGAGTCGCTGTCGCGGCTGCCCGTCGTGAGCACGCAGGTCTGGCGTCAGGCCGAGGCGCTGCTCCGGCGCGCGGACAACGGTCGCTGCGACCTGCCCGTCAGGAAACTTCTCGAAGGCCGACCGTCGTGCGCGTGCCACTTCCGCCTGTCGCAGGCCGCCGAGCAAGAAGACCTGCCGCAGGAGCTTGAGGCGCTGATGGAGTGGGGACTCGCGGTCTATCGCCGCACGCTCCTGATGATCGGCGCGAACCTCGCCATCTCGCTCGACGCGCTCGCCCGGCGCGACGCGGACGAAGAGACTGCGCGGCGCGCGCGCACGCTCTCGACCGCGTTCGCGCAGTCGCGCGTGCCGGAAAGGCTCGCGCGTCAGGACGTGGAGTTGATCGAGCGCGCGCTCAAGCGCATGCCCTCGCCGCCGCCCGTGAAGGTCGTCGCGCCGAACGGCGACGCGGGCCTGCTCACGCGCGAGGAGTTGCGCTCGCGCTTCGAGCAGTGGTTGGATGAGTTGCCCGAAAGACCCGTGCTCATCGAAGTCGTCTCGAAGGCCGAGATAAATGCCCCGTAAAAAGTCAGAGGTCAGAGGTCAGAGGTCAGGGGTCAGCCGGCGCGGCAAGCGTCGTCGAGTCGAAGAAGAGAAGGGGAGCGGGAGCAATTCCGCCTCCCCTTTTTCACGCGCGCCGGTCGCATCGTCGTCACCCTCCGTCTCAACTCGACGCCCATCGTCAAAGCGCCCATCGTCAAAGAGCGATGTATCGTTCGGCGCGTTCAGTGTCGTCATTGTCGGCGCGGGACGGCTCGGCAGTGCGCTCGCGCGTGCGCTCGCGGGGTGCGGCTACGAGGTGCGCGCGTTGGTCGCGCGGGGCGACGCGAGCGCGCGGCGTGCAGTGTCGCGCGCGGGCGTGAAGGCAAAAGCTTTCGGCGTCGCGCGGCTCGGAGAGTTGCCGCCGTCGGACGTTCTGCTCATCTCGACGCCGGACGACGCCATCGGAGAGACGGCGCATCGCATCACGATGCTGCCGGACGCGCGCGCGCGCGTCGCGCTGCACACGAGCGGCGCGCTCTCTTCGGACGTGCTTGCGCCGATGCGCGAGCGCGGCTACGCGGTCGGCTCGATGCACCCGCTCGCCGCGGTGAGCGACGCCGAGGCGGGCGCGGAGAGTCTGCGCCGCGCGTTCTACTGCGTCGAGGGCGACGCGCGGGCCGTGCGCGCGGCGAGGCGAATCGTGCGCGACCTCGGCGGGCAGAGCTTTTCGATTCGCGCGCGCGACAAGGCGCTCTACCACGCGGCGGCGTTGATTACGGCGGGTCACACCGTCGCGCTCTTCGACACGGCGGCGAGCCTGCTCGCGCGCTGCGGACTTTCCGAGAGGGAAGCGCGGCGTGTTCTGCTGCCGCTCCTCGCGAGCACGCTCGAAAACCTCTCGCGCTCGACGCCGGAGCAGGCGCTGACGGGCACGTTCGCGCGCGGCGACGCGGCGACCGTCCGCAAGCACCTCGCCGCGCTCGTTGAAGCGGGCGACCCGGAAGCCCTACTCGTTTACGCTCTGCTCGGCGCGCGTTCGCTCCGGCTCGCGGCGCGTCGCGGCGTCGCCGACGCTTCGACGCTGAAAGAGATTGCCCGCCTTCTCGCTTCCGTCATGGAAGCCCGGGAGCGCACCGCAAAGCTGTAGTGGCACAGGGCTTGTCCCTGCCTACTCTTTCTCATGAACGACGCGGGCAGGGACAAGCCCTGCCGCTACAGACATCACGACGCGGCGTGTTATTGAACCGGCGTTGAGTCAAAAGACGTTGAAGTGTCCGCGGAGGGACGCGCGCTTGCGCCGCCGTCGCCTTTGGCGCTAGAGTTTGAACGAGCTTCCCTCGATAACTTTTAAGTCGAACGCGAAAGGAAATCTCCGTCCTCGATGCAGAACACGCCAA
The DNA here is from genome assembly GCA_035652995.1 of Pyrinomonadaceae bacterium. Classification (GTDB taxonomy): domain Bacteria; phylum Acidobacteriota; class Blastocatellia; order Pyrinomonadales; family Pyrinomonadaceae; genus QHXN01. The sequence goes on from DASRCS010000159.1 coordinate 10,007, forward strand.
GCGCGAGTTACAGCCTGACGTTGCGCGTAAAACTCTCTTCGCGCGCCGGCACGCTCGGAGAGCTGACGACCGCCATCGGGCGGTCGGGCGGCGACATCGGCGCGATTGACATCGTCAGCGTCGGGCGCGACCAGATCATCCGCGACCTCACGGTCAACGCGGGTTCGGCGGAACACGGCAAGACAATCGTTGACGCCGCACGCGCTGTTGACGGCGTCGAGGTCATCAACGTCAGCGACCGCGTCTTCCTGATGCACCTCGGCGGCAAGATCGAGGTCGTCTCGAAGGCTCCGCTGAAGACACGCGCCGACCTCTCGATGGCCTACACGCCCGGCGTCGCGCGCGTCTGCGAGGCGATTGCGCGCGACCCGGAAAAGGCTTTCACGCTGACGATCAAGAAGAACACGGTCGCCGTCGTCACCGACGGGACGGCGGTGCTGGGCTTGGGCGACATCGGCCCCGCCGCCGCGCTCCCCGTGATGGAGGGCAAGGCGATGCTCTTTAAAGAGTTCGCCGACGTTGACGCCTTCCCCATCTGCCTCTCGACGAAAGACCCCGCGGAGATCGTCAACACCGTCAAGCGCATCTCGGTCGCCTTCGGCGGCATCAACCTCGAAGACATCTCCGCGCCGCGCTGCTTCGAGATCGAAGAGAGGCTGAAGGAAGAACTCGACATCCCCGTCTTTCACGACGACCAGCACGGCACGGCGGTCGTCGTTCTGGCCGCGCTCATCAACGCGGTGAAACTCGTCGGCAAGCGGATGGAGGATTTGAAGGTCGTCGTCAACGGCGTGGGCGCGGCGGGCGTGGCCTGCTCGAAGATAATTCTGAACGCGGGCGTGCGGAACGTCGTCGGGTGCGACCAGCACGGCGCGCTCTACGAGGGCCGCACCGAGCACATGAACTGGGTCAAGGATCACTACGCGCGCATCACGAACCCGGAGCGCGAGCGCGGCACAGTCCACGACATCATCCGCGGCGCGGACGTTTTTCTCGGCCTCTCCGTGCCGGGCGTGATTGACGTGGAGGACGTGAAGCGGATGGCGAAAGACCCCATCGTCTTCGCGATGGCGAACCCGACGCCGGAGATTATGCCCGAAGAGGCCGCGGGCCACGTCGCGGTGATGGCGACGGGCCGGAGCGACTACCCAAACCAGATCAACAACGTCCTCTGCTTCCCCGGAATCTTCCGCGGCGCTTTGCAGTGCCGCGCCTCGCGCATCAACGAGGAGATGAAGCTCGCCGCCGCCGAGGCCATCGCCGGAATCATCACGCCCGAAGAGCTGCACCCCGAATACATCGTCCCTTCGGTCTTCGACAAGCGCGTGGCCGAGGCCGTCGCGCGCGAGGTCGAGGAGGCCGCCTACCGCACGGGCGTCGCGCGCCGCGAGCGCGCGCGCGCCGAATCTTTGATGTGAGTCGCGCCGCCAGGGCGTCAGCCACACGCCTCGCACCTCTCACCTTGCTCTCACGCGCGCCGCGCGCGAAATGAATTCCCGCAATCCCGCATGAGAATTTGAGGGGTCGGCCCGTGTCCGCGCCCCCGCGCCGGTGGCGGGCTGTCGCCCGCGCCGCCGCAAAAAAAGGTTGCATCCTCCTGATTCGGTGGTATTGTAGCCGCCGTTTTCGCACGAGGTTTCTACCCGCTTAGCCTTTACGCACGACACAGCTTTCTTTATACGCGCGCCCCTCGGCGGGCGCGTGCCCATCCGCGAAAGGAGAGAAAGATGATTCTAGGTTCCACCGCTCTGGAAGTCGCAATCGGGATGATCTTCGTCTATCTCCTGATGAGCCTCCTGTGCTCGGCGGTCGCCGAATACGTCGAGGCCAAGTTGAACTACCGCTCGAAGGACTTGGAGAAGGGCGTCAGGCTTCTGCTCGACAAGTACCTGCCGGGGGAGAAGCGGCCCGACGAGTCCGCCCGGGGAGGGACTCCTCCGGCGCAGGGGCAGTCGGCGGGCGGGAGCAGCACGAGCGGGCAAGGTGATGGCGAGGCGGGGAGCGTGACGGCCCTTCTGTACAAACACCCGTTGGTGAAGAGTCTATACCGCGGGGAGAAACTCCCTTCCTACATCCCTTCGCGCACCTTCGCACTGGCGCTGTGGGACTTGGCGGTCCCGGCGGACAAGCGCGCCGACGGGGCCGGCGGCGCGCAAACCCTCTCCGTCATCCGGCAGGCCGTCAGCGACAACAAGTTCATCAGTGCCGACCTGAAGAGGGCGCTGCTCATGCTTCTGGACGACGCCGGCGGCGACTTCGAGAAGGCGCGCAAGAACATAGAGGACTGGTACGACGGCACGATGGATCGGGTCTCCGGCTGGTACAAGCGGCGCGTGCAAGTCATCCTTCTGCTCATCGGCCTCCTTGTCGCGGCGGCGGTCAACGCCGACAGTATCAGCATCGCCAGGGCGCTCATGAACCAGGACGGCTTGCGTGCGGCCATCGTCGGCCAGGCGGAGAAAGCCGCCGCCGTCCCCCTCCCTTCGCCGACGCCGACGCCGGCCACCCCGGCGGAACAGGAGAAGGCGGCGGTGCAGCAGATACAGGGCGTGTGGGCGCAGATCAACGCGACGGGCCTGCCCATCGGCTGGGTTAGCGCGGCTGCGGTGCCCGACCCGAGCGACCCGCGCCGCTTCCCGTCAGATTTGGGCGGCGGGGGTCTCAAGCTGCTCGGCATACTCATCACCGCGCTGGCCGTCTCGCAGGGCGCGCCCTTCTGGTTCGACCTGCTCAACAAGTTCATCGTCATCCGCTCGACCGTCAAGCCGCGCGAGAAGAGCCGCGACGAGGGCACCAAAGACAAGAGGGCGAAGGACGGGGAAGACGGCGGCGCTTAGGGGGCGTCGTTTCCCGTCGAGCGCGGCGGGCGGCAGTCCGGCGCTAATCGAAAAGCCCGAAAGCCCGCATCGCACTTTCGTGAGCGGCGCGCGCCTTGTCGAAGTCCGCCGAGGTCTCGAAGAGCTTGCGGATGTCTTCAAAGTATCTGAACTCGAAGCGGCTGGAATGAAGCTTGAACGTCCTGCCGTTTAGGAAGTTCTCGTAGCGCCGCTTCTGGCTGTCGTCTTTGCCAACGACGATAAGGCGGGTCTGGAACAAGCTCGGTATCGTGTTCAAGCGATCCAGCCCAGCGATAACCTTGGTGGAATTCTCCACCTCGAAGGCGAAGCGGGGGATTAATCCATCGTCCGTCTCGCGCAGCCACAGAACGTCAATCCGCTCAATCGCCTTTATCTTGTCTTCCGTGAGCCACCGGTGTGAGTTCAGGTCGCGGACGGTCACCAGGCGCTCAAGCTTTTCGCCCGCGAACTGGCGCTTCGCGCGGTCTTCGGCGGGCGCGAAGGTCTCGTAGTTGTTGACCCGCCCGATGTAGAGGAGCTTGCCCTGAATCTCGTTGGTCACGCGCTTGGTCGCGGCCTTCTGTGCGAGGTCTGCCGTTGCCGTCTCGGGGGCAAGCCGGTAGATGCCGCTACGTTCTTCGAGCGTCTCGAAAACGCTGTACGCCCTGACGACCTGTCTGACTTTTTCTTTGACCTTGGTGTTAGCCTTCGCCTTCGGGTCTTGCAGGGCGAACTCTGTAATGTCTTTGAGCGACGCCTCGCCGCCGTAGTGGTGTAAGGCTGCGATGACTACATCCTTCCAAGTCCTCTCCTGATTCATAGGAGTAAGGTTCCTTTCGCGGTAACGACGGTCGCGCCGGGCAGGGCGCAAGGCAGGCCGATTGTCTCACGTCGGGCCGGACTGCGGAAGAACATTTACACACGCCCGAGCAGAACGCGCCGGGACATCACTCCGCCCCTCGCGCGATAAGACGCATGTCCGAATCCCTTCTCAGCCTGCCGCAGTTATAAGATAAGCCCCTTGCCTCTCGCGGGCGCGCGCTGCACGCCTTTTAACTCAAAAGTCAACGCTCAGGACCGCCGGAAATAGTCATTTTTGGACTATTCCCGGAACGGCTCTAACCTTCGCGCTGTCCGTTGTGGGCCTATGGAGAAATCGGTCAGCTCACGTGACTACTCCCTCTTCCTCGACCGCCTGAAAGACGCAAGAAAGAAGGCGGGTCTGACTCAGGAACAACTCGCCCGACTTTTAGGTGAGACGCAGTCATTCGTGAGTAAGTGCGAGCGGGGTGAGCGCCGCCTCGACATAGTGGAGGTCAGAACCTTCTGCATCGCGCTCAGCGTGCCGTTCCCGTCCTTCGCCACGCAACTGGACAGTCTCCTCAAGCAGGAAGAGGGGAAGGGAAGGGCGCGGGCGATTGAGAAGGAGCGGGGCCGGTAAGCGCGTACCTCATCAGCCTTCGTTATTCAAGAGGAGTGATCTGGCCCGGCCCTTCCTGAAGTGGGCCGGTGGCAAGGGGCAGCTCCTTCGGGAGATTCGCAAGTACGTTCCGCGCGAGTTCGGAACCTACTTCGAGCCGTTCGTCGGCGCGGGCGCTGTCCTCTTCGACCTTCAGCCGCCCCGCGCCGTCATCAACGATGCCAACGAGGAGTTGATCAACTGCTACCGCGTCATCAAGTCCGACCCGGAGGAGTTAGTCAGGCTCGCCGCCGAGCACGAGCGGAACGATTCTGAAAACTATTTTTACAAAATACGCTCACTCGACCGCGATCCCGGCCTCCGCACGTTGACACCCGCGGAGCGGGCCGCGCGCGTCATCTACCTCAACAAGACCTGCTTCAACGGTCTCTATCGCGTCAACGCGAGCGGGCGTTTCAACGTGCCTTACAGGAAGCACGCCAAGCCCCCGCAGATAGTTGACCCGGAAGTCATCCGCGCGGTGAGCCGTTATTTGAATGAGGTAAGCGTCGAGATAAGAAGCGGCGACTTCAAGGACGCCGTCGCGAAGGCCGCGGCGGGCGACTTCGTTTACTTCGACCCGCCTTACGTCCCCGCCTCGAAGAGCGCCTCGTTCACGGCTTACGCGCCGGGCGGGTTCGGCGAGGAGAGTCAGAGGGCGCTTAAGAAACTCTGCGACGATCTGACCGAGCGCGGCTGCCGCGTACTCGTCAGCAACTCCGACACCGGACTGGTGCGCGAACTGTTCCGCAACCGCAGGCGCTACGCCGTCCGCGAGGTGAGGGCGCGGCGCAACATCAACTCCAAAGGCGCGCGCCGCGGCGAGGTCGGCGAACTCCTCATCTTCAACAACTACGATGTCACCCAGGCCGAACAAGAATGACGCGTGGGAGGAACTCTTCAGGAGGCACAACGTCCTCGAAGAGGTCGAGCGCCGCGGCGCGTGCCAAATCTCCTCCGGCGAGATCAACGAGCTTCACGAGGCCCGCCTGATGACGAAGTTCGACCACTACGTCCAACTCCCCGAAATCTTCAAGCGCAACCACCTCACCATCCAGCCGAACACGCGCGGCACTTACCTCGTCGGGCGCTTCGACAGTTACCAGAGCGTGACGGACGACCCGAAGGTTCCCGTCGAGGCGCTGCCCTTCCCGCGCCGCATCGAGACGATCAACCCGGCCAACCTCTACTCGGAGTCTGCCGTGCTCATGTGCGCCTACTACACCGGCATCATCGCCGGCGCGTTGAGGCGCGAGGTGATGCTGACGGCCTTCGGTCGCATGTCGGCGGGCAGCTTCGACTACCGGATCAGGAACAACCAGACGGGCGAGCTGCACGAAATCAGCGTCGAGGGCGCGCAGATGGAAATTGACGCCGGGTTCGAGGGCGAGGACACGTTCGCCATCGTCGAGGCGAAGAACGAGGCCGTCACGGACTTCCACGTCCGCCAGCTCTACTACCCGTACCGCGCCTGGCTCGAACGGACGGGCAAGCGGATCGTCCCGGTCTTCCTCTCCTACTCGAACGCCAGCTCGGTCTTCACGCTGCACGTCTTCCGGTTCAACGAGCCGCGGCTCTACAATTCCATCGAGCTGGTCGAGCAGAGGAAGTTCCAGGTGGTGCCGAGCGGCATCCAGCGGGAGACTATCGTCGAGGCCGTCGGGCGCGCGCGGGTCCAGCCCGAGCCGGCGGGCATTCCTTTCCCCCAGGCCGACAGCTTCGAGCGGATCGTTGACCTGCTCGCGCAGCTCTACGGGGCGGGCGGGACGCTGTCAAAAGACTATGTCACCTCGAACTACGATTTCGACGAGAGGCAGACGCAATACTACGCGCAGGCCGCCGCTTACCTCGGCCTCGTCGAGCGCCGCAGGTCTGAAGGGCAGGGCGTGACCTACTCGCTGACCCGGCGCGGCGCGTCCGTCATGTCGAGACACCCGCAGACTCGCAACCTCGCCCTCGTCGAATGCATGCTCGAACGCGGCGTCCTCAACCGCGCGCTCAGAATATATTTCGAGAACGGGCGGCGGCCCTCCTCGGAGCAGGTGGAAGAGATAATGAGAGGCGCGCGGCTGGGGCTGTCGGGCAAGACCATACCCCGGCGCGCGCAGACGGTGCTCAGGTGGGTTGACTGGGTTGCAACGCTGGCGGAGGCAGGCGTCGGCCTGAAGCGTTGAGGCGCAGCCCCGCCCGCGGCCTCACCCCGGTCGTGCCGTTGCACCCTGAACCCACAATTTTCTCGTAATGGTGACTCAGACGGTCGCGCGCAGTTGTTCGGCGATGAGCGGAAACGTCAAGGCGGCGCGGACGAACGCCGCGAGGGATTTTGAGTCGGACTCGGACGGGGTTGTGGGGTTGACGGTCGTGCGATGATAAGAAACGAACTTCCGGCGGGGCGGGGCGTGAGAGCGTCTTGTCCCGCGACTCTCAAAGAGAGGACTCAAGGCCGATGACGACTCGCGCAAGACTTCTCCCGTTCGCGATTTGTGCCGTGGCTTTTGTCTGCGCCGAAGCGCGCGCGCAGACGCCCGAACGTCGTCCGAACGCTCCGGCGACGCAGGAGCAGACGCCGGACGCAGGGGCCGCCGACACTTTGGCGAGCGAGGTCGCCCTCCTGCGAAAGTCTCTGCAAACGCTGAACACGCGCCTGCGCGAGATCAGCGAGATGCTCGTCGGCGCGGAGGCCGCGAAGCCCGCCGCCGCCCCCGACGGCAGGCAGGGCCGCCTCGCGCAGAACCTCGCGCTCCTGAGCACAGCCGAGCAGCGCGCGGAGATGCTGCGTAGTCAACTCGTCGCGATGACCGAGCGCGAGACGGGGCTGAGAAACCGCCTCGTCGAACTCGACGAGGACATGCGGCCCGACAGCATAGACCGCAGCCTGAGCCTCGTCGGCACGACGCGCACGCCCGAACTGCGCGACGAGCGCAGGCGGATGCTTGAGAACGAGCGCAAGGGAGTCGAGAGCCTACTCGGTCAGGCGTCGCAGAGCCGCGCGCGGCTCGAAGACGACGTGAGGCAGGCCGACTCGATGGTCGCGCGCCTCCGACAGCGCCTGCTGCCGCTCATAGACAGAGAGATAGATGCCATAAACCCCAACCCCGACTGAATTGTATTGGGAATCTCACGACGCCGCTCAAGCGGCGTGCAAGAGTGACTCACGCACTTCCTGCGGCAATTCAATGATGACGAAGTAGTCGGCGGCGTAGAGGTAGTCCTCGCCGCTCTCGTCAACGACGCGGAGGTCGCCGTCGGCGGCTGCGTCTTCGTCTGGAAGTACCCGGTAAATCTTGTGAAGTTCGAGCGAAGCTGGATACTCAGAGTTATCCACGCAGACCGCGAATCGTATGGCCGACTTGTTTTTGCTTCTCATCATTTCAGTCGAGGTAACGCTTGCGCTTCGGTTCTTTCTTTCCGATGCCGTGCGCTTCGCACCAGTGTAACTCTGCGAGGCGTATTCTACCGCTTCGGAGCCGCACCTGCGCAACGCCCTTCAGCTTGCTCCAGCGGCCTTTACCGTACTGCCTTTGCAGCCGCCTTAAACCTCGTATTGCCCTGCCGACAGCGATGATTTCTATTTCAGAGATGTCGCCGATGATTTCAAAGTACATCATGGCGCGTCCGCAGTTCAGGCGGGCTGAGCGCTTCGCAAAGATTGTGCGATGAGGGGGACGACGCGGCGCGGGACGGCGACGGCCTCTTTGATGTGGCGCGAGTTGGTGAAGTGGCCGGCGACGTAGAGGCCGGGGACGTTCGTCTCGAAGGTTTCGGGGTCGTAAACGGGGACTTCCGTGAGGCCGGAGCGTTCGACGCGCACGCCCGCCTCGCGCAAAAGCGTCAGGTCTGCGTCGCTGCCGATGAGGATGAAGACGGCGTCGTTCCGAAGCGCGTGTGAACGGCCTTCCGCGTCTTTGATCCTGACCTCGCGCTCTTTTATCTCCTCGACCTCGGAGAAGAGGAAGAGCCGCAGGCGTCCCTCTTCAATTTCACGTTCGAGCGGCCCCCGCACCCAGTGCTTGATGCAGCCCCGTTTCGGGTCGCGGTTCTCCCAGTCCGAAGGCCAGACGGCGAAGGTGGGTCGCGCGCCGCCTTCCGAAAGAAAGAGCGCCGCCTCGGCTGCGGAGTTGCCGCCGCCGACGACCAGCACGTCTTTGCGGACGTAAGGGAAAGGCTCGACGAACCGGTGATGAACTTTCGGCAGGTCTTCGCCCGGAACTCCGAGCCGACGCCTGCGCGCCATCGCGCCCGTGCAGACCAGAAGCCGCGCCGCCTCGTAAACCGCTCGCGTCGTTGTGACGCGAAAGCCCTCCGGCGCGAGAGGCTCGATGCGAGTGACGGCCTCCTCGGTGTTGATCCGCAGGTCGTGTTCGAGCGCGAAGCGGACGTAGTACGAAAGCAACTCCTCGCGCGTCGGCTTCTCCCGGCAGGGCTTCAACCCGCCCTCGCGCAGCTCCAGCTCGTTCGTCGTCGAGAAGACCGTCAGCCCGACAGGATAGTGATAGACCGTGTCGGCAATCAGCCCCTTCTCGACGACCAGATACTCAAGCCCTTCGCGCGCCGCAACGTCCGCCGCCGAAAGCCCCGCAGGCCCCGCGCCGATGATGAGTAGGTCGAATCGTTTGCCGCTCGTCGTCATGGAATTTTCGACGCGACAATCCTCGCACGCGCGAGCGCGCGGTCGCAACCCCGCGCGCCGTGCGTTGCCGATTCGGACGAACCGCCGGGGCCGGGATTTAACAGCCGGGCGGGGACGCGGAGGCGACGCCGGGCTTGCCGAGGTACTTGCAGACCTGCGTCTGGAACGATTCGAGGTCTGTGACCGCGCCGTCCCCGCACATCAGCTTGACGATGTACTCGCCGAGCGCGCGGTAGCTCTCGAACTGCGACTCGCTGTACATCTGGTCTGCCGTTGACTCGTGCGGGAAGGCCGGGTTCGACTTGGCGTAGTGGAAAACGTCCGCCGGCTCGCCGCCATAGACGTTCGGCTTGATGTAGATGATCGTGCCGTTCACGGCGTTCGGGCCGTCCTTCTTCTCGTAGCAGATCGTGCCGACGGCGCAGAACTTCTCTTTCAGGTCGTCCGCTTGCAGGCTGGCGACCTTGTCGCGGTCTTTCGGCGTGACGGGGATGTTGTCGAAGACGATCGGGATGCCGAGGTCGTCGCGGATTTTGCCGACGGCGTTGCCGAGGTCGCTGAAGGTGAAGGTCGGGTCTGCGCTCCCGTCGCTGACGATGATTGTGTGGCAGCGGCGCAAGACCATCTCGTAGAGGCCGAGGTTCTCGAAGTGGCCGCCGTCGGAGAGATAGACGTAAGGGTGTCGGTCGTCCGTCCAGCCCAGAGTCTCCGCGATGATGGGGCGCGGGCCGTAGGTCGGGCCGGACTTGTTGTACGTCGAGTCGCCGGCCCTGCCGGGGTTGCCGAGCCACCACCCCAGCCGGACGTTGAAGAGCGAGAGCAGGAAGGTGACGAAGGTCGAGGAGTAATAGCCCATGTTCGGGCTGGCCGCCGCGCCGGAGACGGCGACAGCCGTGCCGAGCGAGATGCCCCGCCCCATCGCCTTGTCGTAGCCGTACTCTCTGGAATCGCGGTAGCCGAGGCAGAAGCTCCCCGAGTAGAGCCGCGACGAAGTGAACGACTCGGCCTTCCTGTCCTGCCACGCCAACTGTTCGCTCGAAAGGCTGACGAGATTCAGCGTCATGTTGACGACGTGCAGGGGCCTCGCCGCGAGTTCGCTCATCGGCATGTTGTCGGCCTCGTCGAAGCCCGTGAAGGGGTTCGGGCGTCGCTCGGACTCGCGCCGCGACGCGCCGAGGTAGGCGCGTATGAGGCGGTCGCGGTAGGCCGCGTGCAGCGAGAACTTGTTGATGTTGACGCAGAGGCCCATCACGAAGCCGACGAAGACGACGACGAACGAGAGCGCGAGGACGAACCTGCCGGGCAATTTGTAGATGACGTTCAGCAGGCCGAGACGGTCGAAGGGCAGACGCGCGAGCGCGTCCCAGGCTATCGGCTTGATGGCGAGCGCGGCCCCCAGCCCGTTGGCCCAAGGCCCGGCGTCGGCGAGCGCGTCGTAGATCGCCCGGTAGAGGTAGCTCGTCGCGAGCGACATGACGACGAGCAGGACGACGGCGAAGACCGGCGCGGCGAGCGCGAGCGCGTAGCGCTTGAGCAACTGAGTCCAGACGGAAGCGCTCTGCTTCTTCTCCTCCTTGTTGTTCACCGCCGTCCGCCCGCTCGCGCCGCCGCC
>DASRCS010000160.1:0-23983 GCA_035652995.1 Pyrinomonadaceae bacterium
GAGACCGCGCACCGGCTCATCGAAGACGAGTTCTACGAGGTCGAGCGCTTCTCGTCGCGCGCGGACTTCCTGCGCAAGGCCGGGGCGTACAACCTCTGGTTCAACGTGGCCCGGCGCAGCGCGCAGACCGCCGGGTCTATCCTCGGCGAGTTGTTCATGCGCAAGCTCGATTCAAAACTGCTGTGGGGGTACGATGTTATCCCGCATCCCTCTTCCGCACGCTGGTAGGGTCTATTCATTCTTGAGCGTAAAGTAGGCGAGGTTCGCCACGGGGACACGGAGGACGCGGAGGGGCACGGAGGATTTCAAATCCCTCCGTGCAACGTCTGTGTCCTCCGTGCCCCCGTGGTGAACTTTGCTCCTGAAAGCTCAAGCATGAAGAGACACCGGCCCGAAAGCCATGTGCGGCGCGAGAGATAATTTCCGCATTCCGCGCGGGCGAAAAGGCGTATAATGCGTGCGTCGGAAAATGGGCCGGTGCGAGGGCGGCAGACACTACGCCGCGCGCAGCAATCCAAACCCTCTCCGAGAGACGCGGACGCCGGGCAGACGGCGGACGTGCAAGCCTCCCGCGCGCCAGACGCTCGCCGCTTCAACAAACCCGACCTGAACAACTGTGTGCACGACTTGAGGCTGGAGGTTTAGCCATGAAAAGCACGACGGACATACTTCTCTGGGCGGTCGGCCTGCTCGCCTTCGTACTCGGACTCTGGCAGCTCATGCTGTTCCTCGGGGCCACGGACGCGAAGGGCAACGCCGACATGTGGGCCGGCACGCCGCACCTCTGGGCGGCGATAGCCGCGGCCATCGTCGCCTGCGCCTGCGTCGCTTGGGCGTTCACGCGCCGCCCGCACGTCCAGGAGGAAATCCACATCACCGAGTAAACCTCGGACAAGACCAACAACCCGAAATCCGCGCACGGCCATTCCAACCGTGCCGCGCGCCGCAGAAAAGAGAAGAGGGGAAAGCTCGAAGGGCAAAGGACGTGACGCGCCGCCGCGCCGCTCCTTCTCCTTCCGCCTTTCCCTCTTCCTCTTTTACCTTCGCCTCAACACCCGAAAAATTCACCGCCGCGCGTGCTTCGGCTTGGCCGGCAGCTTGACGGGCAGATCAGCCTCGTCGTCAATCAGCGCGTCCACGCAGACACCGGCGAGACGCGCATACCTTAAAAGAACCGGCAGGGGCGGCTCTCCTTTGCCCGTTTCGTATTCCGAAATCCGGTTCTGAGTAAGGTCTATCTGAAGTTCCCTGATTAACTCATTCTGGGAGAGGCCGAGCGCCGTCCGAATCTGGACGAGCTTCTCGGCGAGACGTTTCGGCTTGAGACGCGCTCCCCTCGCCATCAGGAGTTTCCTCCTGACAGATAAAGCTTGCCTCTAACCGAAACTTCGGTTAGTATGCTGCTGCGTGACTGTTCCGCCGTGAGTATGAACCTGCTTTCATGCTCAACGGCGATGCTCATCACTCCTCTGAGGGTGAGCCGCGCTTACGCATCAGACCCGTTGCCTTAAGTTTTCAAAGACACGAACCCGCGCAGGATACCACAGGAGCCTCATGGAAAAAGGCATTCTCGTTTGTGATTAAGCGCCGGCACGTCTTTTGGGGAGACTGTGCCGCGGCCCCGGTTCCGGGCCGGGGCGAAGGGGCCGCGCGCGTGATTGTGGATGGGGCGCGCGCGGCCTCGCCGTCCATCAATCAGCGCATGAACTTCCGCCGGATGGCGAGCGCCAGCAGCGCGGCCTGCACGGGGCCGAGGATGGTTTCGAGCATGACGAGACTCTGCGCGGCGTTCGTCGCCGGACGCGGCTCCGGCTTTTGCAGCGTCATCACGCCCAGGCTGTACGTGAGCGCGCTGGACAACTGCGACCATGTACCCGGCTCTTTAGACTGTGTCTCGACTGCTGCTTTCTCGGTCGTCGTCTTCGTCTCCCAGTTTGGGAAGCCAAGCCCCAGGTAAAGCACAGCGAAAAGCACCAAGATTCCTAACAACACAAGGAACGCCCGCCCCGCGCGTTCGCTGTACCCGCTCGCGAGCCAGTACCACCATCCCAACGTCAGAAACGCAAACCCTCGCCACTTCTCCAGACGGCCCGCCTCCATCGCCATATACCGGAATTTCGACGCTTCATAGTATCGGTGGTTTTCTTCAGCATTGACCGCGAGATTCCGGCACGCTATCGCCAGCAGTCGATTCGGTTGCGAAATCCCTTTGTGCTTTAACCCTTGAATTTCCTCATTAATGCTCGACCATCTCCAATCCACATTAAAGTCGAATTTGCGCGGGTCTGTGTTTACAAGCCAGTGAGGGCGTAAGCTGAGAGAACGGAATGAGACTAGGTCAGGTTTTTCGATTCTGGGAAACTGTAAGTCTAATGATGCTCTGCCGCTAAATACTGATCTGTTGTCGTCTCCTGCAAAAATGATGCGGTCTTTGAAATTAGCTGATTGAAAGTTAACTCTCTCTCTAAAAATAGTAGAGCTGAAGTCAACGCTTGCGCCGAAAACAACATCACGAAAGTTCGCTGCCATGTTGAAAGTGGTATTAATAAAGTCTGCCCCCATATTGAAAGCTGCAGAGACAAAATATGCCTCCGCGCTGAAAGTGGTATCTTTGAAATATGCCTTCTCGCTGAACATGACAGAAGTAAAGTATGCGACGGCGCTAATATCTGCCTTCGCGTCGAAGGCAGCACCGCTAAAGAATGCTTCAGCGTTAAATCTAGCCTTGTTAAAGTCGGCCCCTTCAAATCTAGTGAAGGTGAAATCTGTTTTTGCGCCGAAAGTTGCACCGCTAAAGTATGCGCTCGCGCTGAAACTAGAGCCTTTCTCTGCGGTAGGATCTGCCTCCGCGCTGAAAAAGACATCGGTGAAGTATGCGTCTCCGCTGAAAATCGTATTAAGGAAGTCTGCTCCCATATAAAAGTCCGCATTGTTGAACTCCGCCTTTGCGCCAAACTTGACTTCACTAAAATATGCCTTCGCACTGAAGATGGCGGAGTTGAAAAGTGCCTCCGCGCTGAAAATGGCATAATCGAAGAATGCCCTCTTGCTGAAAGTGGCGTGGTCGAAATTTGCTGTTGCGTTAAAAGAGGCGTAGCTAAAGGTTGCGGGTGCCGTAAAAGTACGTCTAGCAAAATCCACGGCGTTTGGGAACCACACTCCGCTGAAGTTAAAATCTTCGGACTTAAACTTTTTATTCAGAGCATCATTAAAGGCTGTGATCTTCTCCTTGCTAGGGTAATGAAGCACGCAATAACCCGTGCCTTCGTATTCTTCAAGTCCTTCACAGGCAGAGCGCACCCAAGCGTCACAGTTGCAGACGAAAACAACTGTAGCAGCGGGTGCTTCGGTTGTGGACGTGGATGACATGGGCGTTACTCAAATCTGGAAGCCGCGCACGCGCTCGACCTTCTTGGGCTTGGAGGGCGCGGAGGCCAGGACGGCGGAGTCCTGTTCGCGGTGCTCGCGCTCCTCTTTGGTGTGCCACTTGGCCCACTCGGAGGGCGCGTCGAAGGTCTCGCCGCCGTGCTTTGTAATTCTTTCGCGGACGCGGCACATGACGGGCGTGTTGACGCCGACGCCGGAGATGACGGCCTGGCCCTTGGTGAGCGCGGGGAGTTCCTGGAGGAGTTGGCGGCCCGCACCCTCGACCGACTTGGCGACGGTGTCCTGGTCAACGGGGTTGACGATCCGCATGATGACCTGCGTCATGCACTGCGAGAGAACGTCCTGATCGAGTTTGCCGGGGCGCTGCGTGATGAGTCCGATGCCGACGCCGAACTTGCGGCCTTCGGAGAGAATCTGTTTGAGGATGTTCGTCGAGACGACGGTCTGTCCGGCGGGCGCGAAGCGGTGCGCCTCTTCGAGGAGTGTGAAGACGGGGTAGCGCAGTTCGCTGTCGCTGCCGGGGACGGCCTCGCCGCGCACGGTCGCCATGCGAGCCTTGTTGACGCGGCGCAGCAACGTGGCGACGACGACCTGCTGCTCGTTCTGCTCGATGTCGGAGAGTTGGAGCACGGTGCAGCGGCCCGGTCGGAAGAGTTCGGCGAGCGGGATGTGTTCGCTGTCGGAGAAGATCGAGTTGGGCCTGTCGAAGCGCGAATCGAGTCGCCACAGCAAGCCCTCGATTGAACTCGCGTTCGACGATTCGCTTCGTTCGCTCCCCTCGTACTTCTGCGCCTTCACCTCGTCGCGCAAATCGTGGTAGCCCCAAAGCTCGTTCTGCCGCGTCGCGGTCAACTGCCGGAACGCCTGCGACAGAAAATGGAGCATCTTGTCGGACGTGCCTTCGGGCAGGAGATATTTGATGTCGGCTTCGGTCAGAGAAGAGAAGCGAACCTTGACGCGTTCGTGCGTGAAGATTTTGACTTCCGGTTTGTACTCGCCGTCTTCGGAGCGGAAGCGCGCGTGCTCTTCAATCGAGCGCATCGTGTCGTACTCGCCGTGCGGGTCAACGATCAGCACCGCGGCGCGGTTGTAAGGCATCATCAACTCTTCGACCAGCACGCCCGCCGTGTAGCTTTTCCCCGCGCCGGTCGAGGCGAGTATCGCCAGATGCGTCGAGACCACATCTTTGATTGAAAGCACGACGGGAACCTCGCCCGCCTCGCGCGTGAGCAAACTCCCGACGTGGGCCGAGCCGGTCTCGCCCGCGTGTCGCGGACTCAAACAATCGGAGAGCGTCTTCGACGAGGCGAGGAAGACGGGGTCGCCCGGTCGCGGCGGGATGCGCGGGTTGACGAAGTCGCCGAGCGCCTTGTTGAAGTAGCCGATGGTCTCGACCGTGATCTCGTAAAGCTCGCAGCCCTCGCCTTCGAGTCCGATGAGCGAGGAGACGAGCGCGGGCGGCGTCTCCGGGTCGGAGAGAAAAGTGTCGGGCAGATTTCGCACGAGCCGACGCGCGGTGACGTTGCCGATGATGCGTCGCTCTTCCGAGCCGTCGCGCGCAGTGTAATAGACGAACTCGCCGATGCGCGCGCGCAGGTTGTCCGCCGTGATGAACAGGTACTCGTGTGGCAACTCGCCCGGCCCCTTCACGGTTCCGGTGAGTGCATCTGTCGTGTCGTTCGATTTCATGTGCAGTTGCTTCGGTCGAAGTCGTTCGGTCGAGAGTTCGGGCGTGAAACGAGAGCGAAGTATATCACGTGAAGACGCGGCGCGAAGGCGCCCGTTGATTGTTCGCCCGCGGCGCGAGTTACCAAGTCCGGCGGATCGGGTGCGCTTCGGTGTTGAAGATGACGTTTCGGAAGTCGAGCGCGCGGGGCGGCGCGAAGAGGAGGTAAAAATATTTGAAGGTCTCGGCGAAGAGGAAGCTCTCCATGTCGTCGGCCTTCTCTTTGGTCACGACGCTTTTCAACGAGGCGTAGGCCGTGTCCGTCCGGCAATATTTGACGAAGCTGTCGAAGAGGTCTGCGCCCATGCGTTGATATTCGGGGTCGCGTGTGAAGTGGTAGAGGTAATAAGTTGACTCGACGATCTCTGGTCGCAGAGGGTATTCGGGGTCTTCGACCTGCATCGTGCGGTAGTTCAGACGTTCCGGCTCGACGCCGCTCGCCGTCCACATCTTGAACGAGGATGCTTGCAGTCGCTTCGCGCGATTGATGTCGCCGGAGAGTGCGAGGACGGCGGGGAAGAATGCGTCGAGCGCGCCGTAATCGGTGCGCGTGCGCTGGCCTGTGTTCATGTCGGCGTGGCCGTACCACAACTCACCGCCCGCGTCGTCGGCGAGGTACTTGTTGGCCGAGGCGATTGATTCCTGCCACATCCGCTTGCAGTCCTCGTCGCCGAAGAGGAGCCAGCATTTCAGAAGGTACTCGTAGTATGAATCAATCCCGCCGCTGATGTGGCTACCCTTCGCAGTCCACTCGCCCGTCTCGACGTTGATGCGGCTGCCGACGAGGCCGATTGAGGAGCGGCGCTTGTAAACTTCGACGAGCGCGCGCTTCGCCTTGTCGTAGAAGACCGGCTTGCGCGTCAGCTTCGAGAGGGTGCCGAATTCAATCAGCAGTGTGCCCGCTTCAGCCGGGTTCGTCTCCGCGTCGCGCACCTTGCCGGTCTTGAGGTTGACGAAGCGGTAGGGGAGGCCGGTCGGCGAGTCGAAGGCGGGCAGAAGACGCGTGCCGAGGTCTTCGGCGAGCGCGAGCAGGCGTTTGTCTCCCGTCAGTTGGTAGCAGGCGAGCAGGCCGCCGAGGTGTCTGATCGTGATCTCGAAGTTCTGGACGTAGATGTCTTTGTCGAACGAGAGATTCTTCGCGACGAACTCTCTGTCCTCCGCCGCCTCCTTTTTCAATCCCATCAGGATGAGCGTGTCGAGCGCGTCAACCTGCGTCATGTAGAGCGGCTGCTCGTACCAGTCGTGCGAAGTTTTGGAGAGCGGGCGCAGCTCGTCGTGGCCCCACGCGTACCTGTGATAAGCGCGCCACGCGTGCAGGAACTCCGCGCGCACGCGCCCCGCCATCTCGCGACGGTTGGCCGCCGTGCCTTCGCGCCGCGGTCGCGTTTGTGCAAATGACGAAGGGGCGGCGAGAGTCGAGAGCGCGAGGAGGAGCGTCGCCAGTTTTGTTTTCATCACCAGTCCTGATTTCAACGTCAGCTAACGTTGAAGGAGAGTCCCTGCTCGCGCACCTGCTCCTCTTCGAGACGGCGCAGGCGCGCGGCCATGACCGACGCGCGGCCCAGGTAGCCGAGGAGTTGGCGCTGGTCTTCGCGGCTGACGACGGGCAGGCGTCCGATGTCGTTGCGGAGCATCTTCGTGACGGCCTCGTGCAGAATCTCGTCCGGGTAGGCGACGACGAGGCGCGTCGAGCCGGCTTCGAGGACGGTCGTGTGCGCGTTCGCGCCCTGCTCGATGGCGCGCAGAACGTCGCCGCGCGTGATGATGCCCGCGAGTTTTCCTTCGTCGTCAACGACCGCGATGCCCTGCCGACGGGTGAGCCGCGGGTCGCGGTGCGCGATGCGGTCGGAGAGTTCAGCGACCTTCATCGAGGCGGGGACGGTCGGAGGCTCCCTGTCCATCACCTCGCCGACGCGCAGCGCGGTGAGCGGGTCAACGCTGTACTCGCGCGTGATGTGGTAGCCGCGCCGCGCGACCTTCTCCGTGAGGATCGAGCGCCGCAGCAGCAGCACCGTCAGGGCGTAGGCCGCGACGCAGCCGACGAGGAGCGCGGGGAAGAGTCGGAAGTCGTATGTGAGTTCGAGCGTGAAGACCATCGCGGTCAGAGGCGAGCGCATCGTGCCGCCCATCATCGCCGCCATGCCGATGGTCGCCCAAAGCCCCACGTCGCCGCCCGGAATGAAGTGTGCTGCGAGCGCGCCGAGTGCGCCGCCCATCATCAACAGCGGCGCGAGCACGCCGCCCGAAGTGCCGGAGCCGAGCGCGATAGACCAGACGAGCGACTTGCCGATGAGCAGGCCGATGAGCGCCGCGCCCAAGACCTCGCCGCGCAAGAGCGCGTGGATCGTGTCGTAGCCGACGCCCAGCACGCGCGGGTCGAAGTAGCCTCCCAGCCCGACGAACAGTCCGCCGATTGCCGGCCACCACATCCAGTGAATCGGCAGGCGCTCGAACAAGTCCTCGAAGCCGTAAACGAGCGCCGTCAGAAGCCCCGACGCCAGCCCCGCGGCGACGCCGACGACGAGCGCGACGAACAAACCTTCCGCGCCGAGCGCCGTGTGCGGGTGGACGGCGAAGATCGGCCCCGGCCCCAGAAGCGGCACGCGCAACGCTGCCGCCGCGACCGACGCGACCGCTACGGGGATGAAAGAGCGCGGACGCCACTCGAACAGCAGAAGCTCGACGGCGAGCAGCACCGCCGAGACCGGCGCGTCGAAGATCGCGGCCATGCCGCCAGCCGCGCCCGCGACGAGGAGCGTGCGCCGCTCAGCCGCCGACAGGTGAAACATCTGCGCGATGAGCGAGCCGACCGCGCCGCCCGTCATGATGATCGGGCCTTCCGCGCCGAACGGCCCGCCCGTGCCGATTGAGATGGCCGACGAGAGCGGCTTCAGGACGGCGACCTTCGGCGACATCCGGCTGCGACCGAAGAGGATCGCTTCGAGCGCCTCGGGGATGCCGTGCCCGCGAATCTTCTCCGACCCGTAGCGCGCCATCAGCCCGATGACGAGTCCGCCGACGACGGGCACGAGGATGACGAACGGGCCGAGCCTGTTGAGCGCGGGCGAGAGAAGCTCCGGCGTGTAGCGCTGGAAGAAGGAGAAGCCGGTGATGACCGCGATGAGCCACACGAGCACGTAAGCGACGACCGCGCTGATGCAGCCGATGACGAACGCAAGCAGCGAGAGCAACAGTACGCGCTTGTCCTGCGTGAAGTCCGCCAGGCGGTCTTCGACCCTTTCAACCTTCTTCCCCATTGATCCCTCCGAAGAAAATGTCTGCGACCGCGCGCGCGACCGCCGCGCGCGTCAGTCCGGCGACTCGACCCGCCCTCGGCCCGTGCGCGGTCGGGGCGCGTGTCGCTTGCGAGCTTAAACTTTGTGGTTTGGAACCAAGCCGTGCCCCATTCTACCAGCGGGCGCGGGCGCGTGTCAGGTGAAGAAGCGTCGCAGAGTCTCGACGACGTACTGCTGCTGCCCTTCGGTGAGTTCGGGGAACATCGGCAGCGCGAGCGTCTCGCGCGCGGCGCGCTCGGCTTCGGGGAAGTCGCCTTCCTTGTGGCCGAGGTAGGCGAAGCACTTTTGCAGGTGGAGCGGGACGGGGTAGTAAATCTTCGTGCCGACGCCGTTCTGTTTGAGGTGTTCGATGAGCGCGTCGCGCCTGGCCGCGGGGACGCGGATGACGTACTGGTGGAAGATGTGGCGCGCGTCGTCGCGGACGAAGGGCGGCGTGACGAACTCGCGCAGGCCCGCCTCGCCGAGCAGGCGCGTGTAGTTGTCGGCGCGTTCGCGGCGCGCGTCAGACCACGCGTCGAGGTGCGGGAGCTTGACGCGAAGCACCGCGGCTTGCAGCGTGTCGAGCCGACTGTTGAATCCGACCTCCTCGTGATGATACTCGGTCGCGCCGCCGTGGACTCTCAGGCGTCGCAGACGCTCGGCCAGAGCCTCGTCGTTCGTCACGACCGCGCCGGCCTCGCCCGCCGCGCCGAGATTTTTCGTCGGGTAGAAACTGAAGCATCCCGCTTCGCCCGTCGAACCGGCCTGCCGCCCGCGGTCGGTCGCGCCGACGGCCTGCGCCGCGTCCTCGATGACTGCGACGCCGCGTCGCTTGGCGATTTTCAGAATCCCGTCCATCTCCGCGCACTGGCCGTAGAGATGGACGGGCAGAAGAGCGCGCGTGCGCTCGTTGACGGCGGCTTCGATCTTCGCGGCGTCAATGTTGTAGGTGCGCGGCTCGATGTCAACGAAGACGGGCCGCGCGCCGGTGCGTGCGATTGCCCCGGCGGTGGCGAAGAAGGTGAAGGGCGTCGTGACGACCTCGTCGCCCGCGCCGATGTCGAGCGCGAGCAGCGCGAGCAGAAGCGCGTCGGAGCCTGAGCCGCAGCCGACCGCGTGCCCGGTCTGAGTGTAACGCGCGAACTCCGCCTCGAACTGCCGCACGTCCTCGCCGAGAATGAAATGCTGCGACTCGAAGACGCGCTCGACGCCTGCGCGCAACTCCTCGCGCAGCGCCGCGTGTTGCTGCTTCAGGTCGAGCAGGGGGACTTGCATCTTCGTTGCCGTCGTTGACATCGGGTGACGTTCGACTCCTTAAAGTTTTATCCAGCGCCCGCCGTCGCGGATTGACGTTTGCGCGGCTTCGAGCAGACGCACGACGCGAAGGCCCGCCTCGCCGTTGGACGCGGAGGGGCGCGAGTGCTTGATCGAATTGAGGAACTCCGCGCAGACGTAGTGCAGAGCCTCGGTCGGGTCGAGCTGCGGAACCCACACGTCGCCCGTGCGGTAGCTGACGAGCGTCTTGTACTTCTCCTCGTCGTCGCTCGGCGACTCGTTGCGCGTCACGCCCTTGTCATAGACGCGAACCTTCTCGGTCGGCTCGATGTCGTCATAGACGATCATGCGGCGGCTGCCGGCGATGAGCGTGCGCCGGATTTTGACGGGCGAGAGCCAGTTGAAGTGGAAGTTGGCGATGAGCGAGTCGTCGAAGCGCAACTGGACGTAGGCGATATTCTCGATGCCGGGTTCGACGTGGCAACTGCCCGTCGCCATCAGCGCCGTCGGCGCGCGTCCCACCAGGTAGTCCATGATCGAGAGGTCGTGCGGGGCCAAGTCCCAGACGACGTTGATGTCGCGCTGAAACAATCCGAGGTTGACGCGCACCGAGTCGAAGTAGAGGAGGTCGCCGATGCCGCCGTCCGCGACCAACTCTTTAATCTTCCGCACCGCGCCGGTGTAGATGAAGGTGTGGTCAACCATCAGCGCGAGCCGTCGCGCGTCGGCCATCTCGATTAATGTCTCGGCCTCGCGGACGCTCGCCGTGAAGGGCTTTTCGACGAGGACGTGCTTGCCGGCTTCGAGCGCGCGGCGCGCGAAGTCGAAGTGCGTGGCGACGGGCGTCGCGATGACGACGGCGTCGAGGCGCGGGTCGGCGAGGAGTTCGGCGTAGTCGGTCGTCGGGCGGGCCGAAGGGTAGCGGCGCGCGCTCCTTTCGAGGTGGCGCGTGTCCTTGTCGCAGACCCAGGCCAACTCCGCCGCCTCGTTCTCGGCGAAGTTGCGAATCAGGTTCGGCCCCCAGTAGCCGCAGCCGACGACTCCGACGGTGATGCTCATTTGAAGCTTTCAGCTTTCAGCGCTCAGCGTTCGGCTAAGACGATAAAACAGACGGCGGCCAAGTTGAAGCCGGGAGCGACGATTAAGTCAGGGTTGAGTCGAAGCCGAAAGCTGACCGCTGAATGCCGAGAGCTTAATCGTCTCCGCGACGCATTCGATCTGTTCGTCGGTCAACTCGGCGAACATCGGGAGCGAGAGGACGCGGCGCGCTTGCCGTTCGGCTTCGGGGAAGTCGCCTTTGCGGTGGCCGAGCGAGGCGTAAGCAGGTTGCAGGTGGACGGGCACGGGGTAGTGTATGCCGGTTTGAATGCCCGCGTCGTTGAGATACTTTTGCAACTCGTCGCGACGGTCGGTCTGGACGACGAAGAGGTGATAGACGTGTTCGGCGTACTCGCGCTCTCGCGGAAGGCGCAGCGCGCCCGACGCTTCGAGCGGGGCGAGCAGTTCGCGGTAGCGCGCGGCGTGCGCGCGGCGTGCGGCGTTCCATTCGTCGAGGTGCTTGAGCTTCACCGCGAGCACCGCGCCCTGTATGCCTTCGAGCCTGAAGTTGTAGCCGACGATCTCGTGTCGGTACTTGCGCTCGGAGCCGTGGTCGCGGAGCAGACGCACGCGGCGCGCAACGTCGGCGTCGTCGGTGACGACCGCGCCGCCCTCGCCGTATGCGCCGAGATTCTTGCCCGGATAGAAACTGAAGCAGCCCGCGCGTGCGAGCGGCCCGACGCGCCGGCCACGGTAGCGCGCGCCGTGCGCCTGCGCCGCGTCTTCGATGACGACGAGGTCGTGTCGCCCGGCGATTTCAAAAATCGAATCGAGGTCTGCCGCTTGCCCGTAGAGATGGACGGGGATGATCGCGCGCGTGCGGTCGGTGATGGCCGACTCGATCCGTCGCACGTCAATCGTCGAGGCGTCGTCGCAGTCAACGAAGACCGGAGTCGCGCCCGCGGTCGAGACGGCCTCGGCTGTCGCGAAGAAGGTGTTGGCCGGGACGATGACTTCGTCGCCCGCGCCGACGCCGCAAGCCGCCAGCGCGAGTTGAATCGCCGCCGTGCCGTTCGAGACGCCGACGCACTCGCGCGCGCCGACGTACTCGGCGAACGCGCGCTCGAACGCCTCGACCTCGCGACCGAGGATGAAGGCCGACGTGTCGAGCACGCGCCGGATGGCTTCATCAATTTCAGTTTTGATGGTTCGGTACTGAGCCTGAAGGTCAACGAATGGTACAAGCATAAGAGCAGTGGCGAGTGACGAGTTAAGAACTGAGGGCCGAAGCCAGGAGTTAAGAGCTAAAAGCTAAAAGCTTCCGGCTCGTCACCCGTCACTCGTCACTGATTTTATTATTCGTGCCGGGTTCCCGGCGACGGTCGCGCCCGCCGGAACGTCTTTCGTGACGACCGCGCCCGCGCCGACCGTGGCGCGCTCGCCGATCTCGACGCCGCAGAGGATGGTCGCGTTCGAGCCGATGGACGCGCCGCGGCGGACGAGCGTCGTTTCGAGCTTCCAGTCGGCCTCGGTCTGCGGCGTGCCGTCGGGGCGCGTGGCCCGAGGCCGCCGGTCGTTGATGAACATGACGCCGTGGCCGACGAAGACCTCGTCCTCTATGCGGACGCCCTCGCAGATGAAGGTGTGGCTTGAGATTTTGCAGCGCGCGCCGACGCTCGCGCCGCGTTGGATTTCGACGAACGCGCCGACGCGCGTCTCGTCGCCGAGGCGGCAGCCGTAGAGGTTGACGAAGCTGTGGATGACAACGTCGCGGCCCAGCTCAACGTCCGGGGCGATGCGGCAGAACTCGCGCGCCGTCATCGCGCCCCGCCGTCGCCCGCGCCCGCCGCTTCGACGCCTTCCGGCGCGCCCTCTTCCTCGGCGTAGTAGCCCGAATAGTAGCCCGCGTAATAGTAGTCCGTGCCTTCGAGCTTCACGTTGTTGAGGACGATGCCGAAGATGTGCGCGCCCACGTCCATGAGCTGCTGCTTGGCGCGGCGCACGACCGCGCGCGACGAGCGCCCGCCGTGGACGACGAGCATCACGCCGTCAACCATCGTCGAGAGAATCGAGGCGTCCGTGAAAGAGATCGCGGGCGGCGAGTCGATGACGATGTGCGTGAAGTTCTCCGAGAGAACGTAGAGCAGCTTCCGCATCTCGTCGGAGCCGAGCAGCTCCGCGGCGTTCGGCGGGACGGGGCCGGAGGGGATGACCTTCAGGTTCGGCAGGCGGTCGTAGGTCTGCGCCAACTCGCCGACGCTCGCGTCGCCGGAGAGGTAGTTGGTCACGCCGCGCGCGTTCGACATGTTGAAGTGCGCGTGGACGCGTGGCCGCCGCAGATCGCAGTCGAGCACCAGCACTTCCGCGCCGGTCTGCGCGAGCATGGTGGCGATGTTGACGACCGTCGTCGTCTTGCCCTCGGACGGCTGGCTCGAAGTGACGAGGATGGTCTTCGGCGGCTGGCCGGCGGAAGAGAGCAGGAGCGAGGTGCGGAGGTGGCGGTAGGCCTCGGCCACGGGCGAGCGCACGTCCTCGATGAGCGCGAGGGCGGTCGAAGCGCCCGCGTCAGGCTCGTGCGACGAGCGCGCGAGCAGGCGGCGCGACTCGCGCGGCGCGGGGATGAGCGCGAGCGTCGGCAGGTGCAGGTGGCGGTCAACGTCCTCGATGGACTTCAGCGTGTCGTCGAGGTAGTCGAGCAGGAAGGCGAGGCCGATGCCGACGCCCAAAGAGAGCAGCAGCGCGATGATGATGTTGCGCGCGCGCGGCGGCCCGATGGGTTCGCGCGGCACGCGCGCCTCCTCGACTATCGAGACGTTGCCGTTCGTGTTGGCGTTGTCGCCGTGCGTGACCTTCAACTCGTTGAGCCTCTGTTGATAGAGGTTGAGGTTCTGGCGGTCGGTCGTAATCTGCTGGTCGAGGTCGGTCAGTTGCGTCTCCAGAATGCTCGCGGTGCTGACCTTGGAGCGGGAGCCGAAATATAATGCGGTCGCCGACGCCTCCTCTTTCTTCGCCGCCTCGTAGTTCGTCTTCAGCCCGGCGAGAATCTCCTTCGGTCTGCCGTCCAACTCTTCTTTGAGTCGCCCGAGTTGCTCGTCAATCTTTTGAACCGCGGGCCACTCCTTCGTATAGACGACGAGCAGCGCGCGCTTCTGCTCTTCGAGGTCGCTGATCTTCTCGCGCAGCCGCTGAACTTCTTTGTCGTTCTGCACCGCCGGGATCGACCAGATGTTGTCAGTTTTCAGCGTTTCCTGAGCGGCGTTGTAGTCGGCCTCGGTCTGCCTGCGCTTCTGCTCGGCGGCCTGCATCTGTGCGAGGTACGCCTGAAGCTGCGAGGCGTTGAGGTCTTCGGCGGGCTTGCCGCTGAGCGGGAGTCCCGACTTCTCTTTGTAGTTGATGCGCTGTTGCTCTTCGTTCTGGACCTTCGCCTGAAGTTCGATGATCTGCTTCGCGAGTATGTCTTCGGCGTTCTGCGAGCCGGTCGTCTCCTCGATAATGTCGTTGTCGTGGAAGACCTGCGCGAGCGTGTTGACGACGTTGGCGGCGATCTCGGGGTCTGTGCTCTGGAAGCCTATGTTGACGAGGTTTGTGTGCTCGACCGGGTCAATCGTCAGGTTGGCGCGCAGGATGTCCTCGAAGGGTTCGAGCCTCTGCGCCTCTTCGGGCGAGATGTCGCCGCTCAACTCGGCGTCGTTGACGACCCGGACGCCGCCCGCGTCCGGCGGCGGGGTCGGCTGCGCCTTCTCGCGCGTGACGAGGTGGCGGAGTCCGGCGATGATGCCCGTGCCGTGCGTGACGCCGAGGAACCTCGGGTTGTCCTGGAGGTCGAGCCGGAGGACGACCTGCCGCGCCAGCTTCTCGGTCTTCAGCTTCTGGAGCTGCGTGTTCCAGTAGTTCGGGTCGTTGCCACGGAGGATGACGGAATCGCCGCTGCGGTTCTGCGTCAGGACGCTCCTCTGCTTCTGCTCGATCTGGATGGTCGTCTGCGCCTCGTACTGCGAGGGCATCCGGTACATCTGGATCGCGACGAGCGAGGTGACGACGACCATCAGGCTGAGGATGAGCCACTTGCGCTTGAGCACGACGTTGAGGTACTCGCGCAGGTGCGCTGGCTCCTGCGGGGAGACGGCGGCGACGGCGGGGGCGGGCTGTGCGAGGTCGCGCAAAGGGCGGTCGAGCGTGTCGGACGACAGGGGCAGCAGGCGGTTGTCTTGCATCATAATCTTTCTACTTCCAATCGAGGCCGTGCGGCGAAGTCAGTTGTTGGGACAATTTCCGACCGCGTAATCATAGCAGAGACGCACGGGGAGGCAAATCGTCAAATGCGGATTTCGGATTGCGGAATGCGGATTATTCTTTGCCAATCTTGAGCGCGGCGAACTCGCCGAGCGCCTCGCGCCAGTCGCGCAGCGGCGCGAGGCCGACGGCTTCGGAGAGCAGGCACCTCATGCGCGAGTTGCGCGGGCGCGGCGCGGGACGCTTGAGCGAGTCCATCGAGACCGACTCGATCTCGACGCCTTCGACGCCAGCCGCGCGCGCGGCCTCGCGCGCGAAGCCTTCGTAGCTCGCGCCCTCGCCGGAGTTGACGACGTGATAGGTGCCGGGCAGGTCAAGCTCTGCCAGTTCGCGCAGGCGCGCGGCGAGGTCGGGCGCGTAGGTCGGCGTGCCGAAGGAGTCGGAGATCGCCTTCAGCCGCTCGCCGCGCCGCGCGCGCTCGACGACCGTGGCGAGAAAGTTCCTGCCGCCGGGGCCGAAAATCCAGCCCGAACGGACTACGGAAGTGCGCGCCGAGGCGATGTGCGCGCGGCGCTCGCCTTCGAGCTTCGACGCGCCGTAAGCGCTCAAGGGGTGCGGGTCGTCGCGCTGCGTGTAGAAGCCTTCGGGCTTGCGACCGTCGAAGACGTAGTCGGTTGAGACGGTGACGAACGAAGCGCCGACGAGACGTGCCGCGGTCGCGAGCAGTTCGACGCCCTTGGAGTTGGCGAGGAATGCCTGCTGCGGGTCAAGCTCGCAGCCGTCAACGTCCGTCCACGCCGCGCAGTTGATCGCCGCGTCGGGGCGCTCGCGCTCGAACGCCTCGCGCACCGCGCGCTCGTCCGTGATGTCGAGGCTCGCGCGGTCGTGCGCGAAAACCTCGTCGCCCGCGCCGCGGCAGTGCTCGGCGGCGAGGTGGCCCACCATCCCGCCGGCCCCGGTGATGAGAACTTTCATGCCCATAAAAGTAGAGGTCAGAGGTTAGAGGTTAGAGGCCGGTAAATGCAAACGCGCGCACGTCAATTTCAACGTCGCCCTCGCCTTCAACTGACCTCCGACCTCCGACCTCTGACCTCTCGGATCAGACCGTGCCGTACTGCTTCGCGTAGTATTCGCGGTAAGCGCCGCTGCGCGCGCGGGCGACCCACTCGGCGTTCTCCTGATACCAACTGATCGTCTTCGACAGGCCGCTCTCCCATGTCTCGCGCGGTCGCCAGCCCAGTTCCGTCTCGACCTTCGTCGGGTCAATCGCGTAGCGGCGGTCGTGGCCGGGGCGGTCTTTGACGAACTTGAGCAGGGAAGTCGGCTTGCCGAGCGACTTCAGGACGGACTCGGCGACCTCGATGTTGCGCCGCTCGTTGCGCGCGCCGACGTTATAGACCTCGCCGGCGCGCCCGTCTTTCATCACGGCGAGAATTGCGCGGCAGTGGTCTTCGACGTAAATCCAGTCGCGCACGTTGCGCCCGTCGCCGTACACGGGGATCGGCTCGTCGGCAAAGGCGTTCGAGAGCATCAGTGGCAGGAACTTTTCGGGGAACTGGCGCGGGCCGTAGTTGTTGCCGCAGCGCGTCACCACGCAGTCGAGTCCGTGCGTGTGGCGCGCGGCGCGGCAGAGGTGCTCCGCCGCCGCCTTCGACGCCGAGTACGGGCTGTTCGGCTCGAACGGCGACTGCTCGGTGAAGAACGCGTCGTCGCGTTCGGGGAGGCTCCCCATCACCTCGTCGGTCGAGACCTGCACGAAGCGCCCGACTTTGCGCTCGCGCGCGGCGTCGAGAAGAACCTGCGTGCCGAGGACGTTCGTGCGGATGAAGTCGGACGCCGAGTGGATGCTCCGGTCAACGTGCGACTCGGCGGCGAAATTGATGATCGCGTCCGCGCCCTCTTCGAGCGCGTCGAGCACCGAGCGCGCGTCGCAGATGTCGCCGCGGACGAAGCGGTGGCGTTCGTCTTTAATGTCTTTCAGGTTGTCGAGGTTGCCGGCGTAGGTCAGCGCGTCGAAGTTGACGACGCGGCAGTCCGGCATCTCTTCAAGCGCGAGGCGGACGAAGGCCGAGCCGATGAAGCCTGCGCCGCCGGTCACGAAAAGATTGTTCATCCCCCGCATTATGACATTCGAGGTTCGATTTCAACCACCACGCGGAAGACTGACCGAAAGAGAACAGCGACTTCGCAGAGCGCGGGACAGTCCCTTCGGCGTCC
Source organism: Pyrinomonadaceae bacterium (assembly GCA_035652995.1). GTDB lineage: Bacteria > Acidobacteriota > Blastocatellia > Pyrinomonadales > Pyrinomonadaceae > QHXN01. The sequence goes on from DASRCS010000160.1 coordinate 17,152, forward strand.
GAACTGTCTCCTGTCGCGGGCTGGGGCGGGCGGGAGGCGCGGGGATTTCTCAGGCCGCTTTGACACCGCGCGACTGCAAAAGATATGGCACCAATGCGAGCGAAGTTTGTGGGCCTGAGACCACGGGACGGGGTCATGGCGCAAGCCCCGGCTGAGAAAAACCCCGGCTTAGTGGCGGTCGTAAAAATTTTATTTGACAAGAGCGCAAATATGGCGTAAAAGCTTTTCCGCTTCTGGCCGTGAGTTGCCACAACCACCGCATTAGATAATTCCGACCTTGAGAGGCGTTCTTTCGGAGTTTTCAGAGTCTCGTCATAATTTTCGCCTCGTCTCTATAGGTGCTGATCCGGCACAGCTTGAGCTTGAAAAGCCTGATGGCCCGTCGAAGACTTACCTGCATGTCCAAGAACATTCAAGGAGAATTCCCAGCAATGAAGCCCATCCGAACCCCCCATCCGACGCCCTACTTCGCCCAGTCAAACAAACTTAATCGAATCCTTCGACCTCTATCGGCCACATCGCTCATACGTGCCGGTGCCTTTCTCGTCCTGGTCGCTTTGCTGGGCAGCGGCATCTACTCGGTCTCCTCGGCGACATCGGCAAAACAAAAACCCGCGGCTGCGGAGACGGCGACGCGGCGTCAGCCGTACCCGAAGGCGGCAACGTCCGGCATGGTGCCGGCGTCGCCGGTGGCGGCTTATCACTCGCTGTTGACACCTTTGTTCTCCGGGCCGCCGACGGTCCAGACCTTTGCGGGCGACTGCTCGACGCCGAAGACCGTCTTCGATGTCGAGGACTCCGACAAGACCGTCTGCGCCCACGTGACGGGGGGGCAGCCTTTCATGCAGCTCATCTGGTCTAACGCGGACTTCGTCGTGGCTCAGGTCAACACGGTCACGTCAGACCCGCAGGACATCACCTTCACGCTCACCAACTCCTCCAGCCTCGGCGACTGGCGCGTGATCCTCTTCGAGCCGTTCGGCGGCACGGTGCAGCAAGTAGCGTCTTTCACGGTCGTGGACAGCGGGAATCCGGTAGCCGACCTCGCGGTTTCCACCAGCACGCTGAACGAGGAAGTGGCGGCAGGCTCGCAGGCCGTCTTCGCGGTGCAGGTGACCAACTTCGGGCCGAGCGCCGCCAGCAACGTGCAACTCACCGACGTGGTGCCGGCCAACACGTCATTCGTCTCCTTCACGCAGGCCTCAGGCCCGGTCTTCACCTGCACCAACCCGGCGGCGGGCGGCGCGGGGACGACGACCTGCACGGTCGCAACCCTCAATAGAGGGGACACGGCCACCTTCCTCGCGACGTATCAGGTGGACAACAGCGTCAGCACGGACACGGTAATCTCCGACACGTCGAACGTCTCAAGCGACACGTCCGACGATCACACCGGCGCGAACGGCAACGATAACAACAACACTTCGACCGCCACGGCCCGCGCCGTCGCCAGCCCCTGCGTGATAACCCCGCCCGCCAACATTGATGTCCCAGCCGACACGGGCCAGGCCGGCGCGGTCGTCACTTACAGCGACCCGACTTCCAGCGGGAACTGCGGCAGCGGCGGCACCGACGAGAACGGCAACCCCATCCCGGTGATTAGTTGTGACCCGCCGTCCGGCTCGTTCTTCTCGGCGGGCACGTCCACGGTCGTCTGCACCTCGCAGACCGGAGCCTTCGCCACCTTCCTCGTGACGGTCGAGAATCCGGGCGGACTCTCGATCTCGCTGAACGGCGCGAACCCGCTGGCAGTGGAGTGCGGCGACGACTTCAACGACCCCGGCGCAACCGCCGTTGACGCCAACGGCCAGAGCGTGCCCGTGGCGATTACAAACCCGTCGGGCTTCAACCCGAGCGACCCGTCCACGGGCAGCTACACGATCACTTACACCGCGACCGAAGGGTCGAACTCGGTCTCCACGACCCGCACGGTCACCGTCTCGGACACGAAAGCGCCCGACATCACCGTAGCCGGCGCGAACCCGTACAAGATCGAACAGGACACGTGCCTGCCGTTCGTTGACCCCGGCGTCTCCGCGAGCGACTCGTGCGCGGGCACCGAGCCTGTCACGAGCACGATCTCCGGGCCGGGCGGGCTGACTTCGATTGACTCGCACACGCCCGGCACGTACACCATCACCTACACGGCGAGCGACGGCAGCCACACGGCGACGGCCACGCGCACAGTCCTCGTCGGCCACTTCCCGCCCGACGAGGAAAACCTCGGCTCTTCGGTCGCGCCGCCAGTCATCAAACTGCTCGGCGGCGACGGCGAGACGCACACGGTCACAGCCGAGTGCGGCACCTTCGTTGACCCGGGCGCGACGGCGACGACCGCCTGCGGCAGCCCGCTTACCTACACCGTCACGGGCACGGTGGACTCGCACACGCCGGGCAACTACGCGTTGACCTACAGTGCCACCGACCCGAGCAACAACCTGAGCGCCTCGGTGACGCGCACGGTGATCATCACGCCCGACGCCACGGCCCCCGTCATCACGCTGAACGGGACGACGCCGATGACGGTGGAGTGTCACACGACCTTCACCGACCCCGGCGCGGTGGCGCACGACGCCTGCGCGGGCGACTTCGCGGCGACCGCCTCCGGCAGCGTTGACGCCAACACTCCGGGCACGTACACGATCACCTACACCGCGACCGACCCGTCGGGCCACGCGGCCACGCCCGTGACGCGCACCGTCAACGTCGTTGACACGACGGCACCCGTCATCACAATCGCGGGCGCTAACCCGTTCACGGTCGAGTGCCACACCACCTACACGGACGCCGGGGCGACCGCCTCCGACTCCTGCGACACGTCGGCCATCGCCGTGACGACGACGAGCAACGACGTGAATGTCAACGTGCCGGGCACCTACCACGTGACCTACTCGGCGCACGACGCCACGGGCAACACCGCGACGGCGACGCGCACGGTCATCGTCGCCGACACGACGCCGCCCGTCATCACGACCAACGGCAGTACGCCGTCGCTGTGGCCGCCCAACCACGACTACCGCACCTTCCGGGTGACGGACTTCGTGACGGGCGTGAGCGACAGTTGCGACGCGAGCATCGGCGTCTCGAGTGTGGTCATCGAGAAGGCGACCAGCGACGAGGCCGTGGACGCCGCCGGCTCCGGCAACACGGCGAACGACATCGTCATCGCCTCCGACTGCAAGTCCGTGCAACTGCGCTCCGAGCGCTCGGGCACGGGCGACGGTCGCGTCTATACGATCACGTTCAAGGTCACCGACGCGTCGGGCAACGTCGGGCGCACCACGGTCAAGGTGGTCGTGCCGCACAACCCCGGCGAGACGCCCGTTGACAGCGGAGTACACTACACGGTCAACGGTAATTGCCCGTGACCCAGGCGTTGAGGCCGACTCGATGGGGCGCACAGCCGAAGCTGGACGCGCCCCGACGGATGTCACCGCGCGTTCACCGATGACGCGCGCTAAACAGACAAGGAGAGGAGTAGCACATGAGAAACTCACAGGTCGTCCGCGAGCGTAAAGTCCGCCGCCTCGCCGTCTTCGTCGCCGCGCTCTGCGTCTTCGCGACGCTCCCGCTGTTGTCGAGCGCGCGCGCGCGCGCGTCTTCGGTCAACGTCGCGAACAACTCCGGCAGAGAGATCATCCACATCTACCTGGCGCACGCCGACCAGGACGACTGGGGCGCGAACCAGCTCGGCAGTTCCACCATCCCCCCGGGGCAGTCGTTCACAATCTCGAACGTCTCCTGGGATCAGCCGCAGGTGAAGGTCGTGGCCGAGGACAAAAACGGCTGCTTCCTCTCCGGGGTCGTCGCCCTGGACGATTCCGCGACCTGGACGATCACCAACGACACCGCCGCCGACTGCGGGCTTTAAGGGCGGGCGCCCTTAATCTGGCATCAGGCTATTACACGAAACCCTAATAAGAGCTAAGAAGGAGAAACAAGATGAACAAGTCTCGATTCACCATGATGGCCTTCGCCATCGTCGCCTTCGTCGTGCTGGCGTCTTCGAGCGCCCACGCGCAGGCGACCCGCACCTGGGTGTCGGGCGTCGGCGACGACGCGAACCCCTGCAGCCGCACCGCGCCGTGCAAGACCTTCGCCGGTGCCATCTCGAAGACCGCCGCCGGCGGCGAGATTGACGCGCTCGATCCGGGCGGCTTCGGCGTGGTGACCATCACCAAGTCGATCACGATTGACGGCACGGGCACGTTCGCCTCGATCCTCTCCGCCGGCAGCCCCTCGGCGGTCAACGTCAACGACTCCGGCTCGGGCAGCCCCAACACCATCCAGGTGACGCTTCGCGGCCTCTCGATCAACGGCGCCGGCACCGGCACCAACGGGGTCAATTTCACCTCGGGCAAGACGGTCAACGTCGTGGACTGCCTCATCCAGGGCCTCACCGGTAACGGGATCAACGTGAATCTGAACACGACCGCCTTCGTGCAGGTCTTCGTCCTGAACACCGTGATCAAGAGGTGCGGCGGGGACGGCATAAATATGATTAACGCCGGTGCCGCCACCCTCCGCGGGACCTTCGAGCGCACCTCCGTCGCCGAGTGCGCCAACGGACTGCATGTCAGGTCGGGTTTCACGACCACGGCGCGCAATTGCGTCTTCTCGCTCAACACGTCTAACGGCGTGTTTGCGGACGCCGTAACCGGAGGCACGTTTGCCGTGGCGCGGGTCTGGTCAAGCCAGATCAGTCTGAACAACGGCAACGGCGTTCAAGCGGGCAATGGCGGGGACGCCGGCCAGTCGTTCGTCGAAATTGCCCAGAACCAGATTGACGGCAACACCGGCAACGGCGCACTCGTCAGTACTGGCGGGACAATCCAGACGTTCACGAACAACTCGATCCTGGGTAACGGCACCAACGGGTGCCCGAGCTGCACGGGCGTCGGCCCGGGCAACTAAGACGAATTCGAGCTGTTCTCGTCTCTGTGCTGACGCCTGGGAATCAGGCGCGCAGTTGACGTGCGAGGCGGCCACCCTTAAGTAAGGGCTGGCCGCCTCGCCGCGTCTTTAGCGAAACAGTATGCCCCCCTTGCCGCCGGCGTGACCTGGCCGGCGCGGTTTGATAGCTGCTTGACGCTGAGTGACCTGATGGCTAGACTGTTGCTCTCTTCAAGCCCCGATTCTATTTTACAGAGAGTGTCGCCCGAAGTTTGAAGTGTGGAAGGTTCTCGTAAATTCGCCCCGACAGAAACCAGATGGGTATTCGCAGTACCGACAGTGCCAGCGTGCTGAAATCTACAGCTCAAATCGCCAAGGATTTCCCCCCGGTAAACTCACGCGAATCGTCCGACGGCCTACCGCAAGAGCCTCTGATCGTCATTCAGCCGAGCGGGGCGTGGGGCGGCGTCGAGTTCCGCGGCCTGTGGTCTCATCGCGAACTGCTCTACTTCCTTGTGTGGCGCGACCTCAAGGTGCGTTACAAGCAGACGCTGCTCGGCGTCCTGTGGGTGGTGACGCAGCCGCTGTTGACGACCGCCATCTTCACGATTTTCCTCGGAGTGCTCGCGCGCGTCCCCTCCGACGGCGGCGTGCCCTACTCCGTTTTCGTCTTCACCGGGATTCTGCCCTGGACGTTTTTCTCCAGCGCCGTCGTCGGCGGCGGCGGCAGCCTGGTCGGGAACGCCAACTTGATCACCAAGGTTTACTTCCCTCGTCTGATCGTCCCGACCGCGGCGGTCCTGGGGCGGCTCGTTGATTTCGCCGTCTCGTTCCTGCTCCTCGTCGGCCTGTTAATCTACGACCGCGTCCCGCTCACCTCGAACGTGATCATGTTTGTGCCGCTCGTCGCGCTGATGACCCTGATGGCTTTGGGGAGCGGCGTGCTGCTCTCGGCGCTGAACGTGAAATACAGGGACGTGGGACTCATCCTGCCGATTCTCGTTCAACTCGGAATGTACGTGACGCCCGTGGTTTATCCCTCGCGGCTCGTCTTCGAGCACCTGGGGAGGTGGGGCTGGGTTTATTCGCTCAATCCGATGGTCGGCATCGTTGACGGGTTTCGCGCGGCCCTTCTCGGCGGCACGTTCAACCGGTTCGCGCTCGGCGTCTCGACCGTCTTCGCCGTAATTCTGTTCCTCTGCTCCGCCTACGTCTTCCGGCGCGTCGAGAGGAAGTTCGCCGACGTTATCTAGGGTGAGCGATGAGGCCGATTATCGAAGTCGAGGACATCTCCAAGCAGTACCGCATTGACGGTCAGGAGACTTCATACCAGACGCTGCGCGACGCCATCAGCAACGCATTCCGCGAGCCGCTCAGTCAGTTGCGGCGGCGCGCCCGCTCGAACGGCACGACGATGTGGGCGCTCAAAGGCGTCAGCTTCGACGTGAAGCCGGGCGAAGTCCTGGGACTCATCGGGAACAACGGCGCGGGCAAATCAACGCTGCTGAAGATTCTCTCGCGCATCACCGAGCCGACATCCGGGCGGGCCGCTCTTTACGGTCGCGTCGGAAGTCTCCTCGAAGTCGGCACGGGCTTTCACCCGGAGTTGACGGGGCGCGAGAACATCTTCCTCAACGGCGCGATCCTCGGCATGAGGCGGACGGAGATCGAGCGCAAGTTCGACGAGATCGTCGCCTTCGCCGAAATCGAGGCGTTCCTCGACACGCCCGTCAAGTTCTATTCGAGCGGGATGTACACGCGGCTGGCCTTCTCCGTCGCCGCGCACTTCGAGCCGGAGATTTTAATCGTGGACGAGGTGCTGGCGGTCGGCGACGCGGCGTTCCAGAGGAAGTGCTTGGGGAAGATGGGCGGGGTGGCGCAGGCGGGGCGGACGGTGCTCTTCGTCAGCCACAACATGACCGCGGTGCGGAGCCTGTGC
>DASRCS010000161.1:0-15455 GCA_035652995.1 Pyrinomonadaceae bacterium
GCTCGACGATTCGCGCAGCGCGATCTACCTGCCGCGCACCAAAGCCTTCCCCCAAAACACAGAGGTCGAGGCGACGCTCACCTTCACGACCGAGGGCACGCCGGGCGCGCTCGTCCGCGACACGACGCCTTCGCCGCAGTCGCTCACGGTGCGCGAGCATCACTCGCTCGTCGAGCTTCCAGACAACAACTACACGCCGCGCCGGCTCGACCCGCGCGTCGGCGTCTTCGCCGTCGAGTTCTACGACTACGCCTCGCCCTTCAACGAGCCGATTGAGAAGCGCTGGATCACGCGCCACCGCTTGCAGAAGAAAGACCCGACTGCCGCCGTCTCCGAACCCGTCAAGCCAATCGTCTATTACGTTGACAACGGCACGCCCGAACCCATCCGCAGCGCGCTCGTCGAAGGCGCTTCGTGGTGGGCGGCGGCGTTCGAGGCCGCGGGCTTCCGCAACGCGTTTCAGGTAAAAATTCTTCCCGCGGACGCAGACCCGATGGACGTGCGCTACAACATGATCAACTGGGTGCACCGCTCCTCGCGCGGCTGGTCTTACGGCGGCAGCATCGTTGACCCGCGCACCGGCGAGATCATCAAGGGCAACGTCACGCTCGGCTCTTTGCGAATCCGTCAGGATTACTTAATCGGCACGGGACTCGTCCCGCCCTTCGAGAAAAGCTCGTGGGGCACGGGCGCGCCGTGGGCCGAGTGCGAGTTGGGGATGTTGGAGGGCATGGACGAGTTAGACGGACTCGACCCTTCGACCGATGCCGCCGCGATGTCGCTCGCCCGCGTGCGCCAGCTCGCCGCGCACGAGACCGGCCACACGCTCGGACTCGCGCACAACTTCGCCGCCAGCACATACGGTCGCGCGTCCGTGATGGACTACCCCGCGCCGTTGGTCGAGATCAAGGACGGCAGGCTCGACCTGTCGAACGCCTACGCCGTCGGGATAGGCGCTTACGACAAGTTCGCGATCAGGTTCGCCTACTCGCAGTTTGCGCCCGGAGCGGACGAGTCCGCCGAGCTTGAGAAGATTGTGGACGAAGGCGTGAGGAACGGGATGCTCTTCCTCTCAGACGCCGACGCGCGGCCCGCGGGCGCGGCGAATCCGTTAGCCAGTCTTTGGGACAACGGAGACGACCCCGTCGCGATGCTCCGTCACGAGATGGAGGTGCGCCGCATCGCGCTCTCGCAGTTCGGACTCGGCAACATCCCCGCGGGAACGCCGCTCTCTCTGCTTGAAGCGAAGCTCCTGCCGCTCTACCTGCATCATCGTTATCAACTTCAGGCCGCGGTCAAAACGGTCGGCGGTCTTTACTACACATACTCTGTGAAGACCGCCGCGGGGCCGTCGCCGCCGCAGGTGCAGCAGGTCGTGCCCGCAGCCCGTCAGCGCGACGCGTTGAACGCCGTGCTTGACACTATCAAGTCCGAAGAGTTGGCGCTGCCGCCGAGCGTTCTCGCGCTCATCCCGCCGCGCGCCTTCGGCTACGAGGGCGGCACGCAGGAGCTTTTCGCGAAGCGCACAGACCCCGCGTTCGACCCCGTCGCCGCCGCCTCAATCGCCGCAGACCTCGCCGTCTCCGCGCTGTTAGAGCCGCACCGCGCGGCGCGACTCAACCAGTACCACGCGCTCGACAAAAATAACCCCGACTTCGCGGAAGTCGCTGCTGCGCTCGTTCGGAGCACGTGGTACATGGCCGCGCCGAAGGACGCATACCAAGCGGCAATCGCCCGCGCCGTGCAGAGCCTCGTCGTCACGCGCCTGATGGACTTGGCCGCCGACCCCGAAGCCTCAACGCAGGTGCGCGCCGCGGCTACCGAACAACTGCGCGCGCTCCTCTCAAACGAGACCGCGCAAACATCGCCCGACGAGGCGACGAACGCGCACCTGCGCGCCACGCACGACGACATCGAACGCTTCCTCACGCGCCCCGCCGAGCCGCGCAAGCGCACCACGCCGCTCGCGACGCCGCCGGGCGACCCCATCGGCGCGGCCAATCAAGGGCCGTAAAAGATAAGGATGAAGGCGGAAGGATGAAGAATGAAGAAGAGACAGTCTTGCCTTCACTTCATCCTTCATCCTTTGATTCACGCTCTGCGGATGATCTTCGCGGCGACCCAGCCGACGAAGACGAGTGCGGAGAGGATGAGCCAGTTGTAGTCGTGGCCGTAGGTCGCGACCGGGTAGTGGTTCGAGATCATGGTGAAGACGAGCGGCACGACCATGAACGTGTTGTGTTTCGAGCGGAGCTTGGCGCGCGCGCCTTCCGCGGGGTCGGGCGCGCGTCCTTCCTTCACCGCCGCGATCATGCGGCGCTGCGCGGGCAGTATCCTCATCCAGACGTTCGCGGCCATGATGGTTCCGAACGTCGCGCCGAGGTGGATGTATGCCGCGCGCCCGCTCAGCACGTGAGTGGAAAGGTAAGCCTGCCCGACGACGAGCGCGAAGGCGACGACGGCGAACGCGCGCTCGTTTCTTCCGAGCGGCGACCAGACGAGCAGGTCGTAAACGACCCAGCCGACCGTGAGAAGTCCGAGGCCGAACAGCACGGCGGTCGTGACGCTGATGTTGCGCACGTCCGGGTCAACCATCGTGCCGCCCGTGTAATAGACGATGGTGAGCATGAGCATCCCGCTCACCCAAGTCGCCATCGCCTCCCAACGGAACCAGTGAAGACGGCGCAGGCTCGGCGTCTTCCGCTTCTCGACGACGTAGAAGCCGCCGCTGTGAACCATCCACACCTCGGCACGCTCGCCGCCCGCCGCTTCGCGCTCTTCTTCCTGAAAGCGACCGTCGAGCCAGGTGAAGTAGTAGGTCGAGCCGACCCACATGATCGCGGCGAAGATGTGGAACCAGCGCGTGAGCAGGTTGAGCCACTCGCTGACGTTCGGGGAAAGCCTCATGATAAGCCCTCTTATGAGATAGTCATGTTTTGACGATTGCGGAATGCGGATTGAAGAAAGACGAGAGCCGCGCTGCTGCCCCTCTGTGCCGCTCTCACGCGCCGTGCTCAAGCAGCGACGAGGAGCGCGCCTCTTCCAATCCGCAATCCGAAATCCGCCGCTCCGCAATCGTCTTCAACTGCCGCGGTATGTCGTGTAGCCGAAAGGGCTGAGCAGCAGCGGCACGTGGTAGTGCGCGCCCGCGTCGCGGACGACGAAGGCGACGACGACCTCGGCGTAGAAACCTTCGACGCCCGCGCGCGCGAAGTAATCGCCCGCGTCGAACGTGAGCCGGTACGCGCCCGCCTTCAAATCGAAGTCGTCGGGCAGAAGGTCGCGCAGACGCCCGTCCGCGTCCGTCGCGCCGCGACCGAGCAAGCGCCAGTCGCCGCCCTCGCCGCGCGTTTCGAGCGTGACGGGCACGCCCGACGCGGGCCGCCCCGCCGACGTGTCTAAAACGTGCGTGGTGATCGCGCTCATTTTTCCAGAAGCTTCCTGACGCGCAGCTCCGTGATGCGCCACTGCTCTTCCGCCGCGACGCGCAGCTCCGTCCCCGCGTCGTTCCTCATCCGCTCGCGAAGCATCGAGAGCATCTGCCCGGCTGTCCTGTTCGTCGCGCAGACGATGAAGATGAAGCCGAACTTCTCCTCGTACTCGCGATTCGCCTCCGCGAGGGCCGCGAGCGTCTCCGCCGAAGCCTCGCCCGCGCGCGACTGCTCGCCCTCAGACCAGCGGCGCGCGGCCTCGCTCACTTCCGTTTCGGCCCTGCGCTCGCCGATCTTCGGGTGCGCGCGGAAGGCTTCGAGCCAGTCCTCGCGCGCGAGTTCGTTCCACACGCGCTCGCCGATGATGAGCACTTGCCCTTCGTCCCACATCGGCAGGAGCGCGGCGACCCGCTCGGCCCAGCGCGTCGAGCCGCAGCAGGAGAGCAGCACCGCGCGCTTCTCGTCCGGCGTCATGCTGTTCAGCTTATCAATCGGCTTGGTGTATTTCCTGTAATCAGGCATCGGTCGAGACTCGCCCGTAGAGCCGCAGCCGGCTGACGCCTCCGTCCGGGTAGATTCGGAAACGCGCGTGCGTCGCCTCGCCCGCGTCCCTCAACTCGCGCTCGTAGAAGTGGCGCGCGTGTGCTTGCAGCGGAGTGCGCGGCAGAAGCTCGCGCCACTGCAAAGAGTCGAGCGCGGCTTCATCCATGACACCGGCGGTCGCGCCCGCGACTTCGAGCGAGCAGCTTTCGGGGAAGTTGCCTTTGAAGTGCGCCGTGTCAACCTCGACGCGTGTGATCGTCCCGGCAGCGCCGAGACGGACGACGCACCAGTCATGACCGGGGCCGCGACGCCGCTTCGTCTCCCAGCCGTCGCCCATGTCCCGCCCGCGGCCCGGCATGATGAGGTTGTGGCGTCCGCCGAAGAACTCGTCGCTCGTCGCGACGACGAGTCCGCCACACTCGACCGACGCGAGGTCAACCAGCCCGCCCGCGCGTTTGATTCTTTCCCAATCCGGCAGCACGTCGCCGTACACGCGCAGGCGCGCGACGCCGCCGTCCGGGTAAATCTTGAAGCGCAGGTGCGTGAAGCGTTCGCTTGAAGAGACGGCGAACGGATTTATCGAGTCGCCCTGCAACGGCGACTGCGGCAGTATCTCGACCCACTCGGTCGCCTCGTGGGTCAGGTCGGCGACGGTCGGGTTGCCTTCCGAGGCGCAGGCTTCGAGCGAGCAAGCTTCGGGGTAGTTGCCGCGGAAGAAACTCGTGTCAACGACCACGCCGCGCACGCGCCCCGCGAGTCCCAGACGAATCAGGCACCAGTCGAAGCCCGGCGTGCGCCGACGCCGCGACTCCCACCCGTCCATCCACTTGCCGCGCTCGGTGTACTTGCCCTCGACGAAGACCGGCGCGCTCGCCTTCAGAAGATTCTCCTTCGGCGCGAAGAAGTCGTCGTCGGCGTAAAGCACCGCGCCGCCCAGACGTTCCGCGGCGAGGTCAATTAAGTTGGTAAAGGCAGACTCGGCAGACATGTGCTTCGAACTCCCGGTGGGGCTTGGGGCCGGCGTCACGCGCCCAGCAGTTCTCGTAGCCGCGGCACCAGACTCGCCAGCGAGTGGCGTCGCTCCACGAAGGCGCGCGCCTCCGCGGCCATCGCCGCCCGCAACGACGGCCTGTCTAAGAGGAGGCACGTGAACTCGACGAACTCTCTACTGCTGTTGCACGCGAAACCGGTTCGACCGTGGGCGACGTATTCGCGCATCCCGCCGAGGTTATTTACCACCACCGGCAACCCGCACGCCATCGCTTCGAGCATGGCGACGCAGGCGGTCTCCCTCCACTGCGGCGCATGGGCGTAAACCCAGAGGTCGCCGCGCCGGAGGAAGAGGGCCGGGTCGAAGGCTTCCTGCGGGTAAGCGCGGAGCCGCCCACCTTCGGTCGTCGCCAACGAGCGCGCGGCACCCAGCATTTCGAAGACGACGTCGTGTTCCTGCGCGACGCCCCGGACGATGAATTCCGTGTCGGGCGCGAACTTGGACGGGTCGTCGAAGCTATGCCTGCACACGACCCAGGGGTCGCCGGTCGGCACGCGCCCGGAGGGGCGGAACCGCTCGGTGTCCACGACACAACGCACCACCTCGACGCGCCCGGCCAAGTGCCACGAGTCGCGCGCCGCAACGGCCTGATCCCACGAGACGAACCACAACGCCTCGGCCCGCCCACTGAACCCCGACAGCAGGCTCTGTTGCCGGTACAGCGTGGGGGCCAGGATGAGACGCCCCGGCCCGCGAGCCAGCGCCGCCGCCGCCGCGACGCTCGGCGCGTCCCACAGGCCGACCACGATGCTGAGATGTGCCGGCGGCACTTCGTCCGGCGTGGCCGCGACAAGGCCGAGCCGGACGTCGCGCCCCGCCTCGATGACCGACGGGTGGATGTCCGGGGTCAGGCTGACCAGGCGCACGTCGAACGACAGCGCCGCCAGAGCGCGCGCCAGCAGCAGCGACTGCTGAAGCGTCCCGTTCGCGTGGCTGCCGAGCGTGACGACCTGGGCGAGCATGTTACCTCTGGGCCAGGTCGGTACAACCAATACTCGACCGTCCTCTCAAGCGTGCCGTGGCCCGCGGAGCGCAGGCGGAGTAGCTCGCCGAGGAACGCTTCGGGGTCGCCGCCGGGCGGAGCGCAGCCGTTCTTCTCTAAGAGTCGCGGCACGAGAACGCGGGCCAGCCAGTAGCGGACGGCCTCGTAGGTGCCGATGTTGTGACCGCGCGCCCCCGACTGGTCCCACTTCACCTTGAGCACTTCGTCAACCTCCTCGTCTCTCCAATTACAATAGTAGCCGAGGCTGTTCAGGCGCGCGACCACGTCACCGTCGTCCGTCCCCCGCCACCTCCCGGGCCGCTCGACCAGGTAGTCGGCTCTGTAGTAGTGGCTTATGTAGATGAGCTCGACCCAGCCGCAGCTTTCCAAGTGGGCCTTGATGGCGCTCGACGGCGCGAACCATTCGAATAAGTGGTACTCCCAGGTGTCCGACCCGCCCGCCCTGTCGAGGGGGCGCCGGAATAGAAATTCGTAATCAGACAATTCGACGTAATGGGCCGACACCGCCTCCCAGCCTTCGTCGCCGAGTGCCTGCAACCCCTTCAGGTTGTTCGCGCTGACGGTGAAAGTCGCGCGCCGATACTCGTGCAGTCCGTCTGCTTCCTCCTGTTTGCTCATATGCGTCACCTCTTCATCCGTACATCTGCCGGGCCTTCAGTCCCCACACTTTAGCGTCGTGCAGCCTGTCGAGCAGCTCGTCGCCCAGGGCGAGCGAGCAGCGGAAGCCCCAGTTCGGCGCGCTCAGCGAAGCACCCGCGGAGAAGCGGTTCGCGTTCCTCGCGTGCTTCGGCTCGTCGAACCACGACCCGCCCTTGAGGACGCGCTCCTTCCCCTGGGCAGGCCCCGCGGGGTTGGAGGTCACGCCGCCGAGGTCGTGGCCGGCCAGCGCCCACGTCTCGGCGAACCAGTCGGAGCACCACTCGTGCACGTTGCCAGCCATGTCATAGAGGCCGAAGGCGTTGGGCGCGTAGTCGGCGACCGAGGTGGTGTCGCGCCCCTCAAGGTTGGCAAGCCCGCGCCGGTAACTGTCGCCGAAGGCCCAGACGTTGCTGCTCGGGCCGGAGGCCGCGTACTCCCACTGCGCTTCAGTCGGCAGGTCGCATTCGACCCCGGACTGGCCCGACAGCCACTCGCAATACTTCCTTGCGTCATACCAACTCACCTGCACGACCGGGTGGTGTTCCTTCCCGCGGTGGGTCGAATCCGGCCCCGACGGGTGCCGCCAATCAACGCCGGGCTGCGTGTCCCACACCCCCGGCTGCGGGGAGTAGAGGCCGCCGCGGACTTCGGCGGTCGTGACGTAACCGGTCGCCCTCACGAAGCTGTCGAACTGGAGGTTCGTCACCGGGGCGACGGCCATGAAGAACGAACCCACCCTGACCTTGTGGCGCGGCTGCTCCTGCTCGTAGCCATCGCCCGACCCCATCAGGAACTCCCCCGCCGGGACGTAATTAAAGCGCGTGCCCGCGACCAGAATCTCGCGCCGCGGGAGCAGGACGGCGAATTCGCCCGCGGCGACCTCGGCGGTGAACTCTAGCGGCTGCGGCGCGGGCCTCAAAGGGGGGCGCGCCTCCACGCCCTTGATCTGGTTGACGAGCTTAAGGAGCTGCTCCTCGAACTTACTCCCGTCGCGGAAGTCGAGGTACTTCAATCTCGCGAGCGGGGCGGGTAGGTCGGTGTCGCGCAGCAGGATGGGGATCAATTGCCCCTTCCTCTTCCCCGAATACACCCCCGAGAGGAAGCCCTGCCACTCCGCGCCGACCCAGTGGGCGTCCGCGCCGACCGATTCGGGGCTAAGCACCAGCAGCATGAACTCGCTCTGATCGATTCCCTCGTCCATTTTCCCCAGGATGGAATCGCCGTACTTGATCTCCCACTCGTCCCACCAGGCGTCCACGTCGTTCTCCCGCAACCTCTGGGCGAGGTTCCGGCACCACTCCCTATCTACGCTCTTGTAGCTAACGAAGACCTTATGGCCTGACATCGTCTCCCCCGGTAAGGCAGGTTCACGCAGCCCTGCAGTGCCGCGCTTCAACGCGCGGCGGCTCGGCCACTCGCCGCGGCCTCTCGCGCCGCCGCCGGCCAGCATGGCGCGGCACGTTCAGACGGGCCGCATGGGTGCGGAGCCGTCCCCGTCGCGCCCCATGAGCAGCTTGCCCGTCAGCGTTTCCGGGAACGCGCCGCGGTCGTAGATTTTCTCGCCGCGAAGGTAGGTCGCTTCGACGACGCCTCGCAACTCGCGCCCGTCGTAGGGTGTGAGCTTGTGCCTGTGTTCGTTGATTTCGGGCGCGACCGTAAAACTCGCTTCGGGGTCGAAGATGACGAGGTCTGCGTCCAGCCCCGCGGCGATTGCGCCCTTGCGCGAGTCGAGTCCGGCGAGCCGCGCCGGCTCGCGGCAGAGCCAGCGCGCGAGGTCTTCGAGCGTGTGGCCGCGGCGTCGCGCCTCGGTCCAAATTATCGGCAGCCTGAATTGCAGAGACGCGATGCCGCCCCACGCCTTTAGAAAATCGCCCTCCTCGCGCAGCTTCAACGCGGGCGGGCACGGCGAGTGATCCGAGACGATCATGTCGAGCGTGCCGTCGCCCAAAGCCTGCCAGAGCCTTTCGCGGTTCTCGCGCTCGCGCACCGGCGGGCAGCACTTGAACTCGGTCGCGCCGTCGGGGACTTCTTCCGCCGCGAAGAAGAGGTAGTGCGGGCACGTCTCGGCAGTCAGCGGCAAGCCCTCATCCTTCGCCGCGCGCAGCGTCGGCAGCGCGTCCGCCGACGAGTGATGAACGACATGCACGCGCCCGCCCGTCTCGCGGCAGAGTTTTATCAACAGCGCGACTGCTTCGTTCTCGGCCTCGCGCGGGCGCGAGCGAAGGAAAGTCTCGTAGCGACGCGGGTCGCCTTCCGCGTCCGCGCTACAACAACTCGCGAGCGCTCGCTCGACCGGCCCCGGCAGTTCGGCGTGCGCGATGAGCGTCGCGCCGAGGCGCGCAAGCTCGCGCATCGCGGGGCGCAACTCGGCTTCGGTCACGTGCGGGAACTCTTCGACGCCCGAAGGAATCAGAAAGCACTTGAAGCCGACGACACCCGCCGCGAACATAGGCGCAAGCTCGTCGGTGTTGCCCGGAACGATGCCGCCCCAGAACGCAACGTCCACGCTGCACTTGCCGCGCGCCGCATCGAGCTTTTCGCGCAAGCCTTCGAGCGTCGTCGTCGGCGGGATGCTGTTGAGCGGCATGTCAACGACCGTCGTCGTGCCGCCCCGCGCCGCCGCGCGCGTCGCCGTCGCGAAGCCTTCCCACTCGGTTCGGCCCGGCTCGTTGACGTGAACGTGCGAGTCAACGAGTCCGGGAAGCACTACGCGGTAGCCAGCGTCAACGACCTCGAATCCTTGCGGCACGTCGTCGAACGCGCGCACGTCTGAGATGCGCCCGTCGCGTATGTGAATCGCGGCGGCCCCGACTCCGCTGGGTGTGACGACTTGCTGACCTCGGACGACGAGATCGCGTGAAGGCATGACGCAAACTTAAAACAGAACTCCGCGTTTTGGCAACAATGGCGAAGACGGTCTCGCGCGGCGCGCGGGCGCTGCGGTAGAATGCTCCGGCCCAAGCCAACCGAGGAGAAAAATGAGAACGACGCTGAACGAAGATTCGACGCGAGAGATAACCGCGCGCCTGAGCGCGGCTAATCGTGAGTTCGCCGCGCGCTACCCCGGCGAGACGATGCGGCGGCAGCCCGTCCACACGGTTTACGGCGGCGCGCACCTATTCAAGTCCGACACGACGCCGCGGCTCGGCGCGCTCGCGCTGCGCGCGCTCGAAACTTACGCGCCGGACTTCGCCTCGTTCGCGCGCGCGCTTGAGCTGCCCGGCTCGGACGAGTTGCCCGACTCGGTCGGCGACGACTCGGCGGTGCGAGACGCAATCGAGCGGGACGGGGCCGCGTTCCGACGCGAGCACAAGGGCGTCTGGCTCGCGCACACGGTTTACACGCGCGTCGTCGAGAAGCTCAGGCGCGAACCCGTCGAAGACTTCCGCATTGACTTCGAGGACGGCTACGGCAACCGCCCCGACGCCGAAGAGGACGGCCACGCCGAGTCCGCCGCGCGCGAAGTCGCCGCAGGCATGAAGGCGGGCACTCTCCCGCCGTTCATCGGCATCCGCATCAAGACCTTCAGCGAAGAGTTGTACGCGCGCTCGGCCCGCACGCTCGACATTTTCCTGACGACGCTTCTGGAAGAGACGGGCGGACGTTTGCCCGACAACTTCGTCGTCACGCTCCCGAAGATAACCGTGCCCGAACAGGTCGCGGCGCTCGCCTCCGTTTTCGACGAGTTTGAAAAGTCGGGCGGACTCGAAGCGGGCGCGCTGAAGATGGAGATGATGGTCGAGACGACCCAGTCAATCATCAACCACCGCGGCGAGTCCGCCTTGCCCCTGCTCGTCGAGGCCGCGCGGGGCCGCTGCACGGCGGCGCACTTCGGAACCTACGACTACACCGCGAGCTGCCAGATCACCGCGGCGCACCAGCACATGACGCACCCCGCGTGCGACTTCGCGCGCCACGTGATGCAGGTCGCGCTGGGCGGCACGGGCGTCTGGCTCTCCGACGGCGCGACGAACATCATGCCCGTGCCCGCGCACCGCGCGACGGAAGGGCAGGCATTGACGGAAGGGCAAGAGGAAGAGAATCGCCGCACCGTTCACCGCGCGTGGCGTTTGCACTACGAGCACACGCAGCACTCGCTCACGAACGCTTTTTATCAGGGCTGGGACTTGCACCCGGCGCAACTCCCCGTCCGCTACGCAGCCGTCTATACCTTCTTCCTCGAAAGCCTCGGCCCCGCGTCCGAGCGCCTGAGCAATTTCGTCGAGAAGGCCGCGCGCGCCACGCTCGTCGGCGACGTTTTCGACGACGCGGCGACGGGCCAAGGCTTGCTCAACTATTTCTTGCGCGCGACGGGCTGCGGCGCTGTGTCTGAAGACGAGGCCGTGCGCCTGACCGGACTCACGACCGACGAGCTTCGCTCCGGCTCGTTCGTCAAGATTCTAAAGAACCGTCAGCGCCTTTAGTTTTCCGCCACAAAACTTCCGCGGGCGGTGTTCTCTTATTCAGGCGGAGACATTCAACCGGGAGGATTACGATGCGAATTATCTTAACCGCGGTTTTGTTCGTCGGCCTTTGCGCCGTCGCCTCGGACGCCGCCGCGCAGACGGACGCGGGGCAGCGCGCGCGCGAGCTTGCGGCCATCTTCAGCAAGAGCAGGCACGAGGTGAAAGAGAAGCGCGGCGTGCGCGTGGAGAAGTTCAAGGAGGTTAGGAGCGAGCCTGCCGTAAGACCCGCCGCCGACTATTCGGGCGAGTACGTGGCTACGGTCGAAGAGGACTACACGCTCTCGCTGAAGGTCTCGGCGGACGGGAGCGTCGAGGGAAGCGGTTATGAACCGGCTCCGGGCGGCGCGGGCGCGTTCACGCTGAGGGGCGCGCGGGTTTCGGGCGCGCTGCTGACGGGGACGAAGGTTTACGCCGACGGCTCGACGGAGAAGATCGAAGGCGTCTTCATCAATCGCGCCGAGCGCGACAGCCTCGCCGACCCCGGCACGACGCAGTTCGGACTCGGCGTCCTCTTCGACCCGCCGAAGGTCGCCGAGGGCCTTCACATGGAGAGACTCTTCTTCCGCCCGAAGCAGTAATTCCGGCAGAGGAAAGAGGCGCGGGCCGCGCGTCGCCCGCGTCTCTTCAAACGCAAACTTCCGAACTGCGAAGGAGCCTCAAGGGAACGCGAGCGTGACCAGCGTGACGACCGCGGCGGTGATGATTGCGCGGCGGTTGATGCGGCGCGACTTCTCGCGGAGTTGCGAGACGACCGCCTCGTCCCCGACCTTCTCTTCGCCCGCGTCCATGTTGCGCGTCCCGCGCGCGGCCATCGCGATTCAGGTCTTCTCGCGCGACTGGAGCAAGCCGAGTCCGGCGATCCAGACGGGGAAGAAGACGACGAGTCGCGCGAGTCGCGGGGCCTGAAGCACGACGAGCAGGAACGCGAGCGCGACCCCGACCGTGAGTGCGACGATGCCCATCACGCGCCGCTTCCTCTGCTCGCGCGGGCCAAGGTTGACGGCTTCGTCGTTCGTCGTACTCGCCTGACTTCGCATCAACTGAACTCTCTTCGTTCGTCTCACTCTCCGCCCGCGCGCAGAGTCGCGAGCGGCTGGCCTTCGTTGACGCGCTCGCCGACGCGCACGTTGATGACGGCGACGCGGCCCGCGGAGGTCGCGCGCGCATAGATCGTCTGCTCGGCGGGCGTCGCCGATGTGCCGAGTCCGTTCGCCCCGCCCAGTTGTTGCTGCCGCGCGGCGATGAGGCCGGACTGCGCGGACTGCGCCGAGTTCTGCGCGCTCTGGAGTCGCTGCTGCGCGCGCTCGTAAACCGCGCGCGCGCCGTCAAGCTCGCCCTGCGAAGCCTGACCCGAAGCGACGAGCGGCGTGAGCCTCTGCACCTCGACCTCCGCGCGGACGACCTCGGCCCTGGCCGCCTCGATGCCGTTCTGCGCGGCCCCGTAGTTCTGCGCGGCGCGCGCGACCGGGTCTTGCGTCGGCTCGGCCTGCGCCTGCCGCGGCGTCGCGACGGCGATCTCGACTATCCCTGCGCCCTGCTGCACCTCGACGCCCTCGCCGACCAGCACGCGCTTGACGACTCCGGTCGCGGGCGCGTTCACGACGACGACTCCTTCCGCGACGTTGTTGTTGTTGTCGTTCGCGCCCGAACCCGAACGGCACGACGCGGACGCGCACGCGGCGAGCAGCGCGAGCGCGAGCGACAAGAGTCGCGGCCCCGG
Organism: Pyrinomonadaceae bacterium; assembly: GCA_035652995.1. Lineage (GTDB taxonomy): Bacteria > Acidobacteriota > Blastocatellia > Pyrinomonadales > Pyrinomonadaceae > QHXN01. The sequence goes on from DASRCS010000161.1 coordinate 12,854, forward strand.
CGCGCGTCGCCGCGGTGCGTGTCCTGTGTCTTTCGTCGCGTCGCGTCTCATGTCGGTTGTTACGGCCTGTCGCCCGGCGCTTGCGCGGGCGCGAAGGCGTTGCCGGACGCGGCTGGCTCCGAAGCCTCCGGCTCGCGCATCCGCAGGTCGCGCGCGGGCGCGTCCTTCGTGTCTTTGATGACGGCGACGTTATTGACTTCGAGCGTGTTGCCGGTCGCGTGCTGGAGTTGCGAGATGGCCTTGTTCAAATCGGTCTGCGCCTGCAACTCGCTCGCGCGCGCGGCGAGCAGAGTGGTCTGCGCCTGAAGCACGAGGAAGACCGTCGTCGTGCCGGCGCGGAACTGCCGCTGCTGGCTCGCGTACTGCTGCTCGGCGGAAGAGCGCGACGCGGCGGCGGAGGCGAGACGCGCCTGAGCGGAGCGGACGGCCTGCACCGAGTTGCGCACGTCGGCCTCGATCAACTGCTCCTGCTGCCTGATCTGGTCGTTGATGCGGTTGCCCTGGACGAGCGTGCGACCGAGGTTCGCCTCCGCCGTGCGGTTGCGGAGCGGGAGCGAGATGCTGACGCCGACGTGTGCGGTCGGGTAGCGCTGCTCGAAGAGGTTCGCGAGCGACTGCGTGTAGCCGCCGACGAGGTTCGCCGCGGGCGAAGACGTGGTGGTCGTCACCGTGAGAGGCTGAAGCCCCGCTATCGTTGAGAGTTCGTTGATGCGCTGGACGAGCGTCGCGGTCGTGCTCGCGGAGGAAGAAGTCCGCGGCACGAGCGTGCCCGCGAGTCCGTCGGTCGTGTAGGTGCCGACGAGGTTGAGCTGCGGCTTCGTCTGGTCGCGGTAATAGCGTTGGTCTATGTCGTTCAGTTCCTTGTTCGTCCGCAGCTCGGCGAGGTCGAGGCGGTTGGCGAGCGCCGACCTGACCGCGTCGTCGAGCGGCACGTTCGGCACGTCGAGGCTGACGGGCGTGACGGGCGTGAGCGCCCGCGACCAGAGCGCCTCCGAGCGGTCGCGCAGGATCAGGGTCTTCAGCGTGTTCTCGGCCTGCGTCACCGACTGCTGCGCCGTATAGACGCTCTGCTCGAAGGTCGTCACCTGCGTCTGCGCGGCGACGATGTCAATCGGCGCGAGCACGCCCTTCTCGACGAGGCGCTCGTTACTCTCGACTTGGATGCGCGCCTGCTTGACGGCGTCAATCTGCACTTGAAGGTTGCGGAGCGCGAAGGCCAAGTCCCAGTACGCCTGCTCGACCTGCGTGATCACGTCAATCGCCTTCTGGCGGAACTGCGCGTCGGAGAGCGTCAGGTTCTTCTTGGCGATCTCGATCTGGCGTCGGTTGTTGTCGAAGCGCAGGCCGCGCAGCAGCGGCTGCGTGTAGGTCAGCGTCGCCGCGGTCGGGAACTGCGGGTTGAGCGTGACGTTCTGATTCGTCGTCGTCAGGCGCGTCGAGGAGAAGTCGAACTCGTAGGAGCCGCCCGCCCACGGCGAGTAGCCGGCGAGTCGCATCGTCCCGACCTCGTCCGTCTGCGTGACCGAGCCGCTCGCGCCCGCGCCGCCGAGCGTCGAACTCGTCGGCGTGGTCGCGCGCTCGTAGTAGTCTTCCGAAGAGAGCAGCGGGTCATAGACGCCGCGCGCGGCCTTCAAGTTGTACTCGGCGATCTGCACGTCAACGCGCGACTCGTCAATGTCGTTGCTGTTCTGGAGCGCCATGCGGATGGCGTCGTTCAGGGCGAGAGGGAACTGATCCGACACGTCAACGCCCACGCGCTCGGCGCTCGGCAGAGGCCGCTGCGGCGCTTCGTAGTTCGGCGCAATCGGCGGCGGCTCCTGCGGGAGTTGCGCCGGTGCCGCGCCCGTCGAGACGCCGACGTTCGAGCCGGGAACCGGCCCGACGCCGTTCGGCGTGGTCGTCGTCGCGCCCGCTCCCTGCTGCGTCGTCGCGGCGTTGCCCGCGGGGTTCGCGGTGGCGGGCAGGCCGCTTCCCGGAGGCGCTGCCTGCGGGTTCTGCGGCGTCGGCGGCAGAGGCCCCTGCGTGTTCGGGGTCGTCTGCTGCTGCTGCTGCTGCTGCACGGGCTGCGGCTGCGTGCTCTGCTGCGTCTCGTTGGTCGGGTTGACGGTCGAGCCGGGCGCGTTCGGCGGCGTCCGCGTCGGCGCGGGCTGCGGCGTGCCGGGCTGCTGTTGCTGAGTCTGCGTCTGCGGCGACTGCGTCGTGCCCACGGGCGGGTTCTGCGTCGTCGGAGTCTGCGGGTTCGTCGTTGACTGCGGCGGCGACGAAGAGGTCGTGTTCTGCGCGAGCGCAGCCGCGGGCGAGGCGAGCAGCGTGGCGAGGAGAAGCGCGCTCAGAGTCGAGTTGAGTAAATCTTTGTGGGCGCGGGCTGCACGCGCCCGCCGCTGTTTGTAATTCATGTCCCTGTTGTTCCCCGTGAGTCCGAAACGGGGCGGCCCGAACTCCGTCCCGCGCGGCTTCGGCGCGTCAATCGCCCGAAGCCTGATCGGCGTACCTGTCCTTCTGCTTGCCGCGGGAGAGTGTTTCGTCGGGGCGCGCAGGTCTTCGTCGGACGGCGGCGAACATATCTGCGAAGCGCCGCTTCACGCCGCCGAAGCCTGCGCCG
>DASRCS010000162.1:0-3370 GCA_035652995.1 Pyrinomonadaceae bacterium
GGCGGCATCGGAAGCTCGCGCGGCGACTACGAGCGCGCGAGCCAGTACCTGCACGGGCTGGCGGACGAGACCGGCGGTCGGCTCTTCGAGGGGGACACGATGGGCAACGTCGAGGCGGCCTTCGCGTCCATCGCCGACGAGTTGCGCCAGCAGTACCAACTCGGCTACTACCCTTCGCGCCAGGCGCAGGCGCAGGAGCAGCGCCAGATAAAGGTTCGCGTCAAGCGCCCCAACCTCGTCGTGCGCGCGCGCGACAGCTACATCTACAAACCGGCGAACGGCGCTCCCCCGTCCAACACCGCGCAGGACGACACGCAGCGCCCGCCCGAACTCCACGGCCAGCATTTCACCGCCGACGCCGCGCGCGGAGGGACGAGGGAATGATCAACGCGGAGTGATGAATGATGAGTTAACGGAAGCGCGCCATTATTCACACACGGAGAGGGCGGAAGTTGATCCACTCAACTTCCGCCCTCTCTTTTTATCTCGACGCTTTGCCTGAAGGTTTAATTCATCATTCATCAGTCCGCGTTCATCTTTTCCCTAAACGACCGTGCCGTCCGGGACGACGCCGTTCTTGGGGACGATGATGATGCCTTCGCGTATGTACCAACTCCTGTCGGGGCCGACCTCGTCGGTCAGGCCGCGTTCGTTCGTCAGGCGGACGCCCGCGCCGATGCGCGCGTTCTTGTCCACGATGGCGTTGCGGATGACCGTGCCCTCGCCGATGCCTATGCGCGGCGTGCCCGCGCGCATGTCCGCCTCCATGTCCTCGATTGACTGGAAGTAGTCCGCGCCCATGACATACGTGTCCTCGATGTGCGCGCCGAAGTCTATGCGCGTGCGGACTCCGATGATCGAGCGGTTGATGATCGCGCGGTTGATGATGCAGCCCTCGCTGACGATGGACTGGTTGATGTGGCAGTTGTTGACCTTCGACGGCGGCAGGTAGCGCGCGCGCGTGTAGATGGGCGCTTCGGTGTCGAAGAGGTTGAACTGCGGGACGGTCGCCGTCAGGTCGAGGTTCGCCTTGTGGAACGCCGAGATCGTCCCGATGTCCTCCCAGTAGCCGTCGAACATGAAGGACTGCACGTTGCAGCACTCGATTGCCGCCGGGATGACCTGCTTGCCGAAGTCAACCCACGTCGTGTCGTTCGCGAGCAGCTTCGTCAAGAGGTCGAACTTGAAGACGTAGATTCCCATCGAGGCGAGGAAGGGGCGGCGCTGCGCCTCTTCCGGCGATAGGCCGAAGGCCGATGTGTCAACCCTCATCTCTTCGAGCGCCTCGCCCTTCGGCTTCTCGCGGAATTCGAGGATGCGCCCGGAGGTCTCGGCCTTCAGCAGCCCGAAGTCCTCGGCCTGCTCGCGCACGAACGGGATGACCGAGACGGTCACGTCGGCCTCGGTCTCGAAGTGGCGCGCGAGGAACTTGCGGTAGTCCATCCGGTAGAGGTGGTCGCCGGAGAGGATGAGCAGGGTGTCAATGCCCCAGTCGCCGATGTGCGGCAGGACTTGTCGCACGGCGTCCGCCGTGCCCTGAAACCACTGCGGGTTCTGCGGCGTCTGCTCGGCGGCGAGTATCTCGACGAAGCCGTTGGAGAACTGCGAGAAGCGGTAGGTCTGCGCGATGTGCTTGTTCAGGCTCGCCGAGTTGTACTGCGTCAGCACGAAGATGCGCAGGATGTCCGAGTTGATGCAGTTCGAGATCGGGATGTCAACGAGGCGGTACTTGCCGCCCAGTGGCACCGCGGGCTTCGAGCGCGTCAGCGTCAGCGGCGACAGGCGCGTGCCCGCGCCGCCGCCCAGAATCACCGCGAGAATGTTCGGCCTCTTCGGAGCCATCGTCTCAGACCTTCCGGGTTGTGATGAAAGTTAACGGGTGCTCCGAGGATAGACTTAAAGCTTTCGCGTTTCAAGAAGCGCCTGTCTCATTTCTGTGGCAGCGACCGCGCTTGAGGTGGGCGCTCTGAAATCCAAGTTACGCGAAAGTGAGGGCTGCGACTGCCACGGTCTCGGTGTCATCGTGTCCGCGCGCGGCCCGTCCGTCAGGTGCCCCGACGGTCAGTAGGCGGCGGTCGTGGCGGTCGTCTTCTGCCCGGCGGCCTCCTGCGCGATCTTGACTCCTACGCTCGCGCCGATGCGCGTCGCGCCGGCCTCGACCATCGCGCGCGCGTCCGTAATTCCCTTCACCCCGCCCGCGGCCTTGACGCCCATGTCGTGCCCGACCGTGCGGCGCATCAGCGCCACGTCCGCCACGGTCGCGCCCGACTTGGCAAACCCCGTCGAGGTCTTGACGAAGTCCGCGCCCGCGCGCTTCGCCGCGAGGCACGCGCGCACCTTCTCGTCGTCGGTCAAAAGCGCCGTCTCGATGATCGTCTTGACCAGCACGCCCTCGCCGTGCGCGGCCTCGACGACCGCGCGCATGTCGTACTCGACGGCGCAGTCGTCGCCGCTCTTCAGAGCGCCGATGTTGATGACCATGTCAATCTCGCGCGCGCCGTCGAAGATCGCGCGCCGCGTCTCGTAAGCCTTCACGTCGGCGAGCGTCGCACCCAAGGGGAAGCCGACGACCGTGCAGACGGGCACGCCCGTCCCGCGCAGCACGCAGGCCGAAGACTTGACCCACGTCGGGTTCACGCACACGCTCGCGAAGTGGTACTGCGCGGCCTCCTCGCACAGCCGCCGGATGTCGTCCTCGCTCGCTTCGGGTTTCAGGAGCGTGTGGTCAACAAGGCTCGCCCAGTCGCGCGCCGAGGCCGACTCACCCAACACGACACCGATGCGCGCCGCGCCCGCGTCCACCACCCGCTGCATCCTCTCGGGGCAGCGGTTGAAGCACGCGCTCCCGCACCCGCACGCCCCGTCGTGCGCGTGTCCGTCGCCGTTCAGCCGCGCGACGATCACGTCCGTTATCTGCTCGACGAGCCGCTCGAAATCTCCGTTGTGTGAATAAGCCATGATGAAATTTTAGCACTTGTACTGTCTCTCGACAGCTTCAATCTTCGCGACGCGGCGCTTGTGGCGGTCTTCGGTGATCTCGGTCGAGAGCCACGCGCCGACGATGTCGCGCATCTGCTTCGAGTCAATCGTGCCGCTGCCCAGGGTGAGGACGTTGGCGTCGTTATGCTCGCGGGAGTTGACGGCGACCTTCACGGAGTAGCAGGCGGCGGCGCGGACGCCGGGAACTTTGTTGGCGGTCATCGCGGAGCCGACGCCCGCGCCGTCAACGACGATGCCGAGGTCGCATTCTCCGTCGGCCACGGCGCGCGCGACCGAATGAGCGAAGTCGGGGTAGTCAACCGCGTCGGTCGAGTTCGTGCCGAAGTCGCGGACGCGGTGGCCGAGTTCGGTGAGGAATTTTTTGAGTTCT
>DASRCS010000163.1:0-17589 GCA_035652995.1 Pyrinomonadaceae bacterium
GAGCGCCCGACGGCCTGCTCGGCGATGCCGCCGACGTAGTAGGCCGACGAGCCTAAGTCGTTTAAGACTATCGCCGCCGCCCGCCAGAACGAGATGAAGGAGAGCATCACCGAAGTGGCTACAACTACCCTCGTCTGCGTCAATGAGTTCCCGATGCGTGTTGCCATGATTATATTTTTCGTCAGCGCCCGCGGCAGTCGCACCGACCCGCGCTCGGTTGACAGAACGCGACGAAGGGCACGGGGCATGAATCCCCGCGCCCCCCCTCTCAAGGCCGCAAGCGCTAGCCCTTCCCTTCGGCCCGCAAACGGACGTGCTCGGCTCTCTTCAAGCGCATGATGTTACGCCCCCCCTGTCAATAAAGTAAAGTTTTACGGCCTCGTGACTCCGAGCCGCGACAGCGCTTTCACTCGCCGGGGTCGAAGCGGTATCCGACCCAAGGCTCGGTGAGGATGTAGCGCGGCTTCGCGTGATCCGGCTCGACCTTCTTCCGCAGTTGGCCGACGAAGACGCGAAGGTACTCCGTCTGCTCGACCGACTCGCCGCCCCAGATCGCCGCGAGCAGAGTCCTGTGTGTCAGAACTTTTCCGGGGTGGCGCGCGAGGTAAACGAGCAGCTCGAACTCCTTTGGCGTCAGGTGGACTTCCCTGCCCTGCACGGTGACGACGCGCGTTTCGAGGTTGACGCGGAAGTCTCCCTCCTCGACGAGCGTCGGCGCGGTGTCGCCTTCGCCGTCGCGGGGCGCGCGGCGCAGCGCCGCACGGACGCGCGCGAGAAGTTCGTCCATGCCGAACGGCTTGGTCACGTAGTCGTCCGCGCCCGCGTCGAGCGCCTCGACCTTCGTGCGCTCCTCGCCGCGTACCGAGAGGACGATGATCGGGAGTTGGGAGAGAGCGCGCAGCTTGCGACACAATTCGATGCCGTCCATGTTCGGCATCGAGAGGTCGGTCACGACGAGGTCGGGCTGCCACTCGCCGAAGAGACGCAGGGCAGACTTTCCGTCCGCCGCGTCGCGCACGTCGTAGCCGTGCGTCATCAGCCCGCGGCGCAGCACGCGTGTGATTTGCGGCTCGTCGTCAACGACCAGAATGCGCTGCTTGTCGTTCATCGTTGAATGCTAAAGGCCCAGTCGCGCGCGCCCGTCTTCGACGCCGGAAACCAAGTCCTGCGTCCCGGCACTCCCCGCCTGATCGTTGACCGCTCCCGCCGACTCGACGGCTGAGTCCTCCTGATCTCCAATCGGCAGCGTCAGACGGACGCGACAGCCGCGACCGCCCGCGCCGTCTTCGATCCAGATGCGCCCGCCGTGCGCCTCGACGATGCCCTGCGCGATTGAAAGCCCGAGGCCCGTCCCCGCCGGTCGGCGCGCGGCTGAGTCGCCGTCGAGCATCGCGCGGTAGAACTTGTCGAAGACGCGCTCGCGTAGATGCGCGGGGACGCCCCGCCCCTCGTCTTCGACCGAAAGCTCGACCGACTCGTCTTCGCCGCGGCGCGCGCCGACGCGGATCGTCGTCCTGGCGGGCGAGTATTTCGCGGCGTTGTCAACCAGCGTGTAGATCACTTCGGCGACCGCGCGCGCGTCAACGCGCACCGACGGCAGTTCGTATTCGAGATCGGTCTCGACCCTGTGCCCGCGTGTCAGCGGCGACGCGCGCTCCAAGGCGGTCGCGACGATCTCCTCGACGGAACCCCAGCGGCGACGCAGACGCATCTCGCCCGCCTCGATGCGCGCCAGCTCGACCATGCCCTCGATGAAGCGGTTGAGCCGGTCTGCCTCCTCGTCAATCACTTCGAGCATCTCCTGACGGCCTTCCCTGTCGAGCGCCGCCGGGGCTTCGCGCGTCGCCTCGGTTCGGAGTTCGTCGAGCAGCGTCGTCACGGAAGCCTTGATCGAAGTGAGCGGCGTCCGAAGGTCGTGCGTGACGGCGTCGAGCAGAGCGGACTTCAGGCGCTCGCTCTGCTTGAGCGCCTCGGCGCGGCTGGCCTGCTCGAAGGCGTCGCGCAGCTCGCCGTACAGACGCTCGATCTCGCGCCGGCCCGCGTCGGCCTCTTCCGCGCGGCGCTTCGCGTGCGCCGAGAGTTGGCCCGCCGTGATGGCCGTGACGAGGAACGCGAAGAGCGCGACCCAGTTCTGCGGGTCGCTGATCGTGAAGGTGCCGACGGGCGGCAGGAAGAAGAAGTTGAAGCACGCGACGCCGAGCAGCGCGGCGAGGATGCCCGGCCTCGAACCCCAACCCGTCGAGACCAGTAGGACGACGAGCAGGAGCGCGAGCGCGACCGTCGTCGCGTTGATCCGCGCGCCGAAGAGCTTGAGCGCGAGCGTCGCGGCCAGGACGCCGAAGGCCGCGACCGTGTAGCCGACCCAACGCCTCTCTGAAATCCGCGCGAGCACGCCGCGCATTGTAATTCAAATCCGGCCCGCGCGGACAACATTCGACGCGGCCACGCTCAAGCCTATCGCGGAAGCTCAGACTTATCACGACCGTTCGGCGAACTCGCGCGGACGCCCCGCGAACTTAGCCGCCCGCTTCTTCGTAACGACGCTCAGGGGGTGAAGCGGATGTACTGTTCGACCTGCGGCGCGGCGGTCGCGCGCGGACTGCGCTTCTGCAAACACTGCGGCGAAGAGTTGCCGAACACGAGGCGCGGCGGCGCGAGGGCCGAGGCCGCACCCGAAACGCTCGTCGCGGCGATGGTCTTTCTCTTCGCCGTCGGCCTCGCGGCTGTCATCGCGCTGCTTCAGGTCATGAAGGGCGTCGAGCCTTCGGACGCGGCGCTCATCAAAGCCTTCGCGGTCTTCAGCTTCATGCTTCTGCTCTCGGTCGAGGCCGTCTTCGCGCGGCTCCTGCTGCGCCGCAGGCGAGCCGCCAGAGAAGCCGACGGCGAAGCGCGCGAGCCTTTGCGGCAGAAGGCCGACACGACGAGAGAGCTTGACGCCGCGCCCGAACGCTCGCTCGCCGAAGCGACGCCGCTGCCCGTGCCGAGCGTCATCGAGAACACGACGCGCACGCTTGAGCCTGTCATCGTCAATCGAAAATCTGACTGAACGGGGCGCGCAAGTGGCCCGCGGCCTTCCGTAAACTTTCGCCCGTTCAAACACGCGGCGAATCCATCCGGCCTCATGCCGTCGAAGCATGAAGCCGCTTGCATCTCGCGCGACGGCAGTTTCTTCTCAAACATTTTTCCCGGAGCCTGCCACAAAACTCTGCCCGGCGGTGTTTACACGGCAGATCGAAAGTTTTTGACCAGACGGTCGGGGAGGAGTGTGACCAGAATGAAAAGCCGGGCGCTTGTGAAGTTCATCGCGGCAGTGGTTCTGTGCGTCGCGTCGGCGGCGGTCGCGCGCGCGCAGGACTTTCAGCACACCTACAACATCGGGCCGAACGGCTCGATCAACATCGAGAACGTTTCGGGCGACGTGAACATAAAAGCTTACGACGGCGGCGGGGTCGAGGTGACGGCGTACAAGGAAGGGCCGGATCGCAGCGTGGTGGATGTCGAAGACTTGAGCGGAGGCAATCGCGTCGAGCTTCGCGCGAAGTACCCGCGCAACTGCAACTGCGACGCGAGCGTCCGGTTCGAGGTTCGCGTGCCGCGCTCGGCGAACTTCGACTTCGACAAAATCACGACGGCGAGCGGCAACGTCAACGCCGATGGCGTGAGCGGCAGGCTGCGCCTCAGCACCGCGAGCGGCGACGTGACGCTCGAAGGCGTGAGCGGCGACATTCACGCAAGCTCGGCGAGCGGGACGGTGAAAGTCAGGGAGGCCGCCGGGACGGTGAGCGCGAGCACGGCGAGCGGCGACGTTGACGTGGAGTTGACGCGGCTCGAAGGCGCTGGCGAACTGCGCTTCTCTTCGGCGAGCGGCAACGTTCACGTCCGCCTGCCCGCGAGCGTTGACGCCGACGTGGAGATGTCAACCGCTTCGGGCGACATCGAGACGAACTTTCCAATCGAGGTGAAGCAGGACGAGTACAGTTCGGGCAAACACGCGCGCGGTCGCTTGGGCAGCGGCTCGCGCCTGCTCAGAATCTCGACGGCTTCGGGCGACCTGAGTCTGAAGAGTATTTGAAAGCGCTCTCGGCGAGCCGGACAGAACGAAGGCGGCGACGGCTTTGACCGCGCCGCCTTCGTCATTCTTCTTCCTCGAAGGCGGCGGCTTCTCCGTCGCGCTTGGCGCGCGGGTGGTGTTTTTCGTAAACGCTGCGGAGGCGTTCGCCCGTGACGTGCGTGTAAATCTGCGTGGTCGCGAGGTCGCTGTGGCCGAGCATGGCCTGGACGCTGCGCGTGTCGGCCCCGTGTTCGAGCAGGTGCGTCGCGAAGCTGTGGCGCAGCACGTGAGGCGAGACGTTGCGGAGTCCGGCTTTCTCGGCGTACTTCTTCAGCACCGCCCAGAAAGTATGGCGCGTGACGGGGCGACCGAGGTAGCCGACGAAGAGCATTTGAGACTCGCGCCCCGCGAGCAGCGAGCGCCGCGCCGACTCGTACCTTTGCAGCCACTGAATCGCCGAGCGACCGACGGGCACGCTCCGCTGCTTGCTCCCCTTGCCCGTGCAGGAGAGCAGCCCGCTGTCAACGTTCACGCTCGAAGTCTTCAGCCCGACAAGCTCCGAAACCCGCAGGCCCGTCGCGTAAAGCAGCTCGATCATCGCGCGGTCGCGCACGCCTTCGGGCGTGTCGGTGTCGGGCGTTTCGATCAGGCGCTCGACCTGTTCCTGCGTCAGAAAGTTCGGGAGCTTCTGCGCGGCCTGCGGCGAGACGAGGTCGGCGGTCGGGTCGCTCTTGATGTGGCCGTCGAGGAGGAGGAAGCGGAAGAAGCCGCGCACGGAGCTTAACATCCGCGAGACCGACCGCGGCGAAAGCCCCTCGCGCGTGAGCGACATCATGAACCGCGTCATCGAAGTCTTGTCGAGAGACTGCGGCTCGCACTTCGCCCGCTCGGCCCAAGCCTTCAGCCGCGCGAGGTCGCGGCTGTAACTCTCGACGGAGTTCTTCGACAGCCCCTTCTCGACGCGGACGAAGCTCAGGTACTCGCGAATCAGGTCACGCGGCATAATTCAATTTCGGATTTCGGATTTCGGATTAGGGCTGACGAAAGCAGCGTTTGTTCTTTGCGGCTCCAGCGCCTTCGCCTGAGATTCAATTTCTCGCAAAAGCGCAAAGACGGCAAAGAGAAATCCGCAACCCGAAATCCGCATTCCGCAATCTCCTAGCTCGTCGCCTTGTCCGGCGCGGGCAGCGTCGCGCTGAAGTCTTCGAGGAACCGGCGCGCGTAAGAGTTCAGCAAATGCTCGACGCGCGCGGCGTCGTGCGACGCGACGAGCAGGCCGACGTGATGGCGCTTGCGCAGGCGGAAGACGATCTCCGGGTCGTCGTAAGCAGAAGTGTCGGGCCACTCCTGACGCGCGAGCGAGATGACGATGCCGGCGTAGTCTTCGCGCCGCGGCGGGAGTTCGTAAAGCCCGCGCTCGCCCGCGATCTCGACGCGCGCCCACTCGCGCCAGAGGTTGATGCCGGTCGCGGCCTCGACCACCTCGGCGATGTTCGCGCCGCCGACGCGCGCCGCCGTCTCAAGAAAATAGAAGCGACCGTCGCCGGCCTTGATGAACTCTGTGTGAGTGACGCCGCGCGGCAGGCCGAGTGAGCGAACAAGGTCGCGGTTGAGTCGTTCGAGCGCCCGCGCGTCCTCCGTTTGCCGGGAGATCGTGCGCGTGAGGAAGACGCCGCCGCCGTGCGCGACCTCCATCGGCGGCTTGCCGTACTTGCTCACGGCGGTGAAGACCGTCTCGCCTTCGGAGACGACCGAGTCAACGTGGAAGATGTCGCCGGGGATGAACTGTTCGATCAGGTAGAACGAGCGGCGCTCGCCCAAATTCTCAAGCTGCGGCCAGAGTTCTTCCGCCGAGTTGACCTTCGCGATGCCGATGGCCGAAGCCTCGGAGCGCGGCTTCAACACCCAGGGCGCGGGCACGCTCTCGGTGAACGCGCGGACGCGCGCGTCGTTGTTCGCGTGGACGAAGTCGGGGACGAGGACGCCGCTCTCGCGCGCCTTCATCCGCATGGAGAGCTTGTCGCGGAAGTAGCGCGCGGTCGTGTCGCCCATGCCGGGGATGCGTAGGTGCTCGCGGAGCGCGGCGGCGGTCTCAACGTCGAAGTCGTCGAGCGGTACGATGCGGTCAATCTCGCGCGTGCGCGCGACGTAGCTGACCGCGCGCGTCAACTCGTCGAGCGCGAAGTCTTCGGGCATGTAGAAGAACTCGTCCACGGACTCGCGCGGCCAGTCGGCGTCGCGCAACTTCTCCGCCGTGACGAGCAGGACGCGGCAGCCCTGACGCTTGCACTCGCGCAGGAACTCCTGCCCCTTCTCGTAGCTCGCGAGACACATGATTGTGAGCGGGCGGTTCTCTGACAACGCTGTTTCTCCCGGCGAAGGTTGGCGGAGCGCGCAGGCATGATAACGCATTCTGTGCCGGGCGCAACATACCCGTTTGTTCTCCATACTTGAGCGTGGAGCCTGGGGCGGTTCACCACGGAGACACGGAGGACTCGGGGGATGCACGGAGGCATTTAAACTCTGTCACCCTCTGTGTCCTCCGTATCTCCGTGGTGAGATTCAACTCACGCCACGCTCAAGCACGGACAGAACAACGAACCCCAGCCCGTCGTATTCCGCGCTGGAATCTGTTAGCTTTCTTTTCGCTCTTCGACACACCGTCTGCCCTGACGAAATGACATGAACTTTTCAATCAAGGCCCCCGCGGGCTTCGACTTCAAACGAACGCTCATCAGTCACGGCTGGTGCGACCTGCTGCCCTTCGAGTGGGTCAACAACTCCACACTCGTCCGCGTCCTCGACGTTGGCGACGCCGCGCCCGTGACCGTGGCGGTGACGGGCGACAGGCGCGCGCTGTGCGTCAGCACTCCCCGGAAACTCGGCAAGCGCGCGACAGCGCGAGTCGAGCGCGACGTGCGGCACATCTTCCGTCTCGACGACCGCCTCGAAGAATTCTACGCGGCGCTCGCCGACGAACCGGAGTTCGCCTGGATCGCGCGCGACGGCGCGGGCCGGCTGCTGCGCTCGCCTACCGTGTTTGAAGATTTAGTGAAGTCAATCACGACGACGAATTGCTCTTGGGCGCTGACGACGAAGATGGTCAAAGAGCTTGTCAACAACCTCGGACGCGAGGCCGCGGACGTTCGCCGCGCGTTCCCGACGCCGGAAGCGATGGCCGAGCAGCCGGTCGAGTTTTACAGGAACGTCGTGCGCGCCGGATACCGCTCGGAGTATTTGAAGGAATTGGCCGAGCGCGTTGCGTCGGGCGAGTTGGACGTTGAGTCTTGGCTGACGAGCGGACTCACGACCGCCGATTTGAAGCGCGAGATGAAGCGCGTGAAGGGCGTCGGCGACTACGCCGCCGAGAATCTTTTAAAGCTCGTCGGGCGCTACGACGTTCTCGCGCTCGACTCGTGGGTGCGCGGCAAGTTCAAAAAGGTGCGCGGGCACGGGCGCGCGTGCGACGACAACAAGATCGCACGCTTCTACTCGCGCTTCGGCGAGTGGCGCGGCCTCGCGCTCTGGTGCGACATGACGCGCGACTGGTTCGAGCGCGCAGACGACGATAAGTAAAGCCAACTGTGAGGCGGGTGAACTGGACTTCACGAGTGCCTGGGCAGATGGACGAGTGGTTCAAGGAAATAGAACGTGGCCGCGAACTGCCGGAGCGCGCCCTGCGAGAGTTGCTCGATTCGGGTTTCGTCGTCATCCCCGGCCCCGTGGCGGGCGAGCGTTTGTCGCGATTAGCAGAGGCTTATGATTCGGCTGTCGCCTCTGCGACTCCACCCGACCTTTCAGTCGGCAGCCAAACCACGCGAGTCCACGATTTCGTCAACCGCGGAGTCGAGTTCGACGACTTGTACATCTACCGCCCCGTACTGGAGGCTTGTTGCCGCGTCATCGGTCGGCCCTTCAAACTGAGCGCGCTGCTCGGGAGAACTTTGCGGCCACACTCACAGGCGCAGCCGCTTCACGTGGATTACAAGGCCGACGCGGAGGGGTGGCCGATGGTCGGTTTCATCTTCATGGTGGACGACTTCAGAATTGATAACGGGGCCACGCGTTTTGTGCGCGGCTCGCATGAGTGGACGACTATTCCGAGCGAGATCATGGAGGACACAACTTCAAAACACGAGCGCGAGGTCGTGGCGTGCGGCACGGCTGGTTCAATCATCCTGTTCAACGGGTCCGTGTGGCACGGGCACGCGGCGAACCGGAGTGACACGCCGCGCCGTTCGATACAAGGATATTTTATCCGCCGCGACGACGAGTCGGGATTCAATTGGAACGGGCGCATACTTCCCCGGACTCGCGCCCGCCTAAGCCCGCTCGCAGAGTACCTGCTGGCCGTCTGATTCAAAAGCCATCTTAATAAGTGAGAGGCGGCGAAGTTCATTCGGAACTTGCCGCCTCTCGCTCTTGCCTATTCTTACAAATCAAGGGTTGTACTTCGGCGTGATGCCGAGGTTGTAGAAGAGGAACGAGTAGATGTCCGCCGTCTGCTCGATGGCCTTGGTGGTGCTGCTCGCGCCGTGGCCCGACTTGGTGTCAATGCGAATCAGGACGGGGTTGTCGCCCGCCTGCGCCGCCTGCAAGGCCGCCGCGTACTTGAAGGAGTGCGCGGGCACGACGCGGTCGTCGTGGTCGGCGGTGGTGATGAGCATCGCGGGATACTTCGTGCCCGCGTGGATGTTGTGGACGGGCGAGTAGGCGTAGAGCGCCTTGAACTCGGCCTCGTTGTCGGACGAGCCGTAGTCGGCGATCCAGTTCCAGCCGATGGTGAACTTGTGGAAGCGGAGCATGTCCATCACGCCCGCCTGCTGGATGACGACTTTGAAGAGGTCGGGCCGCTGGTTCGAGACCGCGCCGACGAGCAGGCCGCCGTTCGAGACGCCGTGGATGGCGAGCCGGTCGGGCGACGTGTACTTGTTTTTCACGAGCCACTCGGCGGCGGCGATGAAGTCGTCGAAGACGTTCTGCTTACGCAGCTTCGTCCCGGCCTCGTGCCACTTCTCGCCGTACTCGCCGCCGCCGCGCATGTTCGCCGACGCATAGACGAATCCCTGTTCGAGCAGCGCGAGCCGCGACGAGCTGAAGTTCGGCGACGTGGTGATGTTGAAGCCGCCGTAGCCGTAGAGCAGGGTCGGGTTCCTGCCGTCGAGCTTCAGGCCCTTCTTGTAAACCAGAAACATCGGGACGCGCGTACCGTCCTTGCTGTTGTAGAAGACCTGCTTGGTCTCGTAGTCGGAAGGTTTGAAGCCGGGGATTTCGGGCGCGCGGAAGAGCGTGGACTTCCGCGTCGCGATGTCGTAGCGGTAGATCGTCGCGGGGAAGTTGAACGACGTGAAGGTGTAGAAGACCGCGCGGTCGTCCTTCAGCCCGCCGAAGCCGCCGGCGACGCCGAGGCCGGGCATCTGCACTTCGTTCTCAAGCTTGCCGTCGAGGCTGTAAACGTAGGCGCGCGTCGTCACGTCCTTGAGGTATCTCGCGAAGAGCTTGCCGCCCGCGGTCGTTGCGCCTTCGAGCGGTTCGGGGCGTTCGGGGAGAACGTCCTTCCAGTTCTTCTCGTCCGGGTTCTTCGGGTCGAAGAGGAAGACGCGGCGGTTGGGCGCGTTGTGGTTCGTCTCGATGAGGAGCTTGTCGCCGACGTTGTCAACCACGCCAAAGTCGTCGTCGCCGACCTCGGCGACAATCGGGTGCCACGCCTTGTCGCCCGCCTGCGCGTCGCGGTAGAAGAGCGCGTTGCCCTTCTTGCCCTTGCCGCGGTCGGAGATGTCGAGGAGGGCGAAGCGCTCGTCCTCGGTCGTCGAGACGGTGTGGAAGCGCTGCGGGTTGGCCTTGTCCTCATAGACGAGTTCGTCCGCCGACTGCGGCGTGCCGACGCGGTGGTAATAGACCTTGTGGTTCTCGTTCTTCGCGGTCAGCTCGTTCCCGGAAGGCGCGTCGTAGCGGCTGTAATAAAAGCCGTCGCCCTGCCACGCGATGCCGGAAACCTTCACCCACTTGAGAACGTCGTCCAAATCTTTTTTCGTCGCCACGTCGCGGACGCGCAACTCCTCCCAGTCCGAGCCGCCCGAAGAGATGCCGTAGCCGACGTAGCGCGCGTCCTTCGACAACTGCAACCCGCCGAGGCGCGACGTGCCGTCCGCCGAGAACTTGTTGGGGTCGAGCAGGACTTCGGGCGTGCCGTCGAGTCCCTTCTGGACGTAGAGGACGCTCTGGTTCTGCAGCCCGTCGTTCTTGAAGTAGAAGTAGTCATCGCCGCGGCGGAAGGGCGCGGTGTAGCGCGCGTAGTTGAAGAGCTGTTCGAGGCGCGACTTGACGGCCTGCCGGTACGGAATCTTTTCGAGGTAGCCGAACGTGACCTTGTTCTCTTCTTCGACCCACTGCTTCGTCTCCGGCGAGTTCTCGTCTTCGAGCCAGCGGT
The DNA here is from genome assembly GCA_035652995.1 of Pyrinomonadaceae bacterium. GTDB lineage: Bacteria > Acidobacteriota > Blastocatellia > Pyrinomonadales > Pyrinomonadaceae > QHXN01. The sequence goes on from DASRCS010000163.1 coordinate 10,482, forward strand.
AAGGGTCGGCGACCTTCACGCCGAAGTAGTCGTCCACCTGTTCACCCCGCTTCGCCTTCGGGTACACGAGCCTCTGCGCCAGAGCCGGCGGGCACAGCACGCCCAACGCGACCGCGAAGACGGCGACGCTTTTCAATGTTAGCGAAAATTTATTCATAAGTTTTTCCCTCCAAACTGTACTGACTGAGCTTTAACGCCGGGCAGCGGCGAGTCATTGCCATTTTGAGTTCAGTACCTGCTCAATAGCGCTCATCTCACTCTCCAATTCCCTTATTCGCGCACCTGCATCGCCAATCTCGTCATAATAAGCTTGCGAACCGCTTTGGTATCCGCCCGCATCAAAATTGTGAATACCTCTCGGCCCTGAAGCTTCTGCCTCTCTATATGCCTCATCCCAATCTTCCTGAAGTTGATCTATCTTCCTTTCTATGTGTCGGATTTGCATTTGTAGATTTGAGACTTCACGCTGCCTTTTGTCGTACTCAAATCTTAGTCTTTCGACCGGAAAATCATTCAAAGACTCAGACCATTGACTTACAACTTTTCCAGAACCATTACAGGTATGACAATTGATCTTTTGTGAGCCATTACATTTTGAACATTGAGCGTTTCTACCATTGCCCTTGCATGACGGGCAGTTCGTAATACTAGAGCCTTTACAAATACCGCAAGCGACCGTCGTACCTCTTTTGCAAGCGGGGCAAATCTCAGATCGGGTAAATATCCAACCTGTCGTACTTATCCAGCCCGTAGCGCCACACAACTTACAAGGCACTCTGCCATTATTACAATGGGCACATTTAGCCTTACCGCTCGCCTGACAGCTCTTACAACCACACGCGACACAGCGGAAATAACCATGCCCCTTACAGTCGGCACAATTGTCATAGGCTGCCATACAAGCTCCTTTATTGTTTAGCGACTTCCGACTCCTTCGGCCATCTCTAAGGTAGCCGCCTACCTCTTCATTAGCACGAACTGTGCGACGCGCTGGCAGAGCGCGTCGGTTAAACGTCAATGAAAGCTGAAGGGCAGAGCTTCGCCAAGACGCACTCGCCGCAAATGGGCTTACGCGCCTTACAGACTTTGCGACCGTGCGCGATGAGCAGGTGCGGGAAGATTATCCAGTCGCCCCGCGGCACGAGTTCGTTCAAATCCTTCTCGATCTTCTCGGCGGTCTTCTCCGAAGAGAAGCCCAGACGCTCGGACAGGCGCGTGACGTGCGTGTCAACGACGACGCCCGGAGCCTTGCCGAAGGCGTTGCCGAGCACGACGTTCGCCGTCTTGCGCGCGACGCCGGGCAGTTCGAGCAATTCTTCAATCGTGCCGGGCACGCGACCGCCGTGCTTCTCGCCGATCAGACGCGACGCGCCCTGAATCGCTTTGGCCTTGTTGCGGAAGAAGCCGGTCGAATGAATGTCGCGCTCAAGCTCCGACGCGGGCGCTTCGGCGAAGTCGCGCCACGAACGATACTTTCGGAAGAGGTCTGCCGTGACGACGTTGACGCGCTCGTCCGTGCACTGGGCCGAGAGGATCGTCGCGACGAGCAGTTCGAGCGGGTTCGAGTACGAGAGGCTGCAACGTGCGTCCGGGTACTCTTTCTTCAGGAGCCGAATCGCCCGGCGCACGCGCTTCTTCTTTTCAGTGGTCGTCTCCAAACTCGCACCTCATTTTAATGTCTTCGCCGCGCGCGCCTGCGCGTCGTCCTGCGGGTCGTCCTCGGTTTGGTCACCGCCGGCTTCGCTGTCTGCTCTTTGATCATTTCGGCGACGGCGGCCTGCGAGACGGAGGCGCTGACGACGAGCGTGTTGCCCTCGGTTCTGTTGACGACGGTCTTCAAAACTTCGAGCGCGCGCCGGGCGTTCGCCGCGTCCTTGCCGTTCTGCTTCGCGGCCTCCTCGCCGAGTCCCGTCTGCACGGCGAGCAGCCCCATGCGGATTAGCCCGCTGAACGCGCTCGCGTGCTCCGGCGCGTCGGTCAGCACCGAGGCGCTGAGCGTGTAGTCAACCGCGTTCATCCCCTGCGAGACGCTCACCTGCTTGATCCACGAGAGCATCCGGTCAAGCTCCTCGTTCGGGGGCGCGCCGAACTTGTGAATGGTGTCGGAGAGCGAGGGCGGGATGTCCGCCGTCAGGCTCCATAGCGCCTGCGGGTCACGCGCCGCGAGGTCGAGCGTCGAAGACTTGAGTCCGCCGCGACCGCCCGCCGCGTCAATCGCCGACTTGACGTAAGCGGGCACGCCGAAGACGAGCGTCTCGGAGTCGAGGGCCACGACGCCGATCTCCGGGTAAGGTATCTTCGACGGCAGGCCCATCTGCGTGTAGGGAGTCGTCGAGGCCGCTTCGCCCACGCCCGCCATCTTCGCGACCTCGGAGGTGTCAATGATCTCAATCGTCTTCGAGCCGTAGCTCTCCTGCCGCGGCTTCACGCCCATCGAAGAGATGCCGACGCGACCGAGCGCGAGCAGCGTGTCGGCGTTGAAGCCGCCGCGGACGACGACGACGAATTCGGGGACGCCGCCGACGGGCGCGGGTTCGGGGAAGCGTATGCCGACCGCCGCGTAGTCGAGCGCGCGCAGGTCGAAGCCGCCCTTCTCCGCGCCGCCGACCAGCTTCTGGTATTCGGCTGGCGGCATCAGTCGCGGCAGCACCTCGTTGACGATGCGGCGCGCGTTGACGAAGAGGACTGCCTGCGAGTCGGGGAACGAGGCGAGCGCGGCGCGCGTGTCACGCGTCTGCGCCGTCACGAACTTTGAAACGTCGCGCGTCTGCGCCGGCGCGAACTGCGAGAGCACGAAAACAAGCGCGAGGGGCAGCAGAAGTCTTGCGGGGGCGATTTTTCTCATGCGAGTTTTCTTCCTTTCAGAAAGAGGAGAGCAAAAGAATCCTGCGCGGCGGAGAGAAACAATAAATGTTCAAAGTTGAAAGTTCAAGGCTCTGCCGATGAAAAGCGATGACGGCCCCGGCTCGTTTCGGGAAGCAGTTCAGCGTCCGGGCGGCGGGACTTCGACTTCGAGGGCGAAGCTGCCCGCGCGCTGGCGTGCGCCCGGCTCGGTGAAGCGGAGGTCTGCGAAATCCACGAAAGTCGCGCCGCCCTCCTCGCGCCGCACGCGCTCCACGGGAAAGCGCGCGAAGTTAAGAAACACGCGCGCACGCTCGTCCTCGGACGCGAGCCGGACGAGTTCCCTCGCCGCGCGCTCCGGCTTCTCGACGCGAAACAGGTCGCGCCCTTCTTCGCCGCCTGCGCCGAGACGCAGGTCGAAGCGAAACGTCGAACGGTCTGTGTCCGCGACGCAGCGCCACGCGAGAGGGTTTGCGGCGGTCGGCATCGCGGCCACGCGCGTCACGGTCTCGCCGCCCTGCGCGAGACTGTCCGCCGCGACCTTCGACTCTTCGAGCGCGCGCGCGTGCGCGAACGCCAGCGCGCCGCAGTACACGACTACAAACGCGAGCGCCGCGCCCGCGACCGAAGCGCCCCAACGCTCCGCAAACTTAAAGTTGTAAAGCGCGATGAAGACTGCGATGCCCGCGAGCCAGATTGCGTAAATCGTCACGGGCACGCCCGGCCCGAACCGTCCGCCGGAAACGAACAGGAACAGCGTCAGCGCGACCGCGACCACGCCCCACGCGGCAACGCGCAGCCAAGTCCTCGCCGTCAGCAGGAAGCACGCGCCGCCGAGCGCGAGCCAAATCCAGGGGTCTGCGATGAAAAGGATGTCGCCGTAGAACCAACGCCCGCTCCAGGGCAGGAACGGTCGCAGCCCGTAGTTGTTCATCAGGTCGAGCAGCGGGTGAGATGCGGCGAGGATTAGCGAGCAGATGAGCAGCCCTTTCAGACTCGCCCGCGGCGCGCGGCCTCTGAGCCTCGCGACCAGACGTTCGCCAGCGAAGAAGAGCAAGGGGAACGCGACGGCGAGCGCGAGCGTGCCGACGATTGAGTGAGTTATGCCGCGGTGGTTCGCGAGATAGACATACGGCCCGCGCGAGAGCGTGACGATGTCAATGTCCGGCAGGTTCGCGGCGACGACGCAGACCAGAGTCGCGTATGCGCTCCGGCGCTCAAGCCCCGCCTTCGCTGCCGCGAGTCCGACGAGCGAGTGCGTGAGATTGTCCACGTGGAAGAATTTATGAACGCGGAGCGTCGAAAGACAGGCTTTGGTTTCAGGTCAGGGGCGCTGCAAAGAACCTGAACCCGGCATCCAGAGATGAACCCTTCCATCAACCCGTCTGGATCGGGAGCGATTCGTCAACCGGCGGCTGCTCCTTCGGGAGTTGTGCGTACCGCTCAGGGCTTAGCTGCTGGAGCTTGTCGGCGGCGGCGCGGATGACTTCGGACTCCTGCGGCGGCTTGCCGCCTTTGCCCGTCGCCTTGCGCGCGGCCTCGACCATCTTGAAGAGGATGTCTGCGGCCTCGTCCTTCTTGCCCTGCTTCTCGTCCACGCTGGCGAGGCGGAGCTTCAGAGTGTTCTCCGAGACGGTCTTGTTCTTGTCGTTGATGAGTTCCTGATAGAGCGAGGCGGCCTGGTCGTACTGCCCGTCCGACTCGCGCGCCTCGGCGAGCGCGAACTTCGCGCGGGCGGCGACCTCTTCGTTGCCGCTCTTCGTCAGCGACTCAAGCTCGCCGAGGCCCTTCTGGCGGTCGAGCGTCAGGAGGTTCGCGGCGGCGAAGTAGTGCGCGAGTTCGTTGTAGGGCGAGCCGTAGTTCGCCTGAATCTTCTGGAACTCCTCGACGGCGCGCTGCGCACGCTCCTTCTCGGTCTTGAAGGTCGGCCCCGTGTCGCCCGGTATCGGCTCGCCCGGCGCGACGGGCGCGCTGGCGATCTCGATGGCCTTGCCGAGCGCGTTCTGCGCCTCGTCGGCGCGCGAGTCGCGCCACCACGAGAAGACGATGACGAGCGCGACGAGCACGACGAGGCCACCGATGGCGTAGATTATCGTTCGCTCGCGCCCCTCGATGTGCGGCGAGATGCGTTCGTACACGTCCGACGCCGTGTCGCGGAATTTGTCGTGCTTGAGTTGCTTTGCGCGTTTCTTAGTCGTTCGAGCCAATGCTTTTTCCCGTTGCAAGAGCGCACTGTCAGGCGCGTTCAAAATTACAGAGTCCGAGGCAAAGGCTTCACTCTAACGGCGGGTTCGGGGGTTGTCAAGCAAGGGCCGGGCGGTTCGGACTCGCGATTTTTTACAAGATATTTGAGCGCTTTTTGTTGTCGCCGCGGGTCGTCGGGGCTATGCTGTCGTCCACAAATCCGGGGCGGGCGCATCTGAAGATTCAGGGATGAAAATTTTTCGGGAACAAACGGCGGCGGCGCGGTGTCGAAGGTTGTGGTTGAAGGGTAAGACGCCCCTTGACAGTCCCTCCCGGCGCGACGGAGGACGCCAGTGAGCTTCGGAGAGCCAATCGCCCTCCGCGTGCGAGCGGAACTGGAGAGGGCTGCCGACGCGGCAGCCTCGGCGGACGACCGCCTGCATTCGTCGGCGGAGGCGCAGTTCCTTGAAAGGCTCAAATCTGGCGACGCGACGGCCTTCAACTGTCTCGTCGAAGACCGGCACGCGGACATCTACGCGCTGCTCGTCCGGCTGACGGACGACCCGGAAGAGGCCCGCGATCTGACGCAGGAGACGTTCCTGCAAGCGTTCCGAAACATCGCGGGCTTCCGCGGCGACGCGGACGTGCGGACGTGGCTCTACCGCATCGCCGTCAACCAGGCGCGCAACCGCTGGCGTTGGTGGAAGCGCCGAAGGCGCGACCGAACCGTCTCGCTCGACGCGCCCGTAAGCGACGAGCGCGACACGCCGCTCTCCGCAGGGCTAAGCGACGACGACGCGGGCGACCCCGAACAGCAGGCTCTCGCGCGCGAGCGCGAAACGGCCCTGCTCTCGGCGCTACGCACGCTCTCGCGCACGTACCGCGAAGTCATCGTGCTGCGCGACATCGAGGGCCTGAGCTACGAGGAAGTCGCCGTCGCCCTTGAGCTGAACATCGGAACCGTAAAATCGCGGCTGTCGAGAGGCCGCGGCGAGCTTCGCCGAAGGCTCGAAGGCTCTTTGTAAATCAGTGTTCAGTTTTTAGTTTTCGGTTTTCAGCCTTTTGCTCGTCGGCTTGAGAGGTTGAAATCAATCGCTCAACAGACGACGCCATACAGACTGAAAACTGAAAACCGGAAACTGAAAACTGTTCACCCGGATGGCTGCCCCGCCCCGGCTTACACCAACACCCCGGTGCCAGGTGGGTCAGGAAGCGGCGGGAGCGGTCTCGCCGAAAACGCGCAAGGCTTAAAGGCGCGTCGTGCGGTTTTGAAAACGCGGCCAGCAACACCCGTTCTTCTATCACCGCCCGACGCGGCCCCGAAGACCGACGCGCGCAAGTCAGGCCAGACGCGTGACAACTGCTTCCTTTTGAGGGAGCAGCCGGGGTCGGCCAGCCATCCGCGGGAGAGGTCAGAGGTCAGTGAAAAGAGTTCTACTAACCTCTGATCTCCGACCTCTGACCTCCAAACTTATGATCACCTGTGAGGAATCGCAGAAGTCCTTTTCGCCGTACCTCGACGGCACGTTGACGCACGCGGCTGGCGACGCACTGCGGCAGCACCTCGAAGCGTGTCCCGTCTGCCGGTACAGGCTCGAAGAGACGCGCGCGGTCGTCCGCAATCTCTCGCTGCTCTCGCGCCCCGCGCCGCCCGCGAATCTTTCCGCCTCGATCAAGGACGCACTCATCATCGAGCGCGCCGCGCGCGTCGCGAGTCCGCCGCTCACGATAACCGAGCGCTGCGTGCGCTGGCTTCAGACGCGGATGATGCCTTACAGCGTCGGCGCGGCTTACTCTTTGATTCTCTTCGTGGCCGTCTTCGGCGCGCTGCGTCAGCAGTTGCGGGTTCTGAGCAATCTGGCCGCAGCCGCGGCGCTCGACAGCGCGCAGCCGGACACCGCCGCCGCCCCGAACGCGCCCGGACTCTACGACGTGACGCGCCCGCTCTCGCCGAGCCTCGCCGTCGCCGCGCGCGCGCCCTTCACCGACGAGTCGCCGACGCTCAACCCGCGAGGCGCGCTCGCGGCGCTGACGCTTGAGCCGCCGAGCGTCGGGCGGCCCGGCGACGACGACATGATCGTGG
>DASRCS010000164.1:0-19805 GCA_035652995.1 Pyrinomonadaceae bacterium
CGAACGCTTTGCTCGCCGTCTCGCTCGCCACGGCGCGCGCCGCGGCCTCGTACCTTGAGATTCCTCTTTATCGTTACCTCGGCGGCGCGAACGCGCGAACGCTTCCCGTGCCGATGATGAACATCCTCAACGGCGGCGCGCACGCCGACAACAACGTGGACTTTCAGGAGTTCATGATCGTGCCCGTCGGAACCGAGAGTTTCGCCGAGGCGCTGCGGACGGGCGCGGAAATCTTCCACTCGCTCAAGAACGTTTTGAAGAAGCGCGGCTACGCGACCGGCGTCGGCGACGAGGGCGGGTTCGCGCCGAACCTCAAGTCGAACGAGGAGGCAATCGAGACGATTCTCGAAGCCGTCACGCAGGCCGGCTACAACGCGGGCGTGAACGTCATGCTCGCGCTCGACCCCGCGGCGAGCGAGTTTTACGACGGCACGGCTTACGTCTTCAAAAAGTCCGACGGGCGCAAGCTTTCGAGCGCCGAGATGGTCGCGTACTGGAAGGGTTGGGCGGAGCAGTACCCGATCATCTCGATTGAGGACGGCATGGCGGAGAACGACTGGGAGGGCTGGAAGTTGATGACGGACGAACTGGGTCAGCGCCTCCAACTCGTCGGCGACGACCTCTTCGTCACGAACACGGAGTTCCTGCGCCGCGGCATCGAACTCGGCGTCGCCAACTCGATTCTCATCAAGGTCAACCAGATCGGCACGCTCACCGAAACGCTCGACTGCATCGAGATGGCGAAGACAGCCGGGCGCACCGCGGTCATCTCGCACCGTTCGGGCGAGACCGAAGACACCTTCATCGCAGACCTCGCCGTCGCGACCAACGCCGGCCAGATCAAGACCGGCTCGCTCTCGCGCACCGACCGCATCGCGAAGTACAACCAACTGCTCCGCATCGAGGAAGACCTGCGCGACGCCGCGCGCTTCCCCGGCCACTCGGCCTTCTACCAACTGAAGCACCCGCCGCAGACGGTTGGCACAAGCAACAGCGCCAAGAAGGCCAAGACGGCCAAGGAAGCGAAGCCGCTCGATCTCGCGGTCGAGATTACCGATTGCCCGTTTTGTGGAGCGAAGAAGGGCGAGAACTGCTTAGGGCCTAAGAAAGAGGGAGTAGTAAAGCGTAAAGTCGTTGATATTCCCCACGCTGCACGCCGAACCAAGGCAGCGCAGGAATCGAAGAAGGCGCGCGCGGCGAAAGGTTAGTAATCCGGCGGCAGCCACCGCCAGGTGGAAGAGACAGTTTTCAGGGGGACAAGTTTTGCTAAAACAGAAAGGCCCGCTCGCGCTCATCATTCTCGACGGCTTCGGCCACAGCGACGCGCGCGAGGGGAACGCCGTCGCGCTCGCCAAGATGCCCTTCTACGACGAGATTCGCGAGAAGTACCCGCGCACGCTCATCGAGGCTTCGGGCACGTGCGTCGGCCTGCCCGCCGGCATCATGGGCAACTCCGAGGTCGGCCACCTGAACATGGGCACGGGCCGCGTGATCATGACCGACGTGCGCCGCATCGACTACTCGGTCGAGACGGGCGACTTCTTCCGCAACGAAGCCTTCGTCAAGGCGTTGGACGGCGCGAAGTCGCGCGGCGGCGCGGTGCATCTGATGGGCCTGCTCTCGGACGGGCTTGTCCACTCGTCGCAGGAACACCTGTACGCGCTGCTCCGCATGGCGAAGGGGCGCGGAGTCAGACAGGCATACGTCCACTGCTTCCTCGACGGTCGCGACACGCCGCCGTCTTCGGCCCGCACTTACGTCAAGGCGCTCGAAGACAAACTCGAAGAGATCGGCTTCGGAGAAATCGCCACCCTCTGCGGTCGCTACTACGCTATGGACAGGGACAAGCGCTGGGAGCGGACGCAGCGCGCCTACCGTATGCTCGTCAACGCCGAGGGCGAGCGCGCCGCAGACCCGGTCGCCGCGGTCAAGCGCTCATACGAGCGCGGCGTCACCGACGAGTTCGTCGAACCCGTCGTCATCACGCGCGACGACGGCCAGCCCGTCGCGACGATCAAAGACGGCGACTCCGTCATCTTCTTCAACTTCCGCGCCGACCGCGCGCGCCAGATCACGCGCGCCCTCGCCGTCGCGGGCTTCGACGAATTTCCGACGCCCGACCGCCCCGATATTGATTACGTCTGCTTCACGCTCTACGACAAGACCTTTGATCTGCCCATCGCCTTCCCGCAGCTTCGGCACAAGAACATCCTCGCCGATGTGTTCGCCTCTTTGGGCGTGAGAAACTGCCGCCTCGCCGAGACGGAGAAGTACGCGCACGTCACGTACTTCTTCAACGGCGGCACGGAGAAGGAGTTTCCGTCGGAGCGACGACTGCTCGTGCCTTCGCCGAAGGTCGCGACTTACGACCTGATGCCGGAGATGTCGGCCTTCAAAGTCACCGACAAAATCCTGCGCGGGCTGGAGGAGGGCGAAACGGATGTCTTCATCGTCAACTTCGCGAACCCCGACATGGTCGGCCACACCGGCAACCTCGCGAAGACCGTCGAGGCCGTGCAGTACGTTGACACTTGCCTGGGATGGATCATGAAAGGCTTGCGAACGGCGAAGGGGCGATGCATTATCACCGCTGATCACGGCAACTGCGAGCTGATGATTGACCCGACGACGGGCCAGCCGCACACGGCGCACACGACGAACCCCGTGCCCTTCCACCTGATTGACGAGGACTCGCTCGGCGTCAAGCTCCGCGCCGACGGCGCGCTCGAAGACGTTGCGCCGACGATGCTCGGCCTTCTCGGCATTGACAAGCCCGAAGAGATGACGGGCCGCGACCTTCGCGAAACTTAGAAGCTTTTGCGTGATTGTAGGGGCAGAGGCTCAGTCCCCGCCCGCCGTTTGTTGGGCTGTGCGTCTTGATTTTTGTTGAATCCTGGCGGGCGGGGACTGAGCCTCTGCCCCCACGGCTTTGAACCTCGCCCCTGTAACTTGCGGGCCGCGGTTCCGCTCCGCACCGGCCACATCAAAACAAAAGCATGAACAGAAACCGTCTCATCTTCGCCGCGGCGGTCGCGGCCATCGTCATCGTCTTCATCATCATCCTCGGCGTCGTCATGCTGCGCTACGTCAGCCGTCGCGTGACGGAAGGCGTGCCGCCGTCAGGCACGGTGACGAAGACGCCCGCGGCCAAGCTCAACGCCGCGCTCGGCGACCCGAGCGGCGCGACCAGTGACGCGTCGAACAAGAATAATTTTCTCGTCGTCAAGCCGCAGTACGTCCTCTCCTACAACAACGACAAGGGCGAGCCGAACTGGGTGAGCTGGCACTTGCAGGCTTCGGACATCGGCGACGTGGAGCGGCAGAACAACTTTCACCCCGACGACGCGCTGCCCGCGGGGTTCAAACACGTCACGCCCGAAGACTACACGGGCACGGGCTTCGACCGCGGCCACGTCTGCAACTCGAAGGACAGGACGGCGAACGAGGACGACAACTCCGAGACCTTCAGTATGGCGAACATGCTCCCGCAGACGCCCGACCTCAACCGCCACGTCTGGGAGCAACTGGAATCCTACTCGCGCACGCTGGCGCAGGCGGGCAACCAGCTCTTCATCGTCGCGGGCGGCTACGGCTCGGCGAAGACCATCGGCAAGAAGAACAAGGTCAACGTCCCGACCGACTGCTGGAAGATCATTCTCGTGCTGCCGCAGAACAAGGACATCTCACAGGCGGACAAGAACGCGCGCGTCATCGCCGTTGACATGCCGAACACTTCCGGCATAGCGAATGACCCCTGGCAGAAGTACATCACGACCGTCGCCGACATCGAGCAGAAGACCGGCTACCACTTCTTCACAGACCTTCCCGCGGACGTGCAGGCCGCGCTCAAGTCGAAGAAGGATTCCGGCAAGTAACAGGAAGAAGAAAGCGGGAGGCGGTCAGGAGCAAGTGTCCTGACCGCCTCCCGCTTTCTTCTTGCCGCGCCTGCGGCAGTAGTTAACGGCTGACTGCCGCGCCCCGCCTTCCGCCGTCAACTTCTAAGTCTCGACGACCTTCGTCGTCACTCCCGCGAGGCTCCCGGACTTCGTCCTGCCGGTGACGTACACGTCGGCCTCCACGTCGCCGACACGATAGACGTGGATGTCGCTCAGGTTGTCGCGGAGCAGGCGGACGAGCGACTGAAATCTCGCGGCCTGCGTGCGCGCCTCGCTGTCCTGCCCGTCCTGCTCCTGCGTCGCGCCCTTGAAGAAGTTGTCGAAGTCAACCTCCGACACGCCCGCGTTCGCGTCCGTCTTCTTCGACGCGACGAAGTCCTGCGCCGTGGGCGCGGGCTGCCCCGCGCCGTCCTGGAGGAACGGCTCGACGGGGTAGTCCGACTCGCTCATGAAGGTCAGGCCCCGCGTGACCCTCTTCAAATTCCGCAGCAACGAATCGTCGTCTCTGTTCATAAAAACTCCCTAGCGACTTCCGCGTCTGACCTCGGTTTGGACGGCGAGCTTGTCCGGCCATGTTAACATGACTGCGAAGCGGCGGCTCGCGAATTAACACGGCTTGCGCGGCGACTTGCCGACCGCGCGGCAACCTGCGTTTGATTTGTGGCGTAGAGATTTAACAGATGAAGCTCGACCCGCGCAACATCCTCGTCATTGACTTCGGACAGCTCGGCGACGTTGTGCTGAGCCTGCCCGCGCTCTCCGCCGTCAGGCATAAATTCCCGCGCGCGCGCATCACCGTCGCCGTGGGCGGCGCGGCCTCGTCGGTCGTCGAACTCGCGGGCGTCGCCGACGAGGCCCTGTCGGTTGACCGCGTGGCCCTGCGCGACGGGCCGAAGCACCTCTCGGTCTGGCAGATCGGCAAGCTCGTCCTCGAAGTCAGACGGCGCAAGTTCGACTTCGTCATAGACCTGCACAGCCTCTCGGAGACGAACCTGCTCGGCTTCCTTTCGGGCGCGTCGAATCGTCTCTACGCGCGGCGGCCCGGTCGCTCGCTCGACTACCTCTCGAACTTCAAGCCGCAGCCGCCCGTCGAAGACCGAAAGAAGCACGCGATAGACCGGTACCTCGACGTGCTCGCGCCGCTCGGCGTCGGCGAAGTGTCGCGCGTCCCGCGCCTGCCCGTGCGCGAAGAGGACAGCCGCGCCGTCTCCGAGATGCTCCGCAAGGCGAAGGCCACCGGCGATGCTCCGCTCGTCGGACTCTTCCCCGGCGCGGGCCATCCGAGCCGGCGCTGGCCCGTCGAGCGCTTCGCGGAACTCGCGTGGATGCTGGAGCGCAACGACTCCGTGCGCTCGATCATCTTCGCCGGGCCGGAGGAGCGGCAACTCGTCCGCGAGGCGAGGCAGAAGTTCCCGCCCTCTTCGGTCGTGCTCGACCGTCTGAACGTCGCGCAGCTCGCGGCGGCGGCGGCGCTGCTCTCCGTCTTCGTCTCGAACGACACGGGGCCGATGCACGTCGCGGCGGCGGTCGGCACGCCCGTCGTCATACTCATGCAGCACCACCCGATGTTCAACTGCTTCATCCCGCCGGGCGAGCGCCACCGCGTCGTCGCCGCCAGGAACATCGAGGCGATTACGACCGACATGGCCTACGCCGCGGCGCGCGCCGCCTTCACGACCGAGCGCGCCTCTTCGCTCTTCTCCGCATGAAAACCAATCCCGTCTCCCCGCCTTTGGAAAGGGCGGCGGTCGCCTGAGCGCCGTTCGTATCGCCCAGCCGAACACGAAAACAGCGAAAAAGCTTAAGGAATTCTCCCTTTTCTGAAGTACGGCACTGGTTTGTAAAATGTTTTGTATAGACAAACCGAGTTGAATATGTATAATGGTTTTGCCGCCCAAGCTGTTTCGCGGGCGGCGAGCGTCTCGTGGGTGTTCTTCCGCCGAGGGTTTTCCGCAGTGCCGCCGAAGGGGACTTGAGTGCCGCGGCCCTGCGCCTCAGCCTCCGGCCCTGCGCTCACGCCGACGGTCTCGAACGGGCGAAAGAATCCTTACAGACTTTCAGCGACCGCTGCTCCTCGGTCGCGCAAGGCCCGTCAGACTCCCGCCTGTAACGGGGCCGCCGGTCGCGCCGACGTGAGTTTCGAGCGCCGCGCACGCAGAGGCGCGGGCCGCACGAAATCGCACTCGCCTTCGCGCGGCTCCGAGCGCCCGCCCCGTGACCGCTCGACAACTCCTCACTAAAACTTCAGGAGTGAACCTTATGTCGAAACGAACGAACCTGACTCTGCTGTTTGTTCTACTTCTCTCCCCTGCCGCCGCCAGCGCGCAAGCCGCGGACGCGACGGCACGACTCGGCTTCGGGTTTGTGCGCGCGTTCGTCGCGGCCACCGACCGCGAGCAGGACGGTTTGTCGGGGCCTGTGCGCCGCGTGAAGACCGAGACGGCGAAGATCGCGGTCAAGAACGGCAAGCCGGTCGAGGGCGCGCGCGCCGTGCTTGAGACGACGACCTACGACCAGAAGGGCAACCGCGTTGACAACGCATACTTCCTGGAAGCGGGCGGCTCGCTCACGGGCAAAGAGGTTTACAAGTACGACGAGCGCGGCAACATCGTCGAGATGACTTTGCACAACGACGACGGCACGCTGCTCTCGAAAGAGGTTTACAGCTACGAGTTCGACGCGGTCGGCAACTGGGTGAAGATGACCACGTCAGTCGCCATCATCGAGGGCGGGCAGGTGACGTTCGAGCCTTCCGAGGTGACGTACCGAACCATCTCGTACTACCTCGACGAGGCGACGATGGCGAAGATGTCGCAGCCCGCGGCGCAAACCGCGCCGCCGTCGCCCGCGTCGCAGCCCGCGCAGCAACAGACCGCCGCGCACACGACGAACTCCGGCGCGCAGTTGGCCGCACAGCAGCAGCCAAAGCCTGCTTCCGCGGCGAACGCGCCGGCGCAGCAGACACAGCCCAAGGCCCAGAACAGGATGACGCCCGTCGTCGTCTCTCTCGACAAGAGCGTGGTCGCCGCGGCGAACTCTCCCGTCGTCGCCCCTTTGGCGAACTCGTCTGCCGGGCCTTCCGTGAAGGCCGACGACGTTGAGGCCCCGACGCGCCCCGCGAGGAGCGGGCCGCTCAAGCCGATCTCCGGCGGCATACTCAACGGCAAGGCTCTGAGCTTGCCCGCGCCCGCCTACCCCGAAGTCGCCAAGCGCACGCGCGCGACGGGGACGGTCGAGGTCGAGGTGGTCATTGACGCGAACGGCAAGGTGATTTCGGCGAACGCCGTCAAAGGCCCGGCGCTTTTGCGGCAGGCGGCGGAGCAGGCGGCGAAGCAGGCGAAGTTCACGCCGACGCTCCTCTCGGGCCAGCCCGTGAAGATCACCGGCATCATCACCTACAACTTCACCCTTCAGTAGAAAACACGCGCGCGTGCGGCCCGCTTCGTCACGTCTGAAGCGGGCCGCACGCGCACGACTCCCGCCGCAACAGCCGCCGACTTACCGCGGCCCCGCAACGAAGGAACGGCATCCCCACACCAGACAAGGGAACATTCTGATGGCACTAACTGGACAGTTAAGCGACATGTCGCTGGCCGAGTTGATCGAGTTCTTCTGCAACCAGCGAAAGACCGGGCGTCTCAAGATTGACTACCCGCGCGGCCACAGCGTCTTCTTCATCCGCGACGGCGAACTCGTTGACGCGAAGGTCGGCGCGCTCTCCGGCGTCGAGGCCGTGTACTTCTCGCTGACGCTCCCGAACGCCGCGTTCGACTTCAGCCCCGACGTGCAGTCGAAGGCGCGCACGATCCACGAGCCTTGGACGCAGGTCGTGCTCGAAGGCTTGCGCCGGCTCGACGAAGGGCTTTCGCCGAAAGAGTCGGACGCCTTCGGCGGCTGGTCGCCGAGCGAGACGGAACTCGCGCAGATGCTCGACCAGGTCGAACAACTCGACGCGCAGAAGCAGCAGCCCGAAGCGTCGAAGTCGCAGAAGGTTTCGCAAGAGAAGGAAGCCGGGAAAGACTCCCCGGCGAGTCCTTCGCGCGCCGAATCCGCCGAGCCTTTCTCGACGATGGTCGAGAGCGCGAGCGGCAGGTCGAAGAAGAAGTGGGTCGTCCTCGGAGTCGCCGCCGCAGTCGTGCTGGCAGTCGTCGCCGCCGCGGTGCCCCTGATGAACCGTCCGGCGAAGAACGACTCCGCGCCCGCGGCCTCCGTCCCGTCGCAGCCGTCGAGTCCCGCACATTCGTCGCCCTCGAACGACGCGGCCTCCGACTCCACAGCCGCGAGCGAGTCGCCCGACGCCGCGCCCGACGCGAGCGCCACGGCGGACGCCGCAGCCGACGCCGCGCGCCGCGCACGCGAGGAGCGCGAACGCGAGAAGCGCAAGCGCGAACAGCAGGACGCGCTCAAAGCCAACGACCAGCCCGCCGACGCAACAGCCGCAGCCGCGACCGCGCCCAAGCCCGCGACGCCCGCGCCTTCGGGGCCGAAGTCAGTCCGCGTCGCCGTCACCTACGACGAGGCCGGTCGCGTCACGCAAGCCTCGGTCGCCGGCACGACCCCCGGCGCGGAAGCCTACGGCTCGACCGCCGTCCGCATCGCCCGCGGCAAACACTTCCCCGCGGGCAAAGCCGGCACGACCGTCGTCACCATCCCGGTCAACTGAAGAACAAGCAGAGGTCGGAGGTCGGAGGTCAGTTGGAAGAACGTCTCTTCACTGACCTCCGACCTCCGACCTCTTTTCAAGCCAGGCCGACCGTGCCGAGCGCGACGAGGAGCGCGCGTTTTAATCCGAGGTCGCGACCGCGCGGGTCGTACCACTCGTCGAGCGTGTGCGTGTTGGCGGACGAGCCGCCCGCGCCGACGGTGACGGCGGGCAGGCCCATCGAGATGGCGATGTTCGAGTCGGTCGAGGAGCAGTCGAGGTAGGGCTTCGCGCCGAGCGAGCGCGTGGCTTCCTGCGCGAGACTGACGAGCGCCTGTTCGGGCGCGGTCACGCCTCCGGGTCGGTCGCCGATGAGTTTCACTTCGAGTTCGAGCGGCGGAGTCCCCGTCCGCCGCGCAGAGTTCTCGTCCTCCGCGGCCTCGCGCGCCGCGCGGCGAAAGAAGGCGTCGAGCCGCGCGAGTTCCTGCGCCGACTCCGAGCGCAGGTCAACGTCCAACGCGGCTTCGCGCGGAATGACGTTGACGCCCGTGCCGCCTTCGATGCGACCGACGTTGAAGGTCGTTCGCGGTCGCTTCGGCGCTGGATACGCCGCGAGCCGAGCGACGCAGCGACCGAGCGCGTGCACGGGGTTCGCGACGCCGAAGTCGCCCCACGAATGCCCGCCCGCGCCGCGGCAGCGCACGCGATAGCGTCGCGACGCGAGCGCCGCGTTCGTGATGCGTTCGAGTCCGGGGCCGTCAATGCTCACAAACGCGTCAACGCTCCGCGCCCACTCGCCCGCCGTCAGCAGATGCCGCACGCCGCGCAGGTCGCCCTCGCCCTCCTCGCCGACTGTTCCGACGAAGAGGAGCGAGCCTTCCGTCTCGATCTCGCACCCATCCAACGCACGCGCGAGCGCGACGAGCGCCGCAAGCCCGCACCCGTCGTCCGCGATTCCGGGCGCGAACATTCGCCCCGACGCGTCGCGCTTCACCTCGAAGTCAGTCCCCGCGGGAAACACCGTGTCGAGGTGCGCGCTCAAGACGAGCAGCGGCCTCTCCGCGCGCCCGCGCCTGAGCGCGACGCAGTTGCCGACCGCGTCGAGGTACGCGTCGCCGAGTCCGCACTCGACGAGGCGCGCGCGCAAGGCTTCGGCCCGCTCCCGCTCGCCGAACGGCGGCGCGGGGACTGAGCAAATCCGCGCGTGATCCGCGTTGATGCTCTCGGCCTGCTCCTCGAAGAAGCGGAAGGCACGCCGCACGCGCTCCGACGCCGCGACGCCGCGGACGGCCTCTTCGGGCGTGAAGGTTGTGGCGGGGACGGACATTAGAAGTGATGAGTGATGAGTGATGAGTGATGAGTGATGAGACGAAGGCAGTTTGCTTTCAACTCATCACTCATCACTCATCACTCATCACTAAATCAACTGCATGACCTCTTCTTCGCTCAGCACTCCGTGGGCGCTCTTGGCGTGGTCGAAGATGCGTTGGACGCGTTCGTCGGTGGCCTCGATGGCGCGGGATTCGAGCCAGTAAATGACGTTCGACTTGCCGCTCATCGGGCCGATCTCGATTGACTGCTTCAGGCCGAAGAGTCCGGCGGGCACGCCCGAATAGACGAGGTCTGCGAGTTCGTTGTCGCCTTTGCGGAAACTCTTGATGACCGCCGCCGCGTGGACGCCCGTCGCCGTGCGGAACGCGTCGCGACCGAAGACGGGGTAGTTGAGCGGGATCGTCCAGCCGCAACTCTCCGCCGCCTTCTCGCAGTACTCGCGCAGGCGCGAGAGGTCGTTGTCAATCCAGCCCATCAGCTTCAGGTTGACGAGCAGTTGATCCATCGGCGTGTTGCCGACGCGCTCGCCGACGCCGAGGGCCGAGCCGTGAACCTGATCAGCGCCGCCTTCGATTGCCGCAATCGAGTTGATGACTCCGAGTCCGCGGTCTTGATGACCGTGCCAGTCGAGACGGACTTTCTCGCCCTGCTCCTCGATAATTTTACGGACGAAGCGGACGACCGCGCGCGCGCCGTCGGGCGTCGAGTGGCCGACGGTGTCGCAGACGCAGACGGCACGCGCGCCGCAGCGTATGGCTGTCGTGTAGAGCGCGCGGATGGTTTCGGGGTCGGCGCGCGTCGTGTCTTCGGTGACGAACATGACGGGCAGACCTTCCGAGACGGCGAAGGTGACGGCCTCTTCGGTGAGCTGCAAAAGTTTTTCGAGCGTCCAGCCCTCGGCGAAGAAGCGGACGAAGGACGAGCCGAGGAAGGTGCAGGCTTCGATGGCTAGCCCTGCGCGCTGCGAGATTTCGGCGATGGGTCGGATGTCGTTCCGGTGCGTGCGCGCGGCGCAGTTCGGGCGAATCTTTAGTTTCTGCTCGACGATCTCGCGCGCCAGGCGCTCGACGCCCGCGGCGTGCGTGCCGCCCGCGCCGGGCAGCCCGATGTCGGCGGTGTCAATCTGGAGCGCGTCCATCAGGTGAAGCAGTTCGATCTTCTTTTCGACGGACGGCTCGCAAACCGAAGGCGACTGGAGTCCGTCGCGCAGCGTCTCGTCGTCGAAGCTGATGCGGCGCGAGGGGCGGTCGAACGTCGGCTCGACGCGGTTCCAGTCGTAGATGAGTTCACTCGCTGACACTTCGCTGCACCTCCGTTGTTCGCGGGAGACTTAACTCTCTCTTCGGCGTGACACACTGTTTGAGTTCGATTACAGCAAGCGCGCACGCGCGTGTCAAGCGGAAGAAAGTGAGCAGTGAGCGGTGAGCAGTGAGCAGACAAAGAAGACGACGTTGAGACGCTCAAGTTTGGCTGCTCACAATTGCCTACTGCTCACTGCTCACCGCTCACTGCTCACTGGCGAACTCCCGCTCCGGCGTGCTAACGTGCCTGCAAAACGAAGATGAAAACACTGAAGCGGCTCTTCGATAACAACCGCGCTTGGGCCGAGGGAATCAGCGAGCGCGAGCCGGAGTTCTTCCGCACGCTCGCGCGCCAGCAGTCGCCCGAATACCTCTGGATCGGCTGCTCCGACAGCCGCGTGCCCGCCACGCAGCTCGTCGCGCTCTCGCCCGGCGACATGTTCGTCCACCGCAACATCGCGAACGTCGTCGTCCACACCGACATGAACTGCCTCTCGGTGATGCAGTTCGCCGTGGACGCTTTGCGGGTCAAGCACGTCATCGTCTGCGGACACTACGGCTGCGGCGGCGTGAAGGCGGCGTTTGAGAACGCGCGGCTCGGATTGATTGACAACTGGCTCCGGCACGTTCAGGACGTGGCCGAGAAGCACGCCGAAGCCCTCGCGCGCGTGTCGGACGAAAACGCACGGCTTCGGCTGCTGTGCGAGTTGAACGCGCGCGAGCAGGTCTTGAACGTCTGCCGCACGACCATCGTGCAGGCGGCTTGGGAGCGCGGGCAGGAGCTTTCCGTCCACGGCTGGATTTACGGCATCGAGGACGGGCTGCTGCGCGACCTCGGCGTCTGCGTGACCGGCCCGGAAGACTTCGCCGCAATCGCCTCGGACGAACGAGCGGTCGCGCCGGGCGAAAAACTTGAAGCGTCGTCGTGAACGCTTTGACACTCGCGCCGGCTTATACTTCGGTCGGCTTTACGCGAACTCACACGAGCGGGAGACGAAAGGCATGACGAACCGAAGAGAGGTTGTCGTCATTGACGGCGCGAATGTGGCCTACGAGGAGAAGAGCGCGGGCGGCAGGCCCAAGCTCTCGAACCTCCTGAAAGTCCGGCGCGAGCTTGAGGAGCGCGGCTTCGAGGCCATCATCCTCGTTGACGCGAGCCTCAAGTACGACATTGACGACCAGGCGCAGCTCGAAACGCTCATCGCCTCGCAGCAGGTCAGGCAGGTGCCCGCCGGCACGGACGCAGACTTCTTCATCATCCAACTCGCCGAACAGCTCGACGCGCGCATCGTCACCAACGACCGCTACAAAGACTACGCCGACCGCTTCCCCTGGATTCCCGAGCGACGCCTGCCCTACATGATCGTCAAGGGCGAGGTCGTGCTCTACGAAGACCAGCAGCAAGACCAAAGTTGAAAAGCAAAAGTCACTGGAGCCGACGGAGCGGCGGCAGAGTGTAGCCCACGGCGCTGGGCCGTGGGCTACACTCTATCGCCCCTGACGGGGCTTCGCTTCACCCGGCCTTCTTCTTTCATCCTTTCTTTTTCGTCTTCGCTCTTCGACTTTTTACTTCCGCCCTGTTGACTTTCCCGCACGCCGATGCATCATTCAGTTGCCCACACGCTTTGAGGCCCTTTTTACGGAAGCACGAAATCTGAAGGAGACGAAACGGATGAACCAACACGCAAGCGCACGCCTCCGCGCGGCGGCGGCACTCCTCGTCCTCGTGTCGGTCGCAGCCGCGTGGCTCGGCGCGCACGCCGCGAACGCCGCGCGCGACGCACGGGCGCAGTCGAACTCGAACACGCAGCCGCCGCAGGCGGGGCAGCAGCAAGAGAACCCCGCCTTCGCCGAACTCCACAAGCGCGTCGCGGGCAAGGAGAACGTGCCCGCCGAACAGGTCTTCAACAACATTCAAGTCCTGAAGGGCGTGCCCGCCGGACGGGTGCTCCCAATCATGAGCGCTTTCAGTCGTGCGCTCGGCGTGCGCTGCGACTACTGCCACGTCTTCGGCGAGTGGGCGAAGGACGACAAGGAGACGAAGCAGACCGCGCGCGACATGTATCGCATGACCATGAGCATCAACGACGACCTGAAGAAGATCAAGACCATCGCCGCCGACAACCCCGTGGTCAACTGCACGACCTGTCACCGCGGCCAGCCCAAGCCCAACAGCAGCCTGCCACAGGGACAACGCCCCGACGGCGCGCGACCGCAAGGCGCTCCGCCTTCGACGCAGCCGCCGTCGAACTGACCCGAAGGCAAAGGCCGGACGACAAAGTCAAAGACTAACGACGCGCCGCGAAAGTCGGAAGGCAAAGGCGAGGACGCGGGACTGCTCCGTATGTCCTCGCTTTTGCCTTTTGACTTTTAACCTTTGCCTTTTACAATCCCTCCGCCCGCGAAGCGCGGCAGGTGAAGACGGATGATCATCGCCCTCGGCTCGGCACGCGCCGCGAAGATAATGGCCCTGCGCTCGGCCTGCGCCCGCATCGCCGAGCGCGACCCGCGCTGGCGCAACGCCGAACTCGTCGCGCGCACGGTCGAGATCAGTATTCCGCGGATGCCGCTCAACGACACGCAACTGATGCGCGGCGCGTTCGAGCGCGCCGTGGCCGTGCGCGAACTCCTCCAATCCGAGGGCGCGCGCGCCGACTTCTGCGTCGGACTCGAAGGCGGCTTCCACTCGATCACCTTCGAGGGCGCGCGCCACACGTTCCTGCACGGCTGGGCCTACGTCGCCGGCCCCGTGCGCGGCTACTTCGGCCACGCGCCCGCCGTCACCGTTCCGCCTTCAATCGTCGCGCGCGTCGAAGGCACTGGGCGCGAACTCGGCGAAGTGATTGACGAGATCGCGGGCGAGCGCGACGTTCGCAGCCGTCAGGGCGCGTGGGGCGTGCTCTCGCGCGGCCTGCTCACGCGCTCGATGAGCTTCGAGACCGCGCTCGTCGCCGCCTTCGCGCCGTTCTACAACGCGCGGGTTTACAAATGAATCTTAAAAGGAGCTTATCGAAAGGTTAGTTATAGAAGAATGGAAAGACTCACGGCAGAAGGAAACGACGAGCACCTTATTAAAGTCGGGAACACGGGGACGGGTTGGGTCGAGGTCATCGCCGGCTCGATGTTTTCGGGCAAGTCCGAAGAGTTGATACGGCGGCTGCGGCGGGCGAAGATCGCGCGCCTCAAGGTTCAGGTCTTCAAGCCGGAGATTGACGTGCGCTACTCGCGCGACCACATCGTCTCGCACTCCGAGATGCGCCACGAGTCGCGCGTCGCGCGCACCGCCGCCGAGATTCTCGCGCAGGTCGAGCCGGACACGCACGTCGTCGGCATTGACGAGGGGCAGTTCTTCGACAACGACATCGTGGATGTCGTGAACACGCTCGCCGGGCGCGGCCTGCGTGTCATCGTCGCCGGACTCGACCAGGACTACACGGGCAAGCCTTTCGGGCCGATGCCGCAACTCCTCGCCGTCGCCGAGTACATCACGAAGACGCACGCCATCTGCGTCCGCTGCGGCCAGCCCGCCAACTACTCGCAGCGCACCGTCCAAGTCGAGGGCCAGGTCGTCGTCGGCGCATCCGACGCATACGAGGCCCGCTGCCGCCGCTGCTTCGTCCCGCACGCCGACGCGCCCACTCGCCACGACGAAGAAGATTGAGCCGGCGGCTCAGAGCGCCGTGCGGTTGAGTTTACCGCGCTCCCGGCAAAACGGTTACGCAAACCGCTCTAGGTCGAGACTTCAAAGACGGAGGCCGCGCGATTATTCACGCGCGGCCTCCGTGTGTATGTTGACGGCGAATTTTTATGAAGAAGGCGGCTCAAGCTCTTCGGCGAGGCGCGTCCACTCCGCGGCGAACTTCTCAACGTCCTCGCGCGTGCGCTCCAACACGCGGCGGCTGTCCATGTAGGCGGCCCAGTGCGGCGTGTTGACCAGAGCCTCCTGCACCTCCTCGCCGAGCGCCTGCGCCATCAGCGCGACGAGGTCTTGCGTGACGCGCGTGTGTTCCAGGAGCGCCTGAATGATCGTGTAGGCCAGACGCGCCTGATCGTATGCGAGACTCTTCGGGCGCTCCGCCGCCGCTCCGTGCGAAGCCGTCCCTTCTTGTGAACTCGACTCTTCAAGCGAGTTCACTCCCTCATGCGTCTGCGCCCCGCCTTCGTCGCTCATCCCGCCGACTCCCCGCCCGCGCTCTCGCTTCCTTCGTTCGCGTACCAACTGCCGCGGACGAGCGGGAGTTGTGCGACGTGAGCGGCCCAGACTTCCGCGTCGCCGCCGAAGATTTTTACTTCCGTGCCCGGCGCGAGGAAGTCGTACTTGACGAGTCCGAGCGCGACCCGCCGGCGAAGGCGCGGCGAAAAAACTGTCGAGGTGATGCGACCGACCTCCCGGTCTTCGGCGCACGACTTGACGCGCGCGTCGGCGGGCGGCTCGGCGTCGCGGTCGAAGACGAGTCCCGCAAGTTTCTTCGCGACGTGGCCGCGCCAGTGTATGCGCGCGATGATCTCCTGCCCCGCGTAGCAGCCCTTCGTGTAGCTGACTGCCTCCTCTTCGTCAACGACTTCGAGCACGACGTTCGCGTCGCTCGCGTCAACGCCGTAGCGCGGCACGCCCGCCTCGACCCTCAAGACTTCGAGCGCGTCGAACCCCGCGGGCCGCGCGCCGGCCTCGACTAAAGCACCCCACAAAGCTTCCGCGTCGCCCGCGCCGACGAACAGGTCGAAGCCGTCTTCCGCCGTGTGCGTCGCGCGCGCGAGCGTGACCTCGCCGCTCTGAAACTTAAACGAATAGACGCGACCGCGCGAAGCCGTCGCCGCCGACTCGCCGAGAACAGCCTTAACGAAATCACCCGCGCGCGCGCCTTGAACGGACAGAAGCACGGTCTCGTCCGTCAGGTCGCGCACGCGGAAGTCTCCGGCGAGCGTGAAGCGTTCGAGATTTTTCAGGAGCGTCTTGTAGGTCGCCGCCTCTGTGTCGAAGGTGAAAACATCGCCTCGTCTGAACACGCGAGCGGCGGCGACGAGTCGCCCCTGCGGATTCGGAAACGCCGCGCGCATCCACGCGCCGTCTTCGAGCCGCGCAACGTCGTTCGTCACCATGCCGTTTAAGAACTGCACGGCCTCGACGCCCGAAACTTCAACCCGCCCGCGCGAAGAGAGATCGAACAGGCCCGCGCCCGCGCCGTCGCGCACGGCCTCGTACTCCGCACGCGCGTCGCCGAAGCTCGCGACGACGACGCACCCGTCCTGCTCGCGCAACCCAGCGCCCGCGCCGACGTGCGTCGTTTCG
This sequence comes from Pyrinomonadaceae bacterium, assembly GCA_035652995.1. Lineage (GTDB taxonomy): Bacteria > Acidobacteriota > Blastocatellia > Pyrinomonadales > Pyrinomonadaceae > QHXN01. Next base: position 16,462 of record DASRCS010000164.1, read on the forward strand.
AGCTTTGAATGTCGCGGCGAAACCGTCTCGACCGCGCCGCCTTGGGCTGCTTCACTCATTCCCGACACCGAAACTCCGGCTCTAATCCCTCGCTCTCCGACTTCTCAAACTCCGCGCGCCGCCGTCTTTCTCTTCGCCCGCGTCGCGGCGAGACTAATCGCGCGCGCGACCGACTTGTAGTCTTCCAACTGCGCCGCCTCGCGCCGGTGCGAGGCCAGAACCTGCGGACTCGGATGATAGAGCGGCACGAGCAGGCGACCGCGCCACTCGACTATCTGCCCGACGTTCTCTTTGAGTGTGAGGCGATGATACTCGACCGCCCGGAGCGCTTCAAGCGAGACCGCTCCGAGCGTGACGACGACCGGAGCGTTGACGACCTCGATCTGCCTTCGCAGAAACTCCGAGCAGTTCGCGACCTCTCCCCGCGTCGGCCTGCGGTTCGCGCCCGTCTCGCCGCGCGGGTTGCAGAGCGCGGCGTTAGTGATGAAGATGTCCGCGCGCGCGAGTCCGATTGCGGCGAGGTAGCGGCTGAAGTTTCGCCCCGACTGATCGCCCGAAAAAGGCACGCGCGTCCGGTCGCCGCCCTGACGGCCCGGAGCCTCGCCCACGAACATCACGCGCGCCCCGACGCGCCCGTTCCTCCCGCTCAGCACCGCGCTCCGCCCGCACATCGCCGGACACTTCACGCACGCCGCCGCCTCAGCGACCAACGCTTCAAACTCTCTCCGCCTCGCACCCGCCGTCGCGCCCTTCACCTCGCTCGTCCTCACGACCTCAGAAAAATTAGAAACAGTGGTGGACAGGATTGACAGGATAACAGAAGAGTTTGTGAGCGGCGAAAGACGGGCAAACCGCACGACGAACGATGAGTTGAAGGCGGGTGTCGGGTGCAAAGCTCAAGGTGCCGGTGAAGACAAACCAGAACCCGGCATCCAAAACCCAGAACCCTTCCCGCCTCATCGTGCCGCGTTCATCGCTTTAATCTCCGGGACGTTGACGACGCGGAAGTCGTTTGAAGGCTCTTCGACGGCGCGGACGAGCGCGGCAATCATCTGCTCGCGCGTGACGAGGCCGAGCCGGAGCGCCGTCTCGCGCTTCGACGGCAGGCGCTCCATGACCCAGTAGAACGGAATGAGCGCGTAAGGCCAGCGGTGGCCGGGGCCGAGCACGTACCACGGTCGCAGGATGGTCGCGGGCAAGCCCGACTCGCGCAGTATCGCTTCGACCTCCGCGCGCACGGCCTGATAGTCTCGCATCACGGGCGCGGGCTGCGCCACGCTCACATAGACGAAGTGTCGGACGCCAGCCGCGCGCGCCGCGCCGACCGACGCGCGGCCCGACACGAGATCAATCTCGCGAAACTCCTTCGCCTTCGCGGGCGAAGGATGCGCGACGCCGACGAGTTGCACGAACGTGTCGGAAGGCGCGACCCGTCCGGCGAAACTCGACTCGTCGAGCGGGTCGCCCGTGACCGCCTCCGCGCCCGCCGCCAACTTCCCCTCCGACCCGCGCCGCACGAGCGCGCGAACCTCGTGCCCGCGCCCCAAAAGTTTTTCGACGAGCGCGCGCCCCACGTAACCCGTCCCGCCCGTGATGAAAACTCTCCGCTTTAACATTCTCGTCCCCGGCTCTCAGGTTTTCGTCTCTTCAAGTCAGGTAACTTTACGGAAGGCCAGAAGGACGTGGATTTCATTCGGGCTTGTACGCGCTGAAAACGGATTACTACGGAGTGAAACACATGACTACGACGCGTAATCGCATTTCTACAACGTGAAAACGCTCTTCTACAGCGTGAGATCGCACTTCTACGGAGTGAAAACGCACAACCACGCCGTGAGATTGAGCTTCTACGGAGTGAAATCGCTTTACTACAACGTCAGATTGAATTACTACGACGTGAAATTGCACTTCTACGGTATGAAAACGCGCTTCTACAAGGTGAAAACGCGCTTCTACGGCGCGGGAACGTGTCCCGACGGAGCGAGGTCGCGTCGCCGCACGGCGGTTGAGATTGTCGTCTCGTGGAATCGCAGGCGCGTGGACGCAGGATGCGGCTCTCGCGTGTTTTTGACGGGGCGCGGCGCGAATTTTCGTGCGCGCTGGCGGACGTTCGTCGCGCCATAGTTTGTTTTACTCTTAGTACTCCGTCAGTTTAGTTTTGAGGATTAGCTCTTTGAACAGGTATAGTCCGGCCACTGACCGAGAACGGAGATTGATCGGCTATGCCCAGAAAAAAGTACTTCGTCGATTTATCAGCCGAAGAGCGCGAAGAGTTGCGCCAACTCGTGCGCCGCGGTAAGCACTCGTCGCGCAAGGTCACGCGCGCTCGCATCCTGCTGCTGGCCGCAGACGGCTCGACCGACGAGCAAATCGTCGCGGCTCTCAAGACGGCCTTCGCCACCGTCGAGCGTACCCGCAGGCGGTTCGTCGAGGAAGGCTTGGGTTGCCTCAACGAGCGCCCCCGGCGGGGGCAGGCGCGCAAGTTGACCGGCAAGCAGGAAGCGCGTCTAGTCGCCGTCGCGTGCAGCACGCCGCCCGGGGGCCGAGCCCGCTGGACGCTGCGGCTACTGGCCGACAAAGTCGTCGAGTTGGGCTTCGCCCCGTCTATCGCGCGGGAGACCGTCCGCCAAGTGCTGAAAAAAACGAACTCAAGCCGTGGCTGAAGAGGCAGTGGTGTATCGGCGAGGTCAACTCGGAGTTCGTCGCGGCGATGGAGGACGTGCTCGACCTCTACGCCGAGCCTTACGACGAGAAGCGCCCAGTGGTCGGCTTCGATGAAACGAGCAAGCAGTTGATCGCCGAGACGCGCACCGGGTTGCCGGCCAGGGCCGGAAGGGCAGAGCGTTATGACTACGAGTACCGCCGCAACGGGGTGCGTGACCTCTTCCTGTTTTGTGAGCCGCTGCGGGGCTACCGGCATGTCGAGGTGACCATTCAGCGGACGATGCGAGACTTCGCCCGTCAGATGAAGTGGCTGGTCGATGAAGCCTACCCGGAGGCGGAAGTCATTCGGGTCGTGCTCGACAACTTGAACACGCACCGCGCGGCCTCGCTCTACGAGACGTTCGCGCCCGCGGAGGCGCGGCGCATCGCGAAGAAGTTGGAGTTCCACTACACGCCGAAGCACGGCAGTTGGTTGAACATCGCCGAGATCGAGTTGAGCGTCTTCAGCCGGCAATGTCTGGACAGACGCATCCCGGACGAGGAGACGCTCAAGCGGGAAACCAAGAAGTTGGAGGAGCAGCGCAACGCCGCCAGCGCCAAGATCGAGTGGCGCTTTACGACTGAAGATGCACGGCGCAAGTTGCATCGTCTCTATCCTTCAACTTCAGACTGACGGAGCA
>DASRCS010000165.1:0-26578 GCA_035652995.1 Pyrinomonadaceae bacterium
CCGCTCGCCGCGCCGGTAGGATCGGGCCTCGGGATTCGCAACCCGCACAATCTCTCGATCATCCTCGAGCACGCGAAGATCCCGGTGATCGTCGACGCGGGCGTCGGCACCGCGAGCGACGCGGCCATCGCGATGGAACTCGGCGTGGACGCGGTCTTGATGAACACGGCGATTGCCGAGGCTGAGGATTCAGAGCGGATGGCTACGGCGATGCGCCTCGCGGTCGAGGCGGGCCGGCTTGCTTTTCTCGCGGGCAGGATGCCGAGGCGTCTGTACGCGAGCGCGTCGAGTCCGGTCGCGGGCGTCGTTCGCTGAGCCGGTCGAGCCGGTCGGAAAAAGAGAAGCGTTCAAACAAATCGGAGACGGACAGGAGCGGGGGCGGCTCTTCAAAATTGAAGATGCCTGCTCCCGATTCTGTTTTGAAGAACCTCGCGCCCGCTTCCGTCGGCGGAGCAACGTGCGCCGATTCCTTCCAGCCGTGCGACCATCCGCCGAATTGAGAAGACGAGCCGCAGACGTGCGCGGGCGTGCTGCCGTTGCGCGCGTTCGGCTGGCCGGACGTGAAGTCGGCTGCGTTGTTGCCCGTGTCGTCGCAGCCCTCGCCGTTTCTCAAGGCGGCGTGCGTGCTGTCGAGCGAGTGGGCCGGACTCGTCTCCGAACAGTTGGCGGTGCCGTAGCCGACGAGGTCAGAGAGCGCGTCGCTCGCCGGGCACATTCCATTCAGCGCCGTCGTGTTGGCGACGAGCGCGACCTTGCCGCTGCCCGCCGCCATCGCGATGTTGCCGCTCGCGTCGGGCGTCGGCAGAGTATCGCCGAGCGCGCCGGTTGCAGTCCCTTCCTGAACGAGGAAGTAATGGCCGGGCGCGACGTTGCAAGGCCCCGCGGGACAGACAGCCGTCACAGACCAAGCGCCCGTGCCCGACGCGGAGGCGTATTGAACCGACCAACCGGAGACGTTGATGGTCGAAGACCCGCTGTTGAAGAGTTCGATAAAGTCGTTCTTGTAGGTCGGCGAGCCTGTCGTCGCGCCGCCCCCGCCGTAAACCTGACTGATGACGATACCCGCTGCCGGCGTCGGCGATGGCGAAGGCGTCGGCGAAGGACTCGGACTTGGACTCGGTGACGGCGTCGGACTCGGCGAGGGTGTCGGAGTAGGAGTCGCCGTTGGAGAAGGCGTAGGGGTTGCAGTCGGTGTCGGACTCGGCGACGGGGTTGGAGAAGGCGAGGGCGTCGGTGTGGGACTAGGCGTGGGTGTTGGTGTAGGAGACGGCGAAGGAGTTGGCGTAGGTGTGGGTGTCGGCGTCGGCGTTGCGGAGCAGGAGTTGAATGGCGAAGCGCTGTTGCGTGGGTCAGGCGCGGAGGCGGCGAAGTCGGAAGAGTTGTCGTTGCTGTCGTCGCAGCCGTTTCCGTTGCGGAGGATCGCGTTCGTGTTTGAAGGGGCGTGTGAGACCCCCGCTCCCTCGAAGCAAGTCTTCTCCGAGCCGAAGCCGACGAAGTCAACGACCGCGGCCCCGAACGGACAGCCGTTTCCGTCGAGCGCGGTCGTCGTGTTGACGAGCGCGACCTTGCCAGCCGTCGCGCTGAGGTTGATCGAGCCGGTGGCGTCGGGTGCGGGCAGGCCCGTCGTGCCGCCCGAACCTTGCGCCTCCTGCACGAGGTAATATTCGCCGGGCAGCAGCACGCCGGAAAGGTTCGTCGCCTGCCAAGAAGTGCCGCCCGCGGACGCGTACTGCACAGACCACCCACTCAAATCAACGGGCACATCGCCCCGATTGAAAAGCTCGATGAAATCATTTTTGTAAATCGAGCCGCTGTTGCCGCCCCCGCCGTAAATCTGGCTGATGACGACGAGCGGGTTCGGCGTCGGTTCCGGCGTCGGAGAAGGGCTGGGTGTCGGCGACGGACTCGGTGTTGGCGAAGGCGTCGGAGTTGGAATCGGAGTCGGACTGGGAGTTGGCGTTGGTGTCGCCGTCGGCGAAGGTGTTGGAGTCGGCGTGACTGTCGGCGAAGGCGTTGGTGTGACCGTCGGTTCGGGAGTGGGCGACGGCGACGGAGTTGGCGTCGGAGTGGGAGTCGGGCTAACGACGCAAGAGTTGAAGGGAGACGCGCTGTTGCGTGGCGCGGGCGCGGCTGAATGAAAATCCGCGGCGTTGTCGCCGGAGTCTGAGCAGCCGTCGTTCTGTCTCTGGGCGGAGGCCGTGTTGCTCGCCGCGGGCGCGGGCGCGGAGCCTTCAAAACAGTTCGCGCTTGTGCCGTAGCCGACGAAGTCAACGACCTGCGCGTCGCTCGGACAGGCACCGCTCAACGCGACGGCGCTCGCGACGAGCGCGACCTTGCCCGCGCTCGCGCTCAAAGAAACGTCGCCGGTCGCGTCCGCCATCGGCAAGTCCTGTCCGCAGGGCGAGCCGGAGCAGCCCGCGCCCGCCGACTCTTCGACGAGCAGATACTCGCCCGGCGCGAGCGTGACTGCCGGAAGGTTCGTGACCGACCAGGTCGCCCCCGCGGCGGAAGCGTATTGGACAGACCAGCCCGTCAAATCCGCGCTCGTCTCGCCGCGGTTGAATAACTCGACGAAGTCATTTTTCAAAGGCGCGCCCGCGTTTCCGCCCCCGCCGTAAACCTGACTGATCACGACAAGCGGCATGGGCGTAGGCACGGGCGTCGGACTCGGCGACGGCGTCGGAGTCGCCGCGGGGGTCGGCGAAGGTGTTGGGGTTGGCGAAGGCGTCGGCGAGGGTGTCGAGGTCGGTGAAGGAGTCGGGGTGGGTGAAGGCGTGGGCGAAGGAGTCGGTGTGGGAATCGGGTTGATGTTTAGTATCGCGTCGCCTTCGATGTTGCCGGCGCGTGCGCGGATTGTGACTGCGCCGGAGGCGAGCGCGGTCGCGGTGCTTAACAGTCCGTTCGTCGGCGAGAGCGTCGCCTTCTTCGGGTCGCTCGAAGACCAAATGAACGAGACGCGCGGAAGCTCTTGCTCGCCGCCGCCGTTCTGGACGAAGGCGCGCGCGCTGAACTCCTGCTGCGACTGCGCGTCGAGCGTCGAAGAGTTCGGCGTGACCTCGATTCTCGTCAGCGCGGGCGAGCCGAAGGGCGTGCCGTCGGCGCGGGTGCCGGGCGAATAGGCGCGGCCCGTGGCGGACGCGACGCTCGTGTGCGCGGCGAATCCGCCGCCCGTCGTTCCGGCTTCGGCGTCGGGCGCGCGCGTCAGAGATTGGTCTTTGGGCGCGGTCGCGCTCGTCCCCGCGCCGTAGGCGAGCGAGTCAATGACGACGTCTGTGTTGTCCGAGAGCTTGAGCTTGACCGTCAAGGTGTCGCCCGTGTCGTTGAGGCTGAGCGAACTCGTCTTCAGGATCAGCGCGCCGCCGAAGTTCGGGTCGTCCGCGTCGGTCGAGCCGCCGCCGAAGACGACCACGGCGCGGCCCGCTTCGAGCGTCGTGTGCGCGGGGAAGGTGAAGCGGCTGGTCGTCGCGTCGGCGATCTGCACGCCTGAGATGTCAACGGGGTCGCTCGTGTTGTTGAAGAGTTCGACGAACTCGTCGTCGTCGGAGTTTCGCACTCCGTCGCGGTTCGAGTCGCCTTCGACTTCCGCCGTCGAAGAGTTGTCGGGCGGAACGTCCGCGAGCAGTTCGTTGATGACGAGCGGCACGCGCGCCGTCAAGGAAGCGCCGCCCGAAATCGTGCCGCCCCTGTTGTCGGAAGCCGCCGCGCTGACGTTGGCCGTTCCGATGCCGACGGCGCTCGCGAGTCCGTCCGCGTCAACAGTCAAGACCGGCGCGGCGTCCGAATCCCACGTGAAGCTCACGCCGGGCACGGGCCGGTCGTTCTCGTCGAAGGCGCGCGCGGAGAGTTGCGTCGTCGCGCCGCGGTTGAGTGTGCTTGTTGAAGGCGTGACCTCGACGCGCGCAATCTTCGGCGGGCGCACTTTGGCCGTTATCTCAACCGGATCGGCGCTGACCTGTACTTGCCCGTCCGTCGCCTCCGCGCGCAGTTGAGTAGTGCCCGCGCCGACGGCGCGGACGTTGACGTTGACAACACCCGTCGCCGCGTCGGTGCTTGTCGAATCAACGACCGCGATGCCCGCGTCGTCCGGTGTGAAACTGAACGTGACGCCTTTCATCTGCCGGTCGAACTGGTCGAAGGCGCGCGCGGCGAGTTGCGTCGTGTCGCCGACGAAGACGGTTTGCTGCTGCGTGGGCGTGAGCGTCGCGCGCGTGAGTCGGCCCGCGCGTTCGAGGAAGAATGAGCCGTCGGCGCGCACGCCGGGCGAGAAGCGGCGCGCCGGATTCGCTTCCGTGTGACGCACGAACGCGCCTTCGATGTCGGGCGAGCGCGAGATTGACTGGTTGACCGAATCGCCGCCGAAGTTGTCGCCGCCCGTCCCGTAAGAAAACTGCGTGACAAGGTTGCCCGACGCGTCGCGGACGAGAATCGTCAGGCCGGCGTTGGTCAGCGAGAGCGAGCCGGTCGAAGCTTTGCCGACAATCGCGCCGCCGAAGACGGGGTCGTCTGGACGGAAGTCGCCGCCGCCGAAAAGGACGAGCGCCTCGCCCGCGGGGAGCGTGCTTCCCGCGGTAAATTTATGTCTGACACTTTCGCTCGCGGAGTTGAGCGCGCGAGTGCGAAGCGTCCAGCCGGAAGGGTCGAGCGCCGCGCCGGAGCCGTTGACCAACTCGACGAACTCGTCGTCGCTGCCGCTCCGCGTGCCGTCGTGGTTCGCGTCGCCCGCCGCGCCGTCGGGCGGGTCTGCGAGAACTTCGTTGATGACGAGCGTGCGCGCGACGACGTTCAACTGCGCCTCCGCAGAAACGTCGCCAGCGCTCGCCGTAATCGTCGCCGGCCCAGCAGATACTCCGACAGCCGTCGCGGCGTTGCCGATTGCGGCGACGCCTGTGTCACTCGAAGAGAATGAGACGGCAGCGCCTTCGATCTCGTCGCCGAGCGAGTCGAGCACCTTGGCGATGAACTTCAACTCGCCGCCGACGGGGATTGTTGCGGCTGCGGGCGTGATTTCGATTCGCGCTGGACGCGGCGGAGCGCCGCCACCGGTGAGCGTGAGCGTCGTCTTGTTGCTTTCGATTCCGTCCGCACGCACGACGAGAGTCGCCGCGCCCGCGCCTTTCAAGCTCGAAGGCAAAGCGATGTGTAGTTGGTCGAGTCCCGGCAAGTCGGGCGAGGGGACTACGGCCTCGACCTTGACGGCCCGACCCGCGACGGTCGCTTCGACTTTCGTCGCGCCGCGGAGTCCGGTGCAGAAGATGATGAGCCGCCGCGGCTCGCCCCGCTCGTCCGTCGAGTCGAAGGGGCCGGGCGCGAGCGTTCTGTTGTCGAGAGCGATTGCCTCGCCCGTGCCGTTCGCGTTGACGGTGAAGACACCGGGCGCGGACTGCGTGACGGGGATCGTGCCGCGGATTTCAAAGCCGTCGTGGTTGAAGACTGAAACGTCGTTGTTGCCGGCGGCGAGTTCGGGCGGAAGGCGGAGATTGATCTGCGTCGGCGAGACGAAAAAGATTTGGGCCGCGCGACCGCCGACGTTGACGGTCACGTTCTGAAGGCCGGTCGGGAAGGAACCGTCGGCGCGTCGCTCCGCGAGCGAAGGGGCGAGCGCGAGATTCTTGCCCGTCAGAATCGCAATCGAGTCGGGCGCGACGGACGCGGGCTTCTTGTTCGGCACCGCCGCGTTGAAGACCTGAACAGAGGCGTCGGACGCGCCGCGCGGCGCGAGAGAGGCGACGAAGATTTCGGAGTTGTTGGCGAGTTCCGGCGCGACGCTCGGCTCGACGAGCGCGCGCGGGAAGTTAAAGGCGACGAGCGAGCCGTCGTCGTCGAGCGACGAGACGACTTCGGCGGTCGCGGCGGCGGGCGCGTCGGTGACGCGCATGATTCGCGCCGAGGGAATGTCATAGACGTAAAGCTCGACGCTCGAATCAGAGTTGCCACCGACGACGCTGCGGCGCGTGGCGAAGGCGATGCGGTTGCCGTCGCCGCTGATCGTCGCGTCGGGCGGAACGTCCGTCGCGCGCGAGTTGAGTTGCGTGATTTGACGGACGACGAAGCCGTTGCGCCCGTCGAGCATGAAGACCTGCGCCGCGCCCTTTGCTTCGCGGGCCGAATAGACAAAGCGCAGCCCGTCGTCGCTCGCGGCGCGACCGTATGTCAACTGAAGTCCGGCGACGTTTCTGACCGCGACGGATGTTTCGTGCGTCGCCGCAGAGTAGAGCAACAGGTCGCTCGCGGCGGCGTCGCCCGCCGTGTCGTCTCTGACGAATGCGATGCGCGAGCCGTCGCCGCTCATCTTCGGCTCGCGCGCGCCTGTGTCGCCTGCGCTCGAAGTTATCTGCGTGAGGGAGTCGGTGCGAGTGTCGAAGAGAAAAATCTCTGAGTTGTGGTCGGGGTTCGCGCCCGCGAGGTCGCGGTTTGAAGCAAAGGCTATGAGACTTCCGTCGTCGGACATCGAGGGCGCGAAGCAGCCTTGAGAGGTGCGTTGCGCGGCGTCGTCCGGCGTTGTCTTCGTCAACTGCCGGAGGCGTGTGCCGTCGTGGAAGAAGATTTCGGAGTTGCCGTCGCGATTTTCCCCGACGGGATCGCCGCCACTCGCGAAGGCGACGCGCGCGCCGTCCTGCGAGACCGCGGGCGCGGGGCCGCGCGTGGGCGAGAGTTCTTTAAAGCTCTCCGGGGAAGTGTCGGCTGCGACGACGCGGAACGAGTTGGGCGTGCCCGTCGAGGCTACGTCCGCGCTCGACTCGAAGACGACGCGCTTGCCGTCGCCGCTCAGAGTCGGGTTGAGATTGAGCGCCTCGTCGGGCGTTTGGGTGAAGCGGCGCGGCGCTTCCGTCTGCGAGTGCGCGCCGTTGAAGAGGAGGCAGAAAACAGCAGCGATGATGAGGGCGACGGCGAAACGTCTCCTTGCGGTTGAGGCCAAGGCGGTACTCCTTTGTCTGTCGAGGTCTGAGGTTAAACGGAGCGAGGTTGCTTGCGACCCTGAGTGCTGACCGCTTGCTCAACCTTTGACGGCACGCCCGAAAAGACGGGACGCGGAATTAAAAAGCCCTGGGGTTTGAGGTAATGCTTGACGCCCTTGTTCGGTGAATGAAAACGGCGAGCGACATTCTACATACTTGCGGGCGAAAGGCAAGGAAAAGTTTTCGGCGGGCGAGGAAAAAACTTTGCGACCTCTGTGAAATCCTTTGTGTTCTTTGTGGTTAAAGTGAGACCGACTTAACCACAGAGGTCACAGAAGATTTCACAGAGGTCACAAAGGAAAACTCAGGCCGTGGCGAACGGCCCGGCCTGTTTTCGACTTGCGAATTCCGGCAGCGCCTCGAACACGTCGAGGGCGTAGCGGACATTGTTGAAGGGCGCGGAGACCTGGACGCCTTGAATCGAGTCGCGAACGTCGAGGAGGAGTTCGCGGGCGATTTGCAAGCCCTCTTCACGCGCGAACTCTTTGCCCTTCTCGGAGGCGACGCGCATGCGTTCCATGATCTGCGGCGTCACGCGGACGCCCGGCACTTCGTTGTGCAGGAACTCTGCGTTGCGGTAGGAGACGAGCGGCCAGATGCCGGCGACGACGGGCAGCCGGACGTGCTCGATTCGTTTGAGGAAGTCGCGCAACTGCTCGATGTCGAAGACGGGCTGCGTGATGGCGAACTCCGCCCCGGCCTCGACCTTCCACTCGAAGCGCTTGATCTCTTCGTCGAGGTTGACCGCGCCGGGGTTGACGCCGACGCCGATGCAGAAACTCGTCGGCGTGCCCGTCGGGTTGTTGCCGAGGTCGAGTCCGTGGTTGAGCTTGTTGACCATGTTGGTCAGGCCGATGGAGTCAATGTCGAAGACGGCGGTCGCGTCGGGGTACGGCCCCATCTTCGGCGGGTCGCCGGTGATGATGAGGAGGTTGCGAAGCCCGAGTGCCGCAGCGCCGAGGAGGTCTGACATCATGCCGAGAAGGTTCCGGTCGCGGCAGGTGTAGTGGAGGACTGTTTCGAGTCCGATCTCGCGCTCGACGAGCACGGCGGTGGCCTGCGCGCCCATGCGCGTCTGCGCGCGAGGGCCGTCGGGGATGTTGACGGCGTTAACTCCGGCGTCCTTCAGAAGCTTTATGCTTTCGAGTGTCTTCGCCGGGTCGCAGCCCTTCGGCGGCAGAACCTCGACTGTCGTGACGAACTCGCCGCTTGCAATCATGCGCGCCCAGTTCGAGCGCTCTTCGAGCGGCGTGACGGCGACCTCCGCCGCCAACTGCGCCTTCAGTTCCTCGACGCGAACCGCCTGCGTGAGTTTGCCGGTGCGTCCGGTGTGGCGCGGCGAGAGCGGGCGCACCGCGTCCGAGATCAGCTTGATGTGCGCGGGCGTCGTGCCGCAGCAGCCGCCGATGAAGCGCACGCCGGCTTGAATCAGACGCTTCGCGTACTTCGCCATGTACTCCGGCGAGCACATGTAGAACTGTCGGCCCTGCACGTCGCGCGGAAGTCCCGCGTTCGGCTGCGCGGAGAGTTTGCGTGACGTGACGGCGCGCATCTTCTCGACGGCGTTCAGAACAATCGCGGGGCCGACGCCGCAGTTGAGGCCGATCACGTCCGCGCCCCACTCTTCGAGGCGCGAGGTGAAGACTTCGGGCGTCGTGCCGAACGAAGTGTTGCCGTCGAGCGAGATGGTCATCTGCGCGACGACGGGCAGGTCGGAAAGCTCTCGGACGGCGCGTATGGCCTCGCGGATTTCGGAGATGTCGGAGAAGGTTTCGAGGACGAAGAGGTCAACGCCGCCTTCGAGCAGGGCGGCGACCTGCTCTTTGAACAAGTCCTTCGCCTCGTCGAAAGAGGTCGGGCCGTAAGGCTCTATCCGCAGGCCCAGCGGCCCGACCGCGCCAGCCACGAAGCATCTCCCTCCGGCGGCTTCCCGCGCGATCCTCGCGGCGGCGATGTTGATGTCGCGCAGGCGGCCTTCGAGTCCGTACTGCTGTAGCTTGTGCGCGGTCGCCGTGAACGTGTTGGTCTCGATGACCTCGGCCCCGGCGCGCACGTACTCCTCGTGCAGCGCGCGGACGAGTTCGGGCGCGGTCAGGTTCAGCTCGTCATAAGAGCGGTTGATATAGACGCCCTTCGTGTACAGCATCGTCCCCATCGCGCCGTCGAAGACGGTGACGTGATCGCTCTCCAAAAGTTCTCTGAAGTCAGGCATGATTAGCTTTTGGCTGTTAGCTATTAGCTTTTAGCTTTTGTGACTTACGCGCATTGCCTTCGCTTCCAACGCCCAACATTCGACGGCGAGAAAAGCTGAAAGACAATTGCTAATAGCTAACAGCTTCAAAAAAATATCCCGCGCCAAACAACGCGGGACTTCATCAGTCGAAGTTGGCGGTCGCCTCGAAGCGCCGAGCTGTTTAGCTGCTTGTTTTACGTGGCCGCAAGTCGCCTTAACTCACCACGTCTTGTCAACGCGCTTATACGCCCGCAGGCGCGAGTCTGTCAAGTTCATCAAGCATGACTTGAATGCTATGGCCTTTGGCACCGTGGACAGAAGTATGTCGAGCGTCCGGCGTGCGTGAGGCGTCGAATCGGGACGGCGCAAGACGGGCATGGTTCGCCCTCGCGTTCGTACACGCGCCAGCGTCCCTGATGGCCGCCGCCGAAGTAGCTTGAGTCGATGTCTTCGGGGTCAACGTTCATCGTCGAGCCGTGGGCGATTGCTTCGCCGAGCACGTCGAGGATGGCGCGGTGGAGGCGCGCGGCGCGGCGGCGCGGGAGTTCGGAGGCGACGGCGGAAGGATTCGTGCGCGCGAGGAAGAGGACTTCCGAGGCGTAGATGTTGCCGAGGCCGGTGACCTTCGTCTGGTCGAGCAGGACTGATTTGAGAGCGCGCCGCGAGCGGGAGAGAACGCGTGCGAGATAGTCGGGCGTGAACTCTTCGGAGAATGGTTCGGGCGCGAGGCCGCGCAGCTCTTTTAGTTGTTCAAGCTCGGAGGCGCGGGCGAGTTTCATCAGACCGAAGTGGCGCTGGTCTGTGAAGGCGAGGCGGCGACCGTCGTCGAGGTGGAAGAGCGCGTGCGTGTGTCTGGGGAGCGGCTTCGATTCTGGGAGAAGCAGAAAGCGCCCGGTCATGCGAAGGTGCGTGAGGAGGGCGAGACCGTTGTCCAGTCGGAGGAGTATGTACTTGCCTCGCCGCCCGGTGCTTTCGACCGCCGCGCCGCGCAAGTTGCGCGCGAACGTGCGCGGCGACGTGTCCGGCGCGAGGCCGGCGCGAATGAGTCTCGCCGACGTGATGCGCTGTCCGCGCAACAGGCGGTCGAGCGCACGTGCGACGAGTTCGACTTCAGGCAGTTCGGGCATGGCTCTTAGTCTTAGCGAGAAGCCTGGCCTTTTGATAACGTCGTGCCGCTTTGTTATTTTAAAGCATGAAAGGCCATTGGCCTTACCGACCGTGCCGACAGATTGACCAGGAGCAACGCGAACGTGAACACGGCCCTCTTGCTGGACATAGACAACACGCTTACGCCCCCCCGCCAACCTCTCAACGAGTCAATGGCCGGCGTGCTGAAGCGCCTGACCGTCCCGTTTCACGTGGCCGCGGGCAGCCACCTTGAGATTCTACAAGATCAATTTTTTACCCCACTCTTTGAATATGGCTTCCGCGGGAAGTTTGACGCCTTTCTGAGCCTCGGAGGCGTCCACTACCGCTGCGACTACTCGCGCGGGCTTAGCGTCGAAGTGGTCACCGCCTTTGACCTGCGCGCGCATCTCGGCGAGGAGGACTACGGGTTTCTCGTTGACACGCTCGAAAGGACTCTGGCGAGGGGCGAGTTTCGCCTCGCGCCGCCGCTAAAGGTGTTGGGCGAGACGATTACTTGCAGGGGGGCGATGGTCAACTTCTGCCCTATCGGTCGCGCCGAGCGCGAGAGCGTGGAGTACCGCCGCAACCGGAACGACTTCGTCGTGTTCGACCGCGCCCGCGGCTACAGGCAGAGGATGCTGGAACACATGAGGGGTGAGTTGGCGCGCCTGATCTCCGAGCGCCGGCTCTCAATCGTCCTCGGGGGCGAGACCTCCTTCGACTTCAGCGTCACCGAACGCGACAAGACCTACGCCGTGCGGACGCTCCTTGAAGCCGGGGTCGAGCGCCTCATCTTCATCGGCGACGCCCTCTTCGAGGGCGGCAACGACGCGCCCATCCGCGAGTTCGCCGAGAACTGGCCGCACGACACCCCATGCCCGCTCGAAACAGTCCAAGTCAACTCGTGGCAAGAGACCGCCAAGCGCCTGGTTGAATTCGGTTTCGTCTCTTCCGCCGCGCCAGAACCCGCACCTACATCTTGAGCCTCTTGACTAACTCCTCAAAACCTTGCGGAGTCATCGCGTCCACGCGCCTTTTGTCGGAGAGCAGGATCGGTATGTCATCTTCCGCGTAATCGGCGACGCCGACCGGTATGACGCGCGTGTTGTTGCCGCTGAATTCGCGGTGCAGGATAGGCGCGTACTCAGCTCTGCACCAGTTGGACTGGTCTAGATGGACGCTTAGGCACGTCACCAGATACTTGCTTCTGCGTAAACCATCTTGGATTTTCGCAACCACAGAATCACCCACCAGAATTTGCTCGGCGTCGAGCCAAACGGAGATACCACGCTCGCGGAGTCTTGCTGTTATTTCCTGTACCGAAGCGGCGTCATGGCTCGAATGGCAGAGGAAGGCGTCGAAATCATACCGAGGCATAGAATCTTCTCCGACGACAAGGGCTTTGGCTATCTCCCAGTCGGTGGCGACGGGGCCTTTCACCGAGACCTTCACGACAATCTGAAAGTCGGCGACCTTAGCGACGCCGCCTGCCTGGCGATAAAAATTGGCGTCGCCCAGAAAATTATACGCTTGAACTTGACCATAGGCGCGCAGCCCGGCGATAACGAATTCGGACTTGGTGCCGTAGGTGCGCTTGGAGATCAGACAATAATCTTCAACGATTGATTGTAGCGACCCGTCAGAAAACCCGACCTTGTATTTTTTATCGGGGCCGATGAGGTGTCGTCCTGGGCCGTCGGGGCTGAAATGGATGGGGCAATTCCGCGTCGCGTCCTCGACAAACGTGTTGGTCGGCGGGCCACCGATCAATACAGTGTGGTGCTCCGGCCTTAACGTAAACTCCCGGTCGAAGTTCATCTGCACTCTGTTAGGGTAAGATTGACTCAAGAGGCAGTAGATGCGAAGACTTGAGATGACATCGTCCGGCGAGACTTCGTAGTTGTAGCGGGGGTAGTTGGCGCAGACTAGGTTGGAAATACGTTCCTTCTCAAAGCTGGGCAGGACGATTGTGATTGGGGTGTGCGAGCGACCGAAGCCGAAAAAATCTTTCGCGAGACTGTTGACTGATTTCTCCTTCTTCCCTCGCATCGGGACTCATTTCCTTTCGAGCAGAGTTTGATTTGTAAGAATTTCGCTGGTGCTACGATATTTAAGTTCGGGCAGGCGCATTACCTCGAACCAGCCGTGAGCTTTTATCTCGGCCCCCGCCCGGATGTCCTCCGAGAGAAGTTCCGCCCTGTAGAACAGGTTTAGAGTGTAGCACGATTCACTACCATAAATATCAACCTTCGCCGCTAGAATCTCGCCGACGGATATATCAGCGTTTAACTCTTCCTTAATTTCGCGCCTCAGTCCTTCTTCGGGGGGTTCGCCGTAGAGGAGAAAGCCGCCGGGCAAGTCCCACGAGGGAGGGTCTGTGGCGGCGTCGCTGACCAGCAGCACCATCCCGTCACGGACGATCACGGCGCAGGCTGACGGCTTCGAGTTTAAATAAGTTACCCTGCCGCAGTCCGCGCACGTGTAGGCCGAGTCGGCGGCACAAGGGGAAAAAGAACTGCCGCCGCAGTATTGACAGAAGGCAGGGATAACTCCGAGATGAGTCATGGCGATCTCGACCGTCTCTCAGGATAGTGATAAGTAGCCCGCGCCCCGGCTCCGCATAAGCGTCGTGCTGCGGAGCCGTCAGCACGTAGGTGTGCTCAGAAGCTCTCCGAGGGTTTCTACGATGTAACTGATTTCTGCCTCGCCGACGCCGGAATGCACCGGCAGCGAAAGACACCTGCGGGAGAAGGAGCGCGCCTGCGTGATTTCGCCAACTACTTTACAGGGCAAACCGCCGTACACCGGTTGCTCGTCAACGCACAGCGGCCACATGGAGCGCGTCTCGATGCCGCGCGCCGCGAGTCCGAGCGCCACCCGATCTCGCTGCTCGCACAGGATGGTGAAGGTGAACCCGCTCGTCTTGGCGCCATCGTCTCGGTAGGACCTCAACGCCAACCCGCCTGCGGTCGCGTGCCGGAGGTATTCGTCAACGACCCGCCGCCGGCGTTCCAGAATCCCGTCGGCCCGCCGTAGCTGCGACAGTCCCACCGAGGCCGCCAGATCGGTCATCCGGTAATTCCCGCCGGGCAGTTCGTACAGGTATTTCCTGTCGAGTGCCTCGCCGTAGTTTCTAACCCTCTCAAGCCTCGACGCGAGTCCCCGGTCGTCGGTCACGACCGCGCCACCTTCGCCCGTCGTGAAAGGCTTGGCGGCGTGGAAGCTGAAGACCGCGGCGTCGCCGTAGGAGCCGGCGGGCCTACCGTCGCGGGTCGCGAGGAAGGAAGACGCAGAGTCAACGACGAACGCGACACCGCGCTCGCGGCAGAGTGAGGCGACGCGCTCCCAGTCGTTCGCGAAGCCGGAATAATCTATGCCGATGACGACTGAGGTGCGGGCCGAAATGCAGGGCAGGACGGTCTCGTGGGTGATCGTCCCCGCCTCGCCGTCAACATCCGCGAGCACCGGGGTCGCGCCGACCGCGCTGACGGCATAGGGAACCGCGATGAACGACATCGCGGGGATGACGACCTCGGCCCCCAACGGGACGTTGAGAGCTGTCATGAGTGCCAGAAGCGCGGAGGTGCCGGAGTTGACCGCCACACAGTATTCGCGGCGCGAGAGCGAGGCTATCTGGCTTTCGAACTCGACAACCTTCGGCCCTTGTGAAATCCAGTTCGATTCGAAGCTCTCACGAAGGGCGAAGAAGTCCTCAGCGCCGATGTCGGGCCGCGCCCAGCAGACGCGCATGATGTTATTGCCTGGTGTTGTCATAGCGCGAGGAGAGACCGCGGACTCCCGCTGGCAGACTGCGTTATGGCCCAGCCTTACCCGACACGGGCCTGATGGAAAAGAGAACTTGCAAGCGTTATTCGAGTCGCCCAGGCGCTGCACGGGCGGCGACATGAGTTTACATCGCGCCCCCGGTCTGCGTGTAGTCCGTGAGGTTCGTTTTGTCTCCCAGCACCGCGCCCGCGCCGACCGACGCCGAGCGCCCGACGTGGCAGCCGCGACCGACGACCGCGCCCGCGACCTGCGCGCCGGAGCCGACGCGCGTGTGCGGCCAGACGACCGAGTTCTCGATGCGCGCCTTCTCCTCGACGTGGACGCCCTCGCCGAGAACGGAGTTGATGACCTGCGCTCCGGGCTTAATGGTGCAGTCGTCGGCGATCATCGAGAGCTCGTCAATCTCGGCGTGCGTGGCGGAGTCGAACGCGCCGCGGCGGTCTTTCAGCTTGATGCCGCGCACGCGCCCGGCGAGCATGTCGTGGTGGACTTGCAGGTAGCGCGCGGGCGTGCCGATGTCGATCCAGTAGGCGTCCGCGGGGACGTGCGCGTAGAACTTCTCGCCGCGCTTGAGAAGGTCCGGGAACAGCCCGTACTCGAACGAGTAGTTCTCGCCCGCCGGGACGTAGTCGAGAACTTTCGGGTCGAGAATGTATGTCCCGGCGTTGATGTTGCAGCAGTTCGTCTCTTCCGGCTTCGGCTTTTCGAGGAAGCGTCGGACGTGCCCGTCCTCTTCAGTCTCGACGACGCCGTAGCTCGAAGGATTTTCCACGGGCGCGAGGACGATTGTCGCCGTGGCCTTGTGGTCGTTGTGCTCGCGGATGACGCGCTTGAGGTCGAGGTCTGTGACGATGTCGCCGTTGAAGACGACGGTCGGCTCGCGTATCAAATCTTCGGCGAACTTGTACGCGCCCGCCGTGCCCATCGGCTGCGGCTCGACCGTGTAGTTGATCTTGACGCCGAACTCCGAGCCGTCGCCCAACTGCTGCTCGATCTTGAACGGCTGGTAAGAGAGCGAGAGCGTGATGTCGGTGATGCCTGCGCGGCGGAGCGTGTCAATCTGGTAAAGGAGGAACGGGCGGTTGCAGATCGGGACGACCGGCTTCGGCGTATAGACGGTGAGCGGTCGGAGTCGCGTCCCCTTGCCGCCTGCGAGAATGAGAGCTTGCATGGATTTTATCGAGAAATTACGGAGTTCGTCTGAAGCTTCCTCGGCTCGGTTTAAGAGAACTGCGGTGGGAAGTCTAGCATCACGACTTGATGCTTTCAAAGACCGGACAGTTGACCACTCGCGGCGAAGTTCCACTTGCTTGACACCCCCTCATGCCAACGTATAATCGCAACTTGGAATAATCAACATTCAACTAAAACAGCGCGCATTCAAACGCGGAGCCGCGCGCCGAGAGGAAGAGGTACAAGCAATGCCGGAGAGAAGAGAGGCCGTCATCATCTCAGCCGTCCGCACGCCGACGGGAAAGTTTCAGGGCGCGCTCAAAGGTTTCACAGCGCCGCAGCTCGGCGCGATGGTCGTCCGCGAGACGGTCAGGCGCGCGGGCGTCAGACCCGAAGACGTTGACGAGGTCATCATGGGCTGCGTCATCCAGGCCGGACTAGGACAGAACCCCGCGCGTCAGGCCGCGCTGCACGGCGGCATCCCGTTCGGCGTCTCTGCCGTGACGGTCAACAAGGTCTGCGGTTCGGGTTTGAAGTCCGTGATGATGGCCGCGCAGGGCGTGCAGCTCGGAGACTCGGAGATTGTCGTCGCGGGCGGCATGGAGTCAATGTCGAACGCGCCCTATCTTCTGACGAAGGCGCGCGAAGGGTATCGAATGGGCAACGGCGTGCTTCTGGACTCGATGATTCACGACGGCCTCTGGTGCGCGTTCGAGAACTATCACATGGGCAACACGGGCGAGGTCGTCGCCGAGCGCTACAATGTTACGCGCGCCGAGCAGGACGAGTACGCGCTCAACTCTCATCGCAAGGCTGCCGCGGCAATCAAGGCCGGGAAGTTCAGAGACGAAATCCTGCCCGTCGAGATTCCGCAGAGGAAGGGCGCGGCCATAATCTTCGACACGGACGAGTCGGTGCGCGAAGACACTTCGATGGAGGCGCTGTCGAAACTCCGTCCGGCGTTCAAAGAGTCGGGCACGGTCACGGCGGGCAACGCGCCGGGAGTCAACGACGGCGCGTCGGCTGTCGTCGTCACCTCGTTTGAGCGCGCGCGCGAGCTTGGAGTCGAGCCGTTGGCGCGCATCGCCGCGCAGGCGACTTCGGGCATCGAGCCGGAACTCGTGATGATGGCTCCCGTCGAGGCGATCAAGAAAGTTCTGCGAAAGGCCGGGTGGTCTCTGAGCGAGGTTGACCTGATCGAGTTGAACGAGGCGTTCGCGGTTCAGGCCGTCGCCATCATCCGCGAACTCGGACTCGACCCCGAACGTGTGAACGTCAACGGCGGCGCGGTCGCGCTCGGCCACGCCATCGGGCAGTCGGGGTCGCGTCTGCTGACGACGATGCTCTACGAGATGAAGCGCCGCAACGCCCGCCGCGGACTCGCGGCGCTCTGCCTCGGCGGCGGCAACGCCGTCGCGATGGCCGTCGAGCGGTAACCCGGCGAAGGGAAGCAGACACGGATGACACCGCAAGACCACAACAAAGTGATCGGCATCATGCACCTCATCTGGGGCGGCTTCAACGCGCTGACGATGCTCATCCTCGTGCCTTTCTTCCTCGCGTTCGTCGGCATCATCGGCAGCGACCCGCACGCGCCGCCCGGTCTGGGCCTCCTCTTCGGCGCGTTCGGCCTCTTCTTCCTCGCGCTCGCAGTGTTGCTGGGCATCCCGCCTCTGGTCGCGGGCTACGCGATGTTGAAGCGGAAGAGTTGGGCGCGCGTCGCAGGGATAGTCTCGGCGTGCCTGACCGCGCTCAGCTTCCCATTCGGGACGGCGCTCTGCGTCTATACTTTCTGGTTCATGTTCACCGACGGCGAGCGCTTCTACCGAGCCGGCGATTACACGCAACCCTCGGACTGGCGCGGCTCGCTGCCGAGCGCGAACGCATACGACTGGGACGCGAGGCGGACGGCGGACGAGAAACGAAGCAGGGATTACGTGCCGCCGCAGCCGCCCGACTGGCGCGGCTAGAATTTTTCGGACGGAGACTTTATTCGTGGCTGAGATTATCGGAGTCGTCGGCGCGGGAACGATGGGCAACGGCATCGCGCAGGTCGCGGCGCGCGCGGGCTACGACGTTGTCATGCGCGACGTTAAGGACGAATTCCTCGAACGCGGGATGAAGGCGATTGACCGAAGCCTCCAGCGCGACGTTGACAAGGAGCGGCTGAAGGCGGAAGAGAAGGACGCCATCATCAGCCGCATCGGGACGACGACCGCGCTCGAAGACTTGTCCGGCGCGAGCTTCGTCATCGAGGCCATCACCGAAAACCTCGAAGCCAAGCGCGAGCTTTTCGTCCTGCTCGACGAGATCGCGCGAAAGGACGCGATACTCGCGTCGAACACTTCTTCGATCTCCATCACGAAACTCGGCGCGGCGACCTCTCGGCCAGACAAAGTCATCGGGATGCACTTCATGAATCCCGTGCCCGTGATGAAGCTGGTCGAAGTCATCCGCGGCATCGCGACTTCGGACGAGACTTGGGCGCGCACGCGCGAGCTATCGGAACGGATGGGCAAGACCGCGCTCGAATGCAACGACTCGCCGGGCTTCGTCTCGAACCGCGTGCTGATGCCGATGATTAATGAAGCAATCTTCGCGCTCTACGAAGGCGTCGCCACGCGCGAGTCAATTGACGGCATCATGAAGCTCGGCATGAATCACCCGATGGGGCCGCTCACGCTCGCCGACTTCATCGGACTCGACGTGTGCCTCGCGATCCTGAACGTGATGCACACGGAATTGGGCGACCCGAAGTACAGGCCGTGCCCGCTGCTCAAAAAATACGTTGACGCCGGCTGGCTCGGTCGCAAGTCGGGCCGTGGATTCTACGAATACTGAAATTTGCGATGGCGAACGTCCGGGGAAAAATCTTCTGCCAGCGGTGCAGGACTGCCAACGAACTCGGCGAGGAGCTTTGCTCGCGCTGCGGCACGCGTCTGATGCTTTTGTTCGAGCCGACGGCGTCGCGCTTCGAGGGCCGGTCGGCGCAGACGGGGATGGAGGAGCACCTGCTGGAGCGCTGCACCTCGATTGAGAACAACATCTCGCGCCTCATTGACAAGCTCGAACGGATGGCGGAGTTGATGCTCAAGCAGTCGCGCTCGGCCTACTTCGACCACGTGCTGCTCGACACGCTCGTCGCCGTGCTGACCGAGTCCGGCGTCGTCAACCGCCAGAGGCTTCACGACCTCTGGCGCGAGCGCTACCACGGCGAGGCCGCGGCGATTGACATTAAAGCTCGGCAGCGTGAGCTGTGCGAGAGCGTGATCGCCGAATACAAGGGCGGCGAGCGCGAGCTTTTCACGGAGCTTGTCCGCGAAGGCTTCGCGCGCTTCGCCGACAATAAAACGGTCAGCGGCGCGCGCGAGCTTGAGCGCGCGGCAGCGTTGGCGAAGGAGAACGCGCCGCTCAACATCTTCCTCGGCGAGCACTTCTTCGGCGACGCGAGGATGTCGCTCGCCCGCGACTACCTCTCGCGCGCATTTGAAGTCCAGCCGGAAAACACGCGCCTTCGTCTGCTGCTCGGCATCGCCGCCGGCGACGAGGGCGACTCGGCGCGCGCACGCGAGCTTCTCTACGAAGCCGTCAACCGCGGCGGCCCCTCGTTCGCGGCCCACTGCGCGCTCGGTCGGCTCGCCGCCGCCGAAGGGAACTGGGCCGCGGCGGTCGAGCAGTTCAAGCGGGCGCTCGCGGCCCGTCCGTGCCCGGAGGCGCACTACCTGCTCGGCTTCGCCAACTACCAACTGGGCCGCGACCGCACGGCGCAAAGGTATCTGAAGAGGGCCGTCAAACTCGACCCGAATTACGTCGAAGCATTCCAACTTCTCAGCTTCGTTCAGCGGAGGCTCGGAGAGGACGAGCAGGCCGAACAGTCGCTCAAAACCGCCCGCGCTTTGGGCGAGGGCGAGCCGTGCGACGCGGTGAAAGAGGGCGAGGAAGAAGACGTTGCGGAGGCCGTCGAGCCTTCGCTCTTCGGCGCGAAAGGCAGGAGAGGGCCGAAGCTCATGACGGGCGGCGACGCGAGGCTCGCGGCGGCTCTTCGCGAAGACGCGCTCCGGTACGCCGCGCCGCGTTGACACTTTCGTTCTGGCCGTTATAATTGCAGCTTTTGTGCCCAGGCCGCGCGAGGGCACCGCAAGCGACAAGGGGTTCCAGGCGATGCGGATCGAGGTTGAAAATCTGACGGGCGCGGGGCGGCCTTTCGCCAAAACTTACACGCCCGGCGAGGTCGAGCTTGACGAGGAGGGCGCGCGGCTCGTCTCCGGCGCGAAGGTCGAGGGGAGCGCCCGGCGTAAGGGCGACGAGGTCAGCTTGCGCGGCAGGATCAGCGCCGAGGTCGAGGTCGGTTGCGACCGCTGCGTCGCGGCAGTCCGCGTCCCGCTCGAAGTCGAGTTCGACACGGCGTTCATCCCGCGGGAGAAGGCCGCGGGCGAGACCGAGAACGTCGAGCTGCTGAGCGAGGACATGGGACTCGCGACTTTCGAGGGCGGCGCGGTTGATTTGGACGAGCTGGTTCGCGAACAAATCCTCCTCGCTCTCCCTTCGCGCCGTCTCTGCCGCGAGGACTGCAAAGGCTTGTGCCCGGAGTGCGGGGCCGATTTGAACGCGGGCGCGTGCTCTTGCGAGAAGGGCGAGGTTGACCCGCGCTGGTCTGCCCTTGCGGACTGGAATAAGAGCCGTGAGCCGTAAGTCGTGAAGGCGCGAGGCAGCTTGCCTCGCTTGCGATTTACATCGAGATGGCGACGAGTCACGCACGGTTTAAGATTAACGTTTACGATTTACGAAGGAGTTTAAAATGCCTAATCCGAAACGACGCCATTCAAAGTCGCGCACGCGCCAGCGCCGCGCACACGACGCCCTGCGCGCGCCGCAGACCGTCTCGTGCCCGAACTGTCAGGAGCCTCGCATGCCGCACCGCGTCTGCCCGAAGTGCGGCTACTACAACGGGCGCGAGGTCCTGAAGGTCGAGCAGGAAGCGTAAGGCCAGACGGCGGTTCCTGACGTTTGAAAAATCATCTCGACATGCGTGATGTCGCGGCGGCAACGCGGCGCGGACTCGCGGCGGGGCGCGCGGGCGCTTGGGTCTTTGATGAGACAGACGAGGCTGACCGGCAAAGTCGTCGTTGACGCGATGGGCAGCGACCGCGCGCCGCACCCGGAGATTGACGGGGCGCTCGCCGCGACGCGCGACTTCGGCGTCGGCGTGATTCTCGTCGGCCCGTCCGAAATCGTCGTCCCCGAACTCCGCCGCTGCGGCTGGCGCAGGGACGGCGACAAGGGCGTCGAGTTCGTCGAGGCCCCCGAGTTCATCCGCATGGACGAGGCGGTCGCGAACGCCGTGCGGCGCAAGCGCAAAAGCTCGATGCGTGTCGGCGCGCGTCTCGTCGCCGAGGGCGAGGCCGACGGCTTCGTCTCTGCCGGCAACACCGGCGCGGCGATGGCGACGGCGAAGATGGTCATCGGGATGCTGCACGGCGTTGACCGGCCCGCGCTCGCGGCTCTGCTCCCGTCGAAGTCGGGCCGCCCGACGATGCTTTTGGACGTGGGCGCGAACAGTGAGTGTAAGCCGCAGCACC
The DNA here is from genome assembly GCA_035652995.1 of Pyrinomonadaceae bacterium. Taxonomy (GTDB): domain Bacteria; phylum Acidobacteriota; class Blastocatellia; order Pyrinomonadales; family Pyrinomonadaceae; genus QHXN01. The sequence goes on from DASRCS010000165.1 coordinate 20,856, forward strand.
TTGTGCAGTTTGCTATCATGGGCGACGCTTACTCGCGCTCGGTTCTGGGGACGAAGCGTCCGACGGTGGGACTGATGAGCATCGGCGAGGAGGAGGCGAAGGGCAACGAGCTGACGAAGGAAGCCTTCCCGCTCCTGCGCGGGCTTCAGAGTTTGAACTTCGTCGGCAACGTCGAGGGGCGCGACGTGTTCACGGGCGAGGTTGACGTGATCGTCACGGACGGCTTCACCGGAAACGTCATCCTGAAACTCTCCGAAGGGTTGCAGGACGCGGTCGTCACGATGATCAAGCGCGAGCTTTCGGCCTCGGTCATCACGAAGACCGGCGCGGTGCTGGCGCGACCGGCTTTCCAGAATTTGAGGAAGCGTTTGGACTACGCGGAGTACGGCGGCGCGCCTCTGCTCGGCGTGCGGAGCATCGTCGTCGTCGGGCACGGAAGCTCGAATGCGCGCGCGATCCGCAACGCCGTCCGAAACGTGAAAGAGTTTTCGGAACACGGGGCGCTCGCGCGAATCGAGCGCGGCATCGCGGAGACGAACTCGCGCGAGTCGGAGACGCTTCGCGCGGTCGCTGAGTGAGGTGCGTTAGACCGACTTGAACGGTTGCGTCAATCACTTGACGCTTCGGAGAAAGCAGGCGAGACGATGGGAGAAGTCAGAGCGGCGATACTCGGCACGGGGCGCTCGTACCCGGAGGGCGTTTTGACGAACGCCGACCTCGAAAAGATGGTCGAGACCTCGGACGAGTGGATCACGACGCGCACCGGCATCAAGGAGCGGCACAAGGCCGCCGAGGGCGAGTTCACTTCGCTCTTCGCCGTCCGCGCGGCGCGTCAGGCCATCGAGCGCGCCCGCATCGACCCTTCCGACATCGGCCTCGTCATCTGCGCGACCGTCTCGCCCGACCAGATTCTTCCTTCCACGGGCTGTCTGATTCAGGCCGAACTCGGCGCGAACAAGGCCGCCGCCTTCGACCTCGTCGCGGCCTGCTCCGGCTTCCTCTACGGCCTGACGATGGCGAACCAGATGGTTCGCTCCGGGCAGGTGCGTTACGCGCTCGTCATCGGCTCGGAAGTCCTGACGCGCTACGTTGACTACAACGACCGCTCGACCTGCGTGCTCTTCGGCGACGGCGCGGGCGCTGCCGTCGTCGGCCAGACTGAAGAAGACCGCGGCATTCTCGCGACGCGCATCTACTCCGACGGTCGCTTCGCCGAACAGCTTTACTCGCCGGGCGGCGGCACGCGCATTCCGCCGACCGCCGACACGCTCGCGTCCGGCCTTCACTTCTTCAAGATGAAGGGCAACGAGCTTTTCAAGATCGCCGTGCGCTCGATGGCCGACGTTTCGCGCGAGGTCTTGGAGGAGGCGGGCTACAAGGCGCAGGACGTAAAACTCTTCATCCCGCACCAGGCGAATCAGCGCATCACCGAGGGCGTGGCCTCGCGGCTGGACGTTGACCCTTCAATCGTCTATTCAAACATCGCGTACCACGGCAACACTTCGTCGGCCTCGATCCCCATCGCGCTCGACGAGTGCATCGAGAAGGGAATGGTTCACGAAGGCGACCTCGTGCTGCTCGCCTCGTTCGGCGGCGGCGTGACGTGGGGCGGCGTGTTGATAAAGTGGTGAACTCAGTTTTCAGTTTTCGGTTTTCAGAATAAGCGGCTTGGCGTGCTGCTGCCTGAAGACGATCAACTGAAAACTGAAAACCGAAAACTGAAAACTATGGCTCTGGCTTTCATCTTCCCAGGACAAGGCTCGCAGACGCCGGGCATGGGGCGCGAGTTGGCCGATGCCTTCGCCGAGGCGCGCGAGGTCTTCGAGGAGGCGGACGACGCGCTCGGCTTCGCGCTGTCGCGGCTGTGCTTCGAGGGGCCTGCGGAAGAGTTGCAGTTGACGGAGAACACGCAGCCGGCGATTCTGGCGACTTCAATCGCGGCGCTGCGCGCGGCTGAAGCCGAGGGTTTGCCGCGTCCCCGTTTCGTCGCGGGCCACAGCCTCGGCGAATACTCGGCGCTCGTCGCGGCGGGCGCGCTCAGTTTGCGTGACGCGGTGCAGGTCGTCCGCAAGCGCGGGCGTTTCATGCAGGAGGCCGTTCCCGTCGGCGCGGGCGCGATGGCGGCGATACTCGGCGCGGACGTTGAGATTGTCGAGGCGGCTTGCGCGGAGGCGCGTCAGGGCGACGAGGTTTGCTCGCCCGCGAACATCAACTCGCCGGGGCAGATCGTGATCGCGGGGAGCGCCGCCGCGGTCGAGCGCGCGATTCCGATTTTAAAAGCCCGCGGGGCGAAGCGCGCCGTGCCGCTGAAGGTGAGCGCGCCTTTCCACTGCGCGTTGATGCTTCCGGCGCAGGAGCGACTCGCGGCGGAGTTGAATGAGATCGAGTTCAGAGATTTGAGCGTGCCGCTCGTGACGAACGTCGGCGCGGCGGTCATCAGGACGGGCGCGGAGGCGCGAGAGGCGCTGGTGCGTCAGGTCTCTTCGCCCGTGCGCTGGCGCGGGTCGGTCGAACTTCTCGCGCGCGAAAGCGTTTCGACGTTCGTGGAAGTCGGGCCGGGCAAAGTTTTATGCGGACTCGTCCGGCAGTCCGCGCCGCAGTCGCGCTGCCTGAACGTCGAGGACAAGGCGAGCCTCGACGCGACGCTCGCGGCGCTGTCAGATGAGTCGCGGTCGGGCGAGCTTGCCGCGGGCGGCGACTGAGTTTGCTGCCGCTCGCGCGGCGAAGAGTACGCGCGGCGGCTTGAATGGTTTTCGAGTTTTCCCACTTTCGACAAACGAGGAGCAAGGATAATGGCCGATCCAGAGATTGAAGCAAAAGTGAAGCAGATCATCATTGACGAGCTTGGTGTGGACGAGAACGAGGTGACGCCCAACGCGCGCTTCATCGACGACCTCGGCGCGGACTCGCTCGACACCGTCGAACTCGTCATGCGCTTCGAGGAGGAGTTCGGCATCGAAATCCCGGACGAGGACGCCGAGAAGATTCAGAGCGTCCGCGACGCCTACAACTACATAGACCAGCATCAGGAGAAGAACAAGTAGCCTCCGCTGGTACGGCGTGCTCGCGCCGCGAACTCGGACGCCGGCCCGGCCCGGCGGCGTGCTCGCGGCATGAGTCGCCTCGCAGTCGCGCCGTCTCGTTCGGGGCGGCGTCGTTCGGGCGTCGCCGCGGTGCGACGCGGTTCGCGTAATTCTCTCCCTGGGAGGGGCAGCAGCTTTGAAACGTCGCGTTGTGATAACGGGCCTCGGCCTCGTCACGCCCGTCGGCCACACGGTCGCCGAAACCTGGTCTGCGCTGATGGCGGGGCGCAGCGGCGTCAGCTACATCGAGAAGTTCGACACCGCGCGCTTCCCCGTCAAGTTCGCCGCCGAGGTCAAGGGCTTCGACCCGCTCAAGTTCATCGAGAAGAAGGAAGCGCGCAAGATGGGCGCTTTCATCCAGTACGCCGTCGCCGCCTCGGTCGAGGCCATCCACGGCAGCGGACTCGTCGAGCCGGGGCAGAAGATCGCCGACGCGCACGGCGAAGAGGTCGCCGAGAACGTCGGCACCTACATCAGCAGCGGCATCGGCGACTTCTGGGCCATCGAGCGCGAGCACGAGAAGCTCATCAACGACGGCCCCGGTCGCGTCTCGCCCTTCTTCATCCCCTCGGCAATCGTCAACCTCGCCGCGGGTCAGGTCTCGATCCGCTTCGGCGCGAAGGGGCCGAACTCGGCGACGGCGACGGCCTGCTCGGCGGGCGCGCACGCCATCGGCGACAGCTTCAAGATCATCCAGCGCGGCGACGCCGATGTGATGATCTGCGGCGGCGCGGAGTCGGCCATCACGCCGATGGCCGTCGCCGGCTTCTCGGCGATGCGCGCGCTCTCGACGCGCAACGCCGACCCCGAACACGCCTCGCGCCCCTTCGAGCGCGACCGCGACGGCTTCGTCATCGGCGAGGGCGCAGGGATATTCATCCTCGAAGAGCTGGAGTTCGCGAAGGCGCGCGGCGCGAAGATTTACGCCGAGGTGGTCGGCTACGGCATGACGGGCGACGCCTTCCACATCACGATGCCGGACGAGACCGCTTCGGGCGCGGTGCGCGTCATGCAGAAGGCTCTGGCCGACGCGGGCGTCGCGCCCGAAGAGGTCGGCTACATCAACGCGCACGGGACTTCGACGCCCTACAACGACAAGTTCGAGACCCTCGCGATCAAAAGGACTTTCGGCGAGCACGCCTACAAACTCGCCGTCAGCTCGACGAAGTCAATGACCGGACATCTGCTCGGCGCGGCGGGCGGCATCGAGGCGGTCTTCTCCGTGCTCGCGATTCACGAGGGGAAACTCCCGCCGACCATCAACTACGTCAACCCCGACCCCGAATGCGACCTCGACTACGTCCCGAACGAGCCGCGCGAGGCGACGGTCGCTTACGCGCTCTCCAACAGCTTCGGCTTCGGCGGCACGAACGCGGCGCTTCTGTTCAAGCGATACGAAGAATGAAAGAAGAGGTCAGAGGTCGGAGGTCAGTTAAAAGCTGATTTCTTCTGACCTCCGACCTCTGGTCTCTGACCTCTGTACTTATGAAAATTATTGTCCTGATGAAGCAGGTTCCAAACAAGGACGCGATCCTGCGCGTCAACAGGGAAGAGAAGTGGGTCGAGGAGGGAGACCTCTCGTTCGAGGTCAGCGAGTCGGACGGCTACGCGCTCGAAGAGGCTCTGCGTCTGAAGGAGAAGAAGGGCGGCGAGGTCGTCGTCTGCTCGCTCGGCCCGCAGCGCGTCAAAAGCGTCATCAAGGACGCGCTCGCCCGCGGCGCCGACCGCGCGATTCACGTCGCGGGCGACAACCTCGAACACGTCGGCCCGTTCGCGACCGCGCAGATTCTCGCCGACGCCATCCGCGGCGAGCAGCCCGACCTCGTGATGACGGGCCTTCAGTCGGACGACTACGGCTACGGCCAGACGGGAGTGATTCTCGCAGAACTGTTGGGGCTGCCGAGCGCGACCATCGTCATCGAGGTTGATTATTCGGGCGAGCAGTTGCGCGTGAAGCGCGAGCTTGAGAGCGGATGGTACCAGTGGTACACGATGCAGACGCCGTGCGTGCTGACGATCCAGTCGGGCATCAGCCAGATTCGCTACGCGACGCTCAAGGGCATCATGGCCGCGAAGAAGAAAGAGATTCGCGAAGTTCAGCCCTCGGCTGAAGCGCTCACGGGCGCGGGCGAGTTCCAGACGGTCACGCGAATCTACCTCCCGCTCAAGCAGAAGCAGACGCAGTTCCTCGGCGACGGCGACGCCAAGCGCGGCGCGGCCCAACTTGCCGAGAAGCTGCGGACGGAGGCGAGAGTGGCTTGAGAGCTGTTAGCCGTTAGCTGTTGGCTTTTAGCCTTCGACTTTCTCGTTTCGCCGCGTCGGAATGCGAGACGTTGGAAAACAGCGCGGCATGAACGAACACGAAGAAGTATTACAAACAACCAAAAGCAAGCAGCAAAAAGCTAAAAGCTAACAGCTTAACCATGAGTAACGGAATCCTTGTCTTCATCGAGCACCGCCAGGGTGCGATTAATAAAACCTCTTTCGAGGCGGTCGCGGCGGCGCAACAGTTGGGCACAGCTTTAGGGCAGGAAGTGTCGGCGGTCGTGCTCGGCGCGGACTCAGGCTTCGCGAACGAAGTCTCGTCCTACAAGTTGAGCCGCGTCATCTCCGCCGAGAACGCGGGGCTTGCCGACTACA
>DASRCS010000166.1:0-2450 GCA_035652995.1 Pyrinomonadaceae bacterium
TGCCGCATGGTCGCGCCCGTCCTCGAAGAGTTAGCCGCGGAGTCGGCGGGCCTCTACCGCGTCGCCAAGCTCGACGTTGACGCGAACCCGCAGACGGCGGCGGCGCTCCGCATCCAGAGCATCCCCACGCTCTTCATCTACAAGAACGGCCAGGTGGTCGAGCGCATCGTCGGCGTGCAGCCCAAGCAAGTCCTCGCCGCGCGCCTCTCCGCACACCTTTGAGAGACAAAGGCGGTGACGAGTGACAAGTGAAGAGTGATAAGCGCAGAGTAACGAGCGGCGAGTTAGCCGACGGAGTCGGCGGCAGGGGATAGCCCACGGCGCTGGGCCGCGGGTAAAGAGCGACGATTAAAACAATGAAGCCCCGGAGGCGCGACAGAGTTTCGAGCCGCGTTGAAGCTCAAGCCCGGAATTCTGCCGCCCCCTCCGGGGCTTCGATTATTTTGTCGTCTCTCGTCCCAGCGCCCAGCGCCCTGGGCTACACTCTGCCGCCCCTGACGGGGCTTCGGCTTTGCTCGTCACTCGTCACTGCTTTTACTTCACGTTGACCGTCACGTCGTGCTTGCCGCAGGGCGAGGCGAAGGTGATGACGAACGTGCCGGTCTTCGGGCTGTTGGAGGTGACGGTGAAGCGCAGGGAGTTTCCGTCGGAGGCCGCGTGCGGCTCCGCGAGGATGCTGATGTCGGCCCAGTTGTCGGTCGAAGGGTTAACGCTCGGCACGGAGCCTGAGTAGTTCTCAAGGCTGACGGTGATCGTGGCCCGCCCGCCGTTGGGCTTGATGCTCACGGCTTCGTCGCTGAGCGTGAGCGCGCAGACGCCCGACTCCGCGCGCGCGCTTTTGTGTTCGGGCGTGGGCTGCGGTGTCGGCTCGACGGCGGGAGTTTGTGTCGTCGCGTCGGGCGTCGCGGATGGCGTCGGCGTGGGTGTCGGAGATGGTTCGCTCGAAGGCGTCGGAGACGCTTCCGGCGAAGGGGTCGGCGAAGGCTCAGGCGCCGGCGTCGAGGCTGGCGCGGTCGTCGAATCGGTCGTAGGTGTCGCGGGTGCGGTCGTCTCCGGCTGTGGCGTTGGCGTCGGCGTCGCCGCGGCAGTCGTTGTCGAAGCCGGCGGCGTCGCGTTCGCGTTCGGCTGCGTCGAAGCGGCGACGGCGTCGGGCGTCGCGGCTGGTTGCGCGGAGGCGGTCTCGACCGACGCGGGCGTCTGAAGTAGCTCGTCGAGTCCCGCGAGCGAGCCGTTGTTGAGTCGTTTGAAGAGGACTTTGATGACCGTCCGGCGTGTCGGGTCGGGCTGCGAGCGATAGCTCCTGATGTACTCGACGAGCGCGTCGCGCCCGTTGCCCGAAGCTTCGAGCGCCGCGCCGAGACGCCATTCAGCGTTGCGCCACCAGAGGGTGTCCTCCGGCAGAACGCTCACCGCGCGTCGCAGTCGCACGGCGGCCTCCGCCGGCTGGCCCTGGTTGTAGAGCGACCAGCCCGCAAGCTCCTCGATCCTCCCGCGCATGACCTTCGACAGCACGTCGCGCTGCACGCCCGCGATGCCGAGCGGCGCGCCGTACTCGACCGCCTGCTGGTGCAGCGCGCGCATCTCGTCGGTGTCGGCGTAGAGCGCGACGGGCGCGTGCGGAACATTCAGGGCAGACTCGACGCCGCCCTTCGCCGCCTCGGCCCGCTCGAAGGCGACCGCTTCGGCCTCGCCGCGACGCTCCAGCTTTTCGGCGACGTAGATGTCTCGGTACGCGCGCATCTCGTCTTCGCCCGCGCCGAACTCGCGCGCCGCGTCGCTCAAAACTTTTTCGTCCGAAGGCTGGGCGCTCAAAGCTTGATTGAATGAGAGCAAAGCCCTCAGCGTGCGCGCCTCGTCGGCGCTGGCCGCGCCCTCGAACTGCGAGAGGCTCGCGCGCCGTTCGGGCGCGAGCAGCTCATTGAAGTCCGCGGCGCGCGCCTCGACGCGGCCCGCGAGCCGCGTCTCGATCTGCCCGTCGCGCAGCGCGAAGGACTGCGAGAGTTGTTCCGCCGCCTCGTCGTAGAGTCCGGCGGCGGCGAGCGCCGCGGCGAGGTCGTAATCCAGAGTCGGGAAGTTCCCGAACCTGCGCGCCGCGCGGAACGCGCGCTCGGCGTCGAGCGGACGCTTGAGCGCGAGCAGCGCGCGCCCTTCGGCGATGCGCGCCCAGACCCACTGCGCGCGCGGCTCGAAGGCGACCGCCTTCTCGGCGAGTTCCAGACCGCGCGCGCCGTCGCCGTGCGCCGAGTACCAGTAGGACGCGCCGACGAGCACCGGCAAGTCCTTCGCCGTCCCCGCGAGCGCCGACTGCAACTCGCGCTCGGCCTCTTCGCGCTTGCCCGCGTCGAAGAGCGCGAGCACCAATCCGGCGCGCGCGTTCGCGTCTTGCGGGTCTGCCGCGAGCTGCTCGCGGTAGAGCGCGAGCGCGTCGTCGGGCTTGCCCGTGGCGCGTC
>DASRCS010000167.1:0-5692 GCA_035652995.1 Pyrinomonadaceae bacterium
ATGCTCTTGAAGCCGTACTTCCACGGCACGACGAGTCGGACGGGCGCTCCGTTCTGCGGCGGCAGCGGCTCGCCGTAGATTCCGGTCGCCAGCGTGGCGAGCGGGTGCAGCGCCTCGTCGAGTCGAAGCCCCTCGACGTAAGGCCACGAGAGCGCGTCGGTCTGCGGGATGCCCTTCGTCTTGGGATCGTTCGCCGTCTCGAAGACGATGTACTGCGCGTTGCCTTGTGGTTCTGAAAGTTTGATGAGTTCCGCGAGCGGGAAGCCGAGCCAGGGGATGACCATTGACCAGCCCTCGACGCAGCGGTGGCGATAGACTCTGTCCTCCTGTGTGAACAGCTTCGTCAGTTCGTCGAGGTCGAAGACCTTGGGCTTGTTGACGAGTCCTTCGACCGAGACAGTCCAGGGCCGCGTGACGAGCGCCTGCGCGCGCCGCGCCGGGCTGTACTTGTCCGTGCCGAACTCATAGAAGTTGTTGTAGGTCGTGATGCCTTTGTAAGGGGTCGCGTCCTCGCCGGGCAGGCCCCACTGCTTCGACGACGTTTGCGGGCCGGGTGACGACTTGCCGTCGGGCGCGGGCAGTTCGATGTCCGGCGCGAGCAGCTTTCGGTAGAGAAATCCCGTGGCGACCGCGGAGGCCGCGAGCGCCGCGCCGCGCATGAAGTTGCGGCGGCTCAGATAGACCTTCCTGTCGGTTATCTCGCTGCTCTTGATGTCGTCCGGCTTCTTAACCAGCATGAAAACCTCCTCGGCTCGACGCGCGAATGAGTTACGCGCCGCGTCCGCGCTGCGGATTCTACGGACGCACTTAAAAGGCCGCGCGCTCACCCGAACAATTTTAACTCTGCCGCGCCGACGACGCGCCTGCTCGCGTGCTCCTGGAGGAAGACGACCGCCCGAAGATTATCGCGCCGCCAACTTTTGTCGAGCGTGACCGAAGGCTCCGCCGCGAACGGCGGCGTCGCCGCGCCGACGTAGCCGATCTTCGAGAGCATTCGCACGACGCCGACGTGCGTGAGCTTCCGACCGGCGTTCTCGCCGCGCGCAACGTCGGACGAGAGGCCGCTCTCGGTGATCGCGAGCAGAACGTCCGCGCTGTCGCCGTCGGCGAGCTTCGGCAACCGTCCGACTTTGACGGAGAGTCGGAGCGTGTCGGCGTCGTTCGTCTGGCTCGCCGCGCGCGAGAGACTCACTTCGGCCTTCGGCTCGCGCGCGGCCTGCGCGATTGTCTCGAAGGCTTTGCCGCTTTCACTGCCGGGGAACTCCGCGCGACCGTCAACGATCATCTGCGGGGTATAGACGCCCTCGTTGCCGAAGCTGGCGGCGTACTCGCCCTGCCGCGCGCTGAAGTCGTGCGACGAAAAGGGGTCGGCCCAGCCGAGGTTGTTCCAGTAGTCAACGTGCTGCGCGAGCGCGATAACCTCGGCTCCCTCGACCGGCTGCTCGCGGTCGAGACGCGCGAGCAGGGCGTCGGCGGGCGGGCAACTCGAACAGCCCTCGGACGTGAACAATTCGACGACGACCGGCGCGCGCGTCTCATTGCCGCGCTCTGCCGTGCCGCCCGGCTCTTCCGCGACTGCGGCTGCCGTCTGCCTGTCTTTATCGCGTCGCTGATTCTTCTGATTCCTGAGCGAAGCGTAAGCGGCGGCGAAGACGGCGAGGCCCGCGACGATTGAGACGATTGCCAGAAGTTTTCTCATGCTTCAAATCAACTTTCGCGGACGAGGCGTTCGGACTCAGGCTCCCGGCCCGAATTTGTGGCGAGGCATCCGTGCGGAACTCAGCTTCTCGCAGCACGGTGCTCCCGTCAACCTGTCGCCGCCTCATCCGAAGTCTAATCCGTCGGCGCGCACGTTTTATTCCCGCGCCGACATTTATTTCAATGCCGAAACGGATGCTGACGAGCGCAGGCCACTTTCCTCTGACAACGCGCATCAAAAAAATCGCGTGAAGACTCTTCGGAGAAACAACGGGCGTGCGACCCCGTCGCACGCTCTCTCTGAATGGGGAGCTTCGTCACACGCAGCCCGCGCGTTAAGTCGGGCCGGGGGAGAAAGGATCATGAAGAAATTATATTCCGTTCTTGCGTCCGCCGTTTTGGTCGCCGCCTCGTTCGGCGCGACGGCGCTGACGGCCAACGCCAAGCCGAAAGACGCGAACAAGTCTGCGGCTGCGGCGCGCGTCCGCACGCCATTGAACATCGCGGTGCTCGTGCAGGACGACCTCGTGTCGAGGGTCGGCAGCGAGCTAAACGTCACGCGCGACTTCATACGCTCGCTGCCCGCCGGCTCGCGTGTCATGGTCGCCTACATCACGAGCGGCACGCTCCAAGTCCGCCAGCCGTTCACCACGGACTTCGACGCCGCCGCGCGCGCGCTGCGCGTGCCCGTCGGGTCGAGCGCCGGAGCGCCGTACAACCCTTACGTCGAAGTCCGCGACGCGATCAGGAAGTTCCCGACCGACGGCCCGAATAAAAACGCGGTGCTGCTCATCTCCGACGGACTCGACACTTCGCGCGGCTTCGACGCGTCGTCAACGATCTATTCGATTGACCTCGACCGCGCCGTGCGCGAGGCCAAGAGTCACAACGTCGCGGTCTATTCGTTCTACGCGCCGACCGCGGGCCTGACGAGCGAGAGCCTGCGCGCCGTCAACTACGGCCAGAGCGCACTCAACCGCATCTCGGACGAGACGGGCGGTCGCGCGTTCTTCCAGGGCACGAGCTTCGTCACCTTCGACTCGTACTTCGAACGTCTGGCGAAGACGCTCAACGAGAGAAACGGGGCGTACTAAGCTCTTAGAAAAAAGTCTCGCCGGGGCTTCCGACACCGAGGCCCGGCTTGCGAATACGGCGTCGCGGAGAACACCAACTCTCCGCGACGCCTTCGCTTTCGCGCCGAAAAATTGTGGCCTCGCGTGCACGTTGGTGGTAAAGTTCGGAGGCGGCGCGACCTTCCGCGCAGGCGCGTGGAAGAGACGGGCGCGCGCTTCCGAACTCACGCCATGAAGGGACAGAACTCCGGCGAGTATTGCCTGATCGTGGAAGGCTCGTACCTCGACGTGTCCGAGGCGCTGCACGCGCTCCGCGACCCGTTCATCGAGGACTGGGTCGAGCAGACGGGCCGCTTCCGCGTGCATAACCTCAACGAGATGGTCGTCGTCCCCGGCGTCACGCTCGGCCAGCTCGGCGTCGAGATGCTGGAGGATGGTCTCTTCGAGATCGCGAGCGTTGACGCCGAGCGCCCGCTCACCGAGAGCAAGGCGCGCGGCGTGGCCGAGGCGCTGAGGCGGCAGGATATGTTCGACGAGATAAGCGTCGAGCCTCGCGGCTTCGACGGAGAAGGGGAGTAGGGGCGCGCGGGCCGGGCTTCGAGTTAAGGCGTGCTCGCCGTCGCTTCGATTCTTTCCCGGACGATTTGCCTCGCGGTTTTCAAGAGGTTTTTCAAAGAAATCGGCGCGAATCTCCGCGTTGAAGCAAACCTCGCGCCCGCACGTTGCCTCCGAGCCTTCCCGCGTGTATCTTCTTTCGGTCTGGTGGTATCTTCGTTGCCCCAACAAACAAAGGTTGATTTTCTCGGCGGGCGCGTCCGCGTCCGCGTGGGAGACATAACGCGCGAGGCGCTGGACGCAGTCGTCAACGCGGCCAACTCGACCCTGATGGGCGGGGGCGGCGTTGACGGAGCGATTCACCGCGCGGGCGGCCCGAAGATTCTTGAAGAGTGTCTTGAGATTCGGCGCACGAAGTATCCCGGCGGGCTGCCGACGGGCGAGGCCGTCATCACGACCGCGGGGCTTCTGCCCGCGCGGCACGTGATTCATACGGTCGGCCCCGTTTACGGTCGCGCGGGCGGGCGGGAAATGGAACTCCTCGCCGCCTGCTACCGCAACTCTCTCGCGCTCGCCGCGTCGCACGGACTCGCGAGCGTCGCGTTCCCTTCGATCTCGACGGGTGCGTTCGGCTACCCGCGAGACGAGGCGGCGGCGGTCGCGTCAAACGCGATAGCGGAGTTCCTGAAAGAAGACGGGCGCGTGGGCGAAGTCGGCCTCGTCTTCTTCTCCGCCGGAGACATGAACGTCTTTTTACGCAGTCATAAATTTGAGAGCTGAGCGGCGAACCGCGCGCCAGCCGGGAGGCAACAAAAGTCACTCGGCTGGCGGCTTTGCGTCGCCGAGGTCGAAAAGGAAGTAAGAGTGAAGAATGGTTCAAGCGATGATGAGTGAGGTCGAGCCGGTTTTTGAAGGGGCGCGTGACGAGACGAAACTCCCCGAGACGATTGCCGCGCTCGAACGTCTCTCGTGGAACTACTGGTGGAGTTGGAACGCCGACGGCACTTCCGTCTTCCGCGACTTGGATCAGGAGGTCTGGGACGCGTGCGAGCACAACCCGCGCCGCCTGCTCAAAGAGGTTTCGCAGTACAGGCTGATGCGCATGGCGACCGACCCGGTTTACGTCGAGCGCGTGCGCCGCGTGGCCGAAGGCTTCGACGCCTACATGGGCGCGGGCGCGACGTGGGCGTCAGAGAACGCGCGCGAGATCACGCGCGATAATCCGGTCGCATACTTCTGCGCGGAGTTCGGCGTGCACCACTCGCTGCCGCTCTATTCGGGCGGCCTCGGCATTCTCGCGGGCGACCACCTCAAGTCGGCGAGCGACCTCGGACTACCGCTCGTCGCCGTCGGCCTGCTCTATCACCACGGATACTTCCGCCAACACCTGCGCCGCGACGGTTGGCAGGAGGAGGCGTACATCCAGATCAACGCCGAAGACCTGCCGCTCCACCTCGTGCGCGAGCGCGACGGCCAGCCCGTCCTCGTCGAACTCTCGATGCGCGGGCGCACGGTGCGTGTGCAGGCCTGGCGCGTCGAGGTCGGTCGCGTGTCGCTCTACCTTTTGGACACGAACGTCGAGGCCAACGACGAGATTGACCGCCTCATCTCCGGCCACCTCTACGGCGGCGACCGCGAGACGCGCTGCGTGCAGGAGATGGTCTTAGGGATAGGCGGAGTTCGACTCCTGCGGAAGCTCGGCGTCGAGCCGCACGTCTTTCATTTGAACGAAGGCCACTCGGCTTTTCTCACCATCGAACTCGCGCGCGAGAAGACCGAGCAAGGCGTCGCCTTCGACGAGGCCGCGCGCGAGGTGCGCGGGCGCTGCGCCTTCACGACGCACACGCCGGTCGCCGCCGGACACGACGAGTTCATCGCGCCGCTCATCGAGAAGTGCTTCGGCGAGGGCTACTGGCAGTCGCTCGGAATCACGCGCGAGGAATTTCTGAACCTGGGACGCGTGAACGCGGGCGACGAGTCGGAGTTGTTCGGCCTGACGCCGCTCGCGCTTCGGATGTGCCGCTCGTCGAACGGCGTGAGCCGCAAGCACGGCGAGGTCTCGCGCGAGCTTTGGAATAAGATGTGGCCGGATCGCCGCGTTGACGAAGTGCCGATCACTTCGGTGACGAACGGCGTGCACGCGCCGACGTGGGTCTCGCCCATGCTGCGCCAACTCTTCGAGCGGCACGTCGGCGGCGACTGGACTCAAGTGCTGCACGACGCCAACGCCTGGTCGCGCGCCGTCGGCGAGATACCCGACGAAGAACTCTGGAAGGTGCGCCGCCTTCAGCGCCGCCGCCTGGTCGCGTTCGTGCGAGAGCGGCTCTACCAGACGCGGCTTCAACAGGGCGCTTCGCGCGAGTACG
>DASRCS010000168.1:0-21393 GCA_035652995.1 Pyrinomonadaceae bacterium
GAAGAGACCTTGCGCGACGGCACGCGCGTCACGCTGCGCGCCGTGCGTCCGACGGACGAGGCGCTGATGAAGGAGCTTTTCTACACCTGCTCCGACCGCAGCATCTACGACCGCTATTTCGGCTACGTCAAGGCGATGCCGCACGCGCGGCTTCAGACCATCGTGAATGTTGACTACGTGAACGAGATGACGGTCGTCTGCGTCGCGAGCGAGGGCGGGCGCGAGCGGCTGGCGGGCGCGGGCAGTTATCTTTTGAACCGCGCGTCGAACATGGGCGACGTGGCTTTCCTCGTGCAGGACGATTTTCAAGGGCGCGGCGTCGGGACTCTGCTGCTGCGCCACCTGATGAAGATCGCGCGCGCGGCGGGCGTCCGCGGCTTCACGGCGGACGTGTTCGCGCACAACCAGCCGATGCTGCACGTCTTCCACAACAGCGGCTGCGAGCTGAAGTCAACCCTCGAAGACAACATCTACCAGATCGAATTCCTCCTCGACGCCCAGCGGAAGAAGGGCGCGGCGGTCGCGGCAACAACCGAAACCGCGACCACCGTCGCCGTCTGATTCGAGCCTGAACATCTCGAACATGGCCGCGCGTTCGATTGACGCAGAAAAGTTAAGAGCCGCGCTGTGACAAGCAGCGCGGCTCTCGTCTTTGACTTCAACTGTCGCCGGCTTCAGTCTCCGGCGTGCGCGTGCGCGCCGTCGAAGGCGACCGCGTCCTTCTCGACGAGCGCGGGGCGTCGCCGGTCGAAGGAGTGACCGGTGATGAGGCCGACGATGAAGTAGCCGAGCACGAGCGAGCCGACGGCGAAGGTCGTGTCGCCGAACATCCGCATCCAGCGGAGCTTGTCCATCAAGCCCGTCTGTAAGAACTCAGCGGACCGCGCGTACCAAGTGCCGTACTCGACCGAGGCCCACGTCTGCATCAGGCCGATGGGCAACAAGGAGAGCACGACCATCAGCACCAGCCCGCCGTTGATCGCCCAGAACGCGGTCTTCAGCGGCCACTCCTTCCACACTCGCTCGGACTTCCAAGCGCGCAGGCAGAAGAGCATCAGCCCGATGCCGAGCATTCCGTACACGCCGAACAAAGCTGTGTGCCCGTGAACGGGCGTCGTGTTCAGGCCCTGCATGTAGTAGAGCGCGACGGGCGGGTTGATGAGGAAGCCGAAGAGTCCCGCGCCGACGAAGTTCCAGAAGGCGACGGCGACGAAGAAGTAGATCGGCCACTTGTAGGTCGTCAGCCACTCCTTCGCGCGCGCGAGCCGGATGTTCTCCCACGCCTCGAAGCCGATGAGCACGAGCGGCACGACTTCGAGCGCGCTGAAGACCGCGCCGAGTCCCAGAACGTAGGCCGGCGTGCCCGTGAAGTAGAGGTGGTGGAACGTCCCGATGATGCCGCCGGAAAGGAAGACCACGGTCGAGAAGAGCACGGCCTTCGTCGCGGTTGCGACGCGCAGGAGTTTCATGCGCGTGAACAGGAACGCGATGACGACGGTGGCGAAGACCTCGAAGAAGCCCTCGACCCAGAGGTGGACGACCCACCAGCGCCAGTATTCGGCGGTGACGATGTGGCTGCGCTCGCCGTACATCAGCCCCGCCGCGTAGAAGAGCGGGATGGCGATTGACGCGACGACGAAGAGCAGCAGGAGCGAGCGGCCCTCGTCCCTTACCTTCAGCGCGGGCCGAATCGCGCGCCACACGAGGAAGAACCAGAAGACCAGCCCGACGAAGAGCAGAATCTGCCAGAAGCGGCCCAAGTCAACGTACTCGTACCCTTGCGAGCCGAACCAGAACCAATACTTTCCGAGATACTGCTTGATGCCCAACCACTCGCCGCCGAGACTACCGACGACGACCAGCAGCACCGCTGCGAACAGAAGGTTCACGCAGAGGCGTTGACCTTTCGGCTCGCCGCCGCCGACCGCGGGCGCGATGAAGAGTCCGGTGGCGAGCCACGTCGTCGCAATCCAGAAGAGTCCGAGCTGCGTGTGCCATGTGCGCGCGACAGAATAAGGAAGATACTTGTCGAGCGGGATGCCGTAGAAGCCTGAGCCTTCGACGCCGTAGTGCGCGGCGACCGCCCCGAGTCCCACTTGCACGACGATGAGCGCGGCGGCGACGAAGAAGAACTTGAAGGTCGCGCGCTGCGACTTCGTCAGCTTCATGCCGAGCAGCGGGTCTGTGTCGGGCGCGTCGTCGTGCCCGTGTTCATTCGAGCCTGAGCGCGAGCCGAAGTACCAGACCATGCCGCCGACTCCGGCGAGCAGCAGGATGAAGCTGATGACGCTCCACACGACCGAGCCGCCCGTCACGTTGTTCGAGACCAGCGGCTCGTGCGGCCAGTTCTGCGTGTAGGAGACCGTTTGATTCGGGCGGTTCGTCGAGGCCGCCCACGAAGTCCACCAGAAGAAGGAGGCCATCTCGCGCGCCTTCGCGGAGTCTGCGAGCGCGCCGCGCGGGATCGCGTACTCGTTGCGGCCCGACGCGAACACGTCGGCGTAGTAGGCCGCGAGCGAGTCGAAGGCCGCGGCGCGCGCGGCGCTCACGGTGACTCGGCCCGTCGCCGCGTCATACGTGTTCGTCCGCATCTCCTTTTCGAGTCGCGCGCGGAGCGCGGCCTGCTGCTCGACGCCGAGCGAGTCGAAGTCTTTTGCGCCCTCGCCGCGCGCGTAAGTGTCGAGCAGAAGGACGGACTCGCGGTGCAGCCAGTCGGCAGTCCAGTCGGGCGCGACGTATGCGCCGTGGCCGAAGATCGAGCCGACCTCTTGGCCTCCGATTGACTGCCAGACGCCCTGCCCGTCCTGAATCGTGTTTCCGTCGAAGAGGACGCGCCCGTCCGCGGTCACGACTTGATTCGGGATCGGCGGCGCGTTGCTGATGGCCTTGTAGCCGAAGCCGCCGAGCACCGCGAACGACGCGACGATGACCACGCCGAGCGCGACCCAGAGTCGTTTGTATTGGCTCATGAATTTTTAATGCTCCCTTTTTGTTTCCATAAAAAGAACGCGCCGGTGAAGCGCGCAGAACAGAATGCCGCGAACGATCTCAAGGGCAACGCGCGTGCCAACTCGGAATCGGTGATTTCCCTCGGTTCGACGCGCGCACGCGCTGCGGAATTTGACGGAGGCTCTGCGGGAAATCTCCCAGCGATGCGGGAGATACGTTTGAGGCAAAAGCAGAAGCCGGAGCGGCGAACGACGAACCAAAAGAGCAGGTGTCTTTCAGCTCGTCGCGCGGCGCTCCGACTTCCGCGTTAAATCGAGCGGGCCGCGCCCTCCAACTCCAGGGCGCGCGGGAAGAGGAGGTTGTTTTCGAGGTGCACGTGGCGGTGCAGGTCTTGCTCGAAATCTTCGAGCGCGCGGAAGAGTAGCTGGTAGCTCGTGCAAACGTCTTCGGGTACGAAGTAGTCGTTGCTGGCCGCGCGAAGCTCGCGCAGAACCTGCCCCGCCGTGTCGTGCTCGTGGAGCATCATCCTGATCGGGTTCTCGACCGAGCCGAAGGGCGCGAACGGCGGCGCTGACTTGCGGCGCGCAGACTCTTCGAGGGCGAGGATGTAGGGGAACAGAATCCGCTCCTCCTTCATCATGTGCGGCTCGATGTCCGCGCACAACTCAAGGAAGAGCGCGCGGACGCGCCCCAATTCCTCGTGCCTGTCGCCGTGCGCCGCGAAGACGCGCTCGACGAGCGGGGCGATGTGCTTCATCTCCCGGCGCGCGTATGCGTGGTGCGTGTCGAGTATGTGGCGGATTACTTCGGCGAGCGTCATCGCCTGAAAGTCTTTCGCCGCGTCGCCGCCGGACTGCTCGCGCGCCGCGCCTTCGAGCATGACCAACACCTCGTCAACGTCCGCGCCCGCGTCGCGGCAGGCCGCGCCCAGCGTGCGCTCGCCGCCGCAGCAGTAATCAATCTTGCACTTCTCGAAGACGCGCGTCGCCGACGGATTCTCTAAAGCCACTTCGCCGACTGTCTTGGTGAGATCGAAGCTCATCGGAAACTCTCCTTGCTGGCCTCTCGACTTGAGTCCGCGCCGGCCCCGGCGCCGCCCACTCAGGCCACACGCACCTCGCAGCGTGCAAGCACCGTGCCCGCCGCGCGGCCCCGTTCCGACGCAGGCACGGTGCTTGCACTTCCCCGTAAACGGACGGCCTGCATGGGGAAAAAGGCGAGTCGTCGCTGTGGGGTTCGGGGATTATTTCGCAGCGACAGGAAAAAATCCCCTGAGCGAAGTTAAACGAAGAGTTGCCGATAAAAAATCTTATGATCTCGACAGTTTCAGCCGCGAACGAACTCCTGAAGAAGTACGACGTGCCGGGGCCGCGCTACACGAGCTACCCGACCGTTCCTTATTGGGAAAAGACGCCGACCGCGGACGAGTGGGTCGCGAGCGTCGCGCGCGCGCTCGACGAGACCGAGCGGGAAGGCTTCGGCGCGTCCATCTACGTCCACATCCCCTTCTGCCGCTCGCTCTGCACCTACTGCGGCTGCAACTCGCGCATCACGCAGAACAAGTCGGTCAGCGCGCCCTACGTCCAGACCGTCCTGAAGGAGTGGGAGCTTTACCGCCGCCTCCTGGGCCGCGAGCGCCCCGTGCCGCTCGCCGAGATGCACTTCGGCGGCGGCACGCCCACGTTCCTCTCGCCCTCGGAGTTGGAAGAACTCGTCGGCGGGCTGCTCGCGGGCGTCGAGCGAACCGCGGACGCCGAGTTCTCAATCGAGAGCGACCCGCGCGTGACGACCGTCGAGCACCTGCGCGTCCTCTCGCTCCTCGGCTTCAAACGTCTGAGCCTCGGCATACAGGACTTCGACCCCGTCGTGCAGCACGCCGTCAACCGCGTGCAGACCGAGGAGCAGGTGCGCGCCGTCACCGAGGAGGCGCGCGCCGCCGGCTTCACGAGCATCAACTACGACCTCATCTACGGCCTGCCGTTCCAGACGCGCGAGAGCGTCGCGCGCACGGTCGAGGTCGTCCGCCGCCACCGGCCCGAACGCATAGCCTTCTACGCCTACGCGCACGTGCCCTGGTTCAAGCCGGGCCAGCGCCACTTCACCGAAGACGACCTGCCCGTCGGCGACGAGAAGCGCGCGCTCTACGAGCTGGGCCGCGAGATGCTCGAAGAGGCGGGCTACGTCGAGGTCGGCATGGATCACTTCGCGCTCCCGACCGACTCGCTGCTCGTCGCGTCGGAGCGCAGGGAGCTTCATCGCAACTTCATGGGCTACACGCCGCGCCACACCTCGCCGCTCGTCGGCCTCGGCGTCTCCTCGATCAGCGACTCGTGGGACGCGTTCGTGCAGAACGAGAAGGTCGTCGAGCAGTATTCCGAGCGCGTCAGCCGCGGCGAGATTCCCATCCTGCGCGGCCACCTGCTCAACCCCGAAGACCTCGTGCTGCGCCGCCACATCCTCAACCTGATGACGCGCTTTGTGACCGGCTGGGACAGCCGCGAACTCTACACGCCTTACCTCGAAACGGTGAACGAACGGCTCGCCGAGATGAGCCGCGATGGCCTCGTCAAACTCTCCAAACGCGCGTGCGAGATCACCGAAGAGGGTCGCCCTTTCATGCGTAACATTTGCATGGCCTTCGACGCGCGGCTCGAACGCAAGGACGCGGGCGCACAACTCTTCAGCCGAACGGTCTGACGATCATGAAAACAGGAATCGCGCTCTTAAACTTCGGCGGCCCCTGGACGCTCAGCGACGTGAAGCCTTTTCTCTACCGGCTCTTCGTCAACCCTTCGGTGCTGGTCGGCGTGCCCAGCCCCGCGCGTCAGCTCCTCGCCTACTCCATCGCGCAGGTGAAAGGCCCTTCGTCCGTCCGAAGCTACGAGTCCATCGGCGGCGGCTCGCCGCAGTTGCGCTGGACAGAGGCGCAGGCCGAGGGCCTGCGGCGGCAGTTCACGAACGGCGACTCGGAGGACGTGCGCGTCGAGGTCGGGATGCGCAGCGCCGAGCCTTCGATTGAAGAGGCGCTCAGGCGTCTGCGCGCGTGGGGCGCCGAGAGCGTGATCCTGCTCCCGCTCTTCCCGCACTTCTCGACGACGACGACGGGCACATGCTTCGAGGAGGCGCGCGACTCCCTGAAGCGTCTCGACTGGCAACCCGAAGTGATCGAGGTGCCGAACTGGCCTGAGCACCCGGACTACATCGCGCTGCTCCGGCGCACGGTTGACGAGGCAATAGAGCGCGCCGAGGCCGAGCGCGGCGGCTCGCGCGAGCGGATACACGTACTCTTCTCCGCGCACTCGCTGCCGATGAAGATCGTCCTGCGCGGCGACCCTTATCAGGTTGACGTGGAGCGCACCATCGCGTCGGTCACGAAAGGTTTGAGGCAGCCGTGGTCGCTCTGCTTCCAGTCGCGCAACGGCCCCGTGCCGTGGCTCAAGCCCTACACCGAGGACGAGATCGTGCGGCTCGCCGCGGAGGGCGTGCGGCGTTTAGTCGTAGTGCCGCTGAGTTTCGTGAGCGACCACATCGAGACGCTCTACGAACTCGACCAACTCTACGCCGACCTGGCGCGTCGGCACGGCATCACGCACTACTACCGCGCGCGCGCCTTCAACGGCGATCCCGAATTCCCGAAGGTGCTGCGTTCGATTCTGGGGGAGGCTCTGTCTTGATCGGAAGTTTGGATTCAACGAGGCGCGAGGCGACGGTCGTCGGCGCAGGCGTCGCGGGTTTGCTCGCGGCCTACGCTCTCGACAAGAAGGGTTATCGCGTCACGCTGCTCGAAGCGCAGTCTAACGCGGGCGGACTCATCGGCACGCGCCGCACCGAGTACGGCATCGCGGAGTCGGCGGCGCACTCGCTGCTCGCCTCGTCGCCGGTCGTCGAGTTGTGCCGCGAACTCGGCGTCGAGCTGGCTGAGATTCGACCCGAAGCCCGCGCGCGCTTCGTCCTGCGCGACGGTCGTCTCAGAAAGTTCCCGCTCAATCTGACGGAAGCTCTGCGAGCGGCAGGCCGCGCGGCGTTCGCGCGCGCCGAAAATCACGCCGACTCACAGACCCTTGAGACGTGGGGCCGCACGCACGTCGGCGACGCGGCGCTCGACTATCTTCTGACGCCGCTCGTCCGCGGCATCTACGGCGCGCAGCCCGCAGACCTCGGCGTCGCCGCTGCCTTCCCCGAACTCTCCGTCGCACCGGGCCAGACGCTCCTCGGCGCGATGCTCGGCAAGGCTTTCAAACGTCCCTCGCAGAACGGACACGACGGGAGCAACGCCAATGGACACGCCGCGCGCGGCGGAAACAACTCGAAGCCCGCGAAGGAGCGCAAACGGATGGTCGCCCCGCTGCTCGGCATGGGCGCGCTGACCGAGAGCCTTGAGCGCTCGCTCGAACAGAGTCTCGGCGCGCGTTTTCAAAGGGGCGTGTGCGTGGACGAGATACCCGACGCGCCGAACGTCATCCTCGCCACGCCCGCGCGCGCCGCGGCAGAGTTGCTTCAGACGCAAGCGCCCGAACTGAGCGCCCTGCTGCGAGAGATTCGATACACGCCCATCGTCTCCGTCACGGTGTTCGTCGAGCGCTCGTCGTTCACGCGGCCCGTCGAGGGCGTCGGCGTGCTCGTGCCCGCGCGCGAAGACCGCCGCTGCCTCGGCATTCTCTTCAACTCAAGCGCCTTCGCCGGTCGCGTCCGCGACGAGTCGCGCCACGCCTCCTTCACGATCCTTTTCGGCGGGACAGCGCGACCCGACTTCGTCAACGAATCGGACGAGTCGGTCGCGGAGGCCGTCCGCGTCGAGTTAGAAGAACTGCTCGGCGTCCGCGGCGAGCCGCTGCAACTCGTCATAAACCGCTGGCCGTGCGCCATCCCGCAATACTCGACCGCGCTGCCCGCGGTCTGGCAGGCGGCGCGCGAGACGTGGTGCGCCGCGCCGGGCCGAATCATCTTCGGCAACTACGCCGGCCAGGTCAGCCTCCGCGGGATGATCGAGAAGACGCGCGCGATGGCTTGAAAGAGAAACGTCAGTAGCGGCCCATCACGCCGCTGACGCACCGCACGGTGTCGCGCGCGATCAGCAACTCTTCGTCGGTCGGGATGACGTAGGCCGCCAGCCGAGAGCCTTCCTTGCTGATCAGACCCTCGCGACCGCTGACTTGCGCGGCGTTCTGCTCGGCGTCGAGTTCGAGTCCCATCCACGCGAGGTTATCGCAGATTCTCGCGCGCACCTCCGCCGAGTTTTCGCCGATGCCGCCCGTGAAGATGACCGCGTCCGCGCTCCCCATCGCGGCGAGATACGAGCCGATGTACTTACGCACGCGGTAGCAAAAAATCTCGACGGCGAGGCGCGCGCGGCGGTCGTTGTTCTCGTGCGCCTCGGCGAGCAACTCGCGCATGTCGTTCGTCAATCCCGATATTCCGAGCAGCCCCGACTGCTTGTTCAGAAGCGTCTCGACCTCGTTCGCCGAAAGCCCCTCCTTCGCCGCGAGGAAGTCAACAATCGCCGGGTCGAGGTCGCCTGAGCGCGTGCCCATCACGAGACCTTCGAGCGGGGTCAGTCCCATCGAAGTGTCAACCGAGTCGCCCGCGCGGATGGCGGCGGCGGAGCAGCCGTTGCCGAGGTGCAGAGTGATGACGTTCGTCTGTTCGCGCTCAATGCCGCGCAGTTGGCGGTAGCGGTAGGCGACGTAGCGGTGCGAAGTCCCGTGGAAGCCGTAGCGGCGCACGCGGTGCCGACGGTAGAGCTGATACGGCAGCGCGTAGAGGTACGCGTAGTCCGGCAGCGTCTGGTGAAACGCGGTGTCGAAGACCGCTGCCTGCGGCAGTCCCGCGCCGAAGACATCGCGCGCGGCGGCGATGCCTTTCAGGTTCGCCGGGTTGTGGAGCGGCGCGAGGTCAATGCAGTCTTCGATGCCGCGCAGCACTTCATCTGTTATCAAGACCGAGTGCGTGAAGTGCTCGCCGCCGTGGACGACGCGGTGGCCGACCGCCTGTATGTCGGCGACGCTTGAAACGCCTTCGACGCCCGAATCCTCCGAGCAGGCCCAGCGCAGAATTAATTCGACGGCGGCGCGCATGTCGCGCACGGGCGCGGCGGAGCGCTGCGGAGCGCGCCCCTCGGCGTGCAGCGTGACGAGACCAGCGCCGCCGACGCGCTCGACCAAGCCGCGCGCGAGCCGCACGTCCTCGTTGCGCGCGATGCGCTCCAGGTCGGTCGCGATGATCTGGAATTTGACGGACGAGCTTCCGCAGTTCAGCACGAGAATGTTCATGGCTCAATAGATGAAACGCGTCGTCGCAAGTGCCGGAGCGGTCGCAAACGTCATCCGCTTTCTCTTAACTTTTGTCACAAGACTATAACAGGTAACGAACCGTACATGACACTCGCGTGGTCGCGCGTATAATGGCCCTCACAAACAAACGCGCGAGAAAATTTCCGGCGGGAGAAAGTCTATCAAACAGAGGAAAGGTGTAACGAATAATGAGCGTCGCGGAGTTGAAAGAGGCGGGGCCTTTGACGGCGGAAGAGTTGGGACGGATGAACGCGTACTGGCGCGCGGCGAACTACCTTTCGGTCGGGCAGATTTATCTCTTCGACAACCCGCTGCTGCGCGAGCCGCTGAAGCTTGAGCACGTCAAGCCGCGGCTGCTCGGACACTGGGGCACGACGCCGGGCTTGAACTTCGTCTATGTCCACCTCAACCGCCTCATCAAACTCCACGACCTCTCGGTCATCTACGTCACAGGCCCCGGCCACGGCGGCCCCGGACTCGTCGCCAACACCTATCTCGAAGGCACGTACAGCGAAGTCTATCCGGACATCTCGCAGGACGCCGAGGGGATGCGAAAGCTCTTCAAGCAGTTCTCATTTCCCGGCGGCATTCCGAGCCACGTCGCGCCCGAAACGCCCGGCTCGATCAACGAGGGCGGCGAACTCGGCTACTCGCTCGTCCACGCTTACGGCGCTGTCTTCGACAACCCTGATTTGATCGCGGCCTGCGTCGTCGG
The DNA here is from genome assembly GCA_035652995.1 of Pyrinomonadaceae bacterium. Classification (GTDB taxonomy): domain Bacteria; phylum Acidobacteriota; class Blastocatellia; order Pyrinomonadales; family Pyrinomonadaceae; genus QHXN01. Next base: position 9,955 of record DASRCS010000168.1, read on the forward strand.
CGACGGCGAGGCCGAGACCGGGCCGCTCGCCGCGAGCTGGCACTCGAACAAGTTTCTGAACCCCGCGCGCGACGGCGCGGTGCTCCCCGTCCTTCACCTCAACGGCTACAAGATCGCGAACCCGACCCTGCTCGCGCGCATGGGCGACGAAGAACTGACGAGCCTCTTCACGGGCTACGGCTACAAGCCCTACTTCGTCGAAGGCCACGAGCCTGAACGGATGCACCAACTGATGGCCTCGACGCTCGACACGGTGCTCGCGGAGATTCAAGCCATCCAGCGCGACGCGCGCGAGCAAGGGTTCAAGGAGCGACCGCGCTGGCCGATGATCGTCATGCGCTCGCCAAAGGGCTGGACGGGGCCGAAGGAGGTTGACGGGCTGCCGACCGAAAACAACTTCCGCTCGCATCAAGTCCCGCTCGCCGAGCTTGCGTCGAAGCCCGCGCACCTCAAACAACTCGAAGAGTGGATGCGGAGCTACAAGCCCGAAGAGCTGTTCGACGAACGGGGGACGCTCCTGCCGGAGTTGGCCGCGCTCGCGCCCCGTGGCGACCGCCGCATGGGCGCGAACCCGCACGCGAACGGCGGGCTGCTGCTGAAGGATTTGCGCCTGCCCGATTTCGGCGACTACGCGGTCGAAGTGCCGCAGCCGGGCACGGTCGTGGCCGAGGCGACGCGCGTCTGCGGGGAGTTCCTGCGCGACGTGATGCGGCTCAACTCGGACGCGCAGAACTTCCGCGTGATGGGGCCGGACGAGACCGCCTCGAACCGTCTCGGCGCGCTCTTCGAGGCGACCGACCGGGTCTTCGTCGAACCCATCCTCCCGACCGACGACCACCTCTCGCCCGACGGTCGCGTGATGGAAGTCTTGAGCGAACATCTTTGTCAGGGCTGGCTCGAAGGTTATCTTCTGACGGGCCGGCACGGACTCTTCAACTGCTACGAGGCGTTCATCCACATCGTTGACTCGATGTTCAACCAGCACGCCAAATGGCTCAAGGTCACGCGGCACATCCCTTGGCGGCGGCCCATCGCCTCGCTCAATTATCTTCTGTCGTCGCACGTCTGGCGGCAGGATCACAACGGCTTCAGCCACCAGGACCCGGGCTTCATCGACCACGTCGTGAACAAGAAGGCCGAGGTCGTCCGCGTCTATCTCCCGCCCGACGCCAACTGCCTCCTGTCGGTCACGAACCACTGCCTGCGGAGCCGCAACTACATCAACGTCATCGTCGCCGGCAAGCAGCCCTCGTTGCAGTACCTCGACGTGGACGCGGCGGTCAAGCACTGCACTGCCGGCGTCGGCATCTGGACTTGGGCGAGCAACGACGAGGGCGTCGAGCCTGACGTGGTGATGGCCTGCGCGGGCGACGTGCCGACTTTGGAGACGCTCGCCGCCGTTGACATCCTCCGCCGGAATTTTCCAGACCTGAAGATTCGCGTCGTCAACGTCGTTGACCTGATGACGCTCCAGCCGCGGAGCGAGCACCCGCACGGACTCTCGGATAAGGACTTCGACTCGCTCTTCACGACGAACCGCCCCGTCATCTTCGCCTTCCACGGCTACCCCTGGCTCATCCACCGGCTCACCTACCGGCGCACGAACCATGACAACCTGCACGTGCGCGGCTACAAGGAGGAGGGCACGACGACGACGCCCTTCGACATGGTTGTCCTGAACGACCTCGACCGCTTCCATCTCGTGATGGACGTGATCGAGCGCGTGCCGAAGCTCAACGTCGTCGGCGCGCACACCAAGCAGGCGATGCGCGACCGCCTCATCGAGCACAAGCACTACATCGCACGCCACGGCGACGACGTGCCCGACGTGCGCGACTGGCGCTGGCCTTACTAACGCACTCGGCGCGGCCCTCGCCCGCGTGCTCAGTCCCGCCAACCCGTATCAACGTTCGGTTGTGCGAACAGCAACTTGGGTTCACCACGGAGGCACGGGGGACGCGGAGGGGGCACGGAGATTTGAATAACTCCGTGCGACCTCTGAGTCCTCCGTGCCTCCGTGGTGAACCCAACCCGCTATAGGCTCAAGTGTGAGCGCCCGAAAAATTTGGCCGGCGGAGAAAGTTGTGGAACTATTCGGGGCGCTCGTGTGCATTGGTGTCGTGGTAGGGAAACTGCCGGTCGAAGATTAGAAGGTGGCTGCGAGTCACAACGACGAAGAACTGCTGCGGCGGATGCTCGGCGGCTGCGCCGAGTCGTTCGAGGCGCTCTACGACCGGCGTCAGGGCGGAGTTTATCGCTACGCCCTTCGCATGACAGGCTCCGAGGCGGTCGCCGAAGACATGACGCACGAGGTCTTCATCCAACTGATGCGCGACGGCGCGCAGTTCGACCCCGCGCTCGGCTCCGTCAAGTCGTACCTCTACGGGATGGCGCGTCACAGAGTTCTCAGACACCTTGAACGCGAGCGCGGCCACGTCTCGATTGACGCGGGGCAGGGTGACGGCGAAGGTCTGACGGACGAGCGGCTGAGGTCTTGCGAAGACCCGTTTCTTGATTTGGAGCGCGGCGAGACCGTGAGCCTCGTCAGGCAGGCCGTCCTCTCGCTCCCGCCGCACTTCCGCGAGGTGATCGTCCTGTGTCATTTGCAGGAGATGAATTACGCGGAGGCGGCTGAAGTGATCGCGTGCCCGGTCGGTACCATCCGTTCGAGGCTCGCGCGTGCGCGCGCGATGCTGGTCGAGAAGTTGAGGGCGCTCGGCGGGCCGCAGGTCGGCGGCGAAAAGTTAAAGGCGGAACGGGCGATATGAACTGCCAGGACTTCGACACGGTCGCGGGCGAACTCGCCGACGCGAGACTCATGGACGCCGCGACGCGCGACGCGGGACTCGGTCACGCGGCGACCTGCGTCGAGTGTGCCGCGCGTTTGATGCACGAGCGCGGCGTCAGCGCGACGTTGCGAGTCGCCGCGAGCGCGGAGACCGAAGAAGCGTCCGCGCGAGTCAAACATTCACTGCTCGCCGCGTTCGCCGAGCAGCAGAAAACGGCGACTGCTCCCGCCACGGTCGTCGAGATTTCCAGTCGCCGCAAGCCGCGCTGGCGTGTCGCACTCGCGGCGGCGGCGGCGGTCGTCCTGCTCTCTCTTGCCCTCCCCTCGCTGCTGCGCCTCTCGCCGGACTCGTCGCAAGTTCCCCCGCCCGACATGAGCGCCGGGGTGCAATTTCCGGCAGTGCCGACGCCCACCGGAGAAGCAATCAGCCCATCGGCAACGCCGAAAGTGATCGCCCCGCACGACGGGGCGAAGCGAGACAATCCCCGCGGGCGAAAGCATGCGAACGCTCCGCGCGGCACCGCGTCGAGCAAATACGAGACGGTCGCGCAGAACGCCAACAATGAATATCTGCCGCTGACCTACCTCGACCCCTCGACCGCTTTGGAGAGCGGCACGGTCGTGCGCGTCAGGCTTTCGCGCTCGGCGCTGATGAGCCTCGGCGTGCCCGTCAGCGCCGAGCGCTCGGACGATCTTGTGAAGGCCGAAGTCGTCCTCGGCGACGACGGCGTCGCGCGGGCGATACGGCTGGTGCGTTAGTTGATTCGCGCGTTAGACAACTCGCGCGTCGGTTGAATGTCATGGCGTGTCTGATGAACGACGACACGGGAGGAATCATGAGAGTTAAGGGTTACGGCTTGGCCGCGGCTTGCTTGTGCGGGCTGATCATACTCGCCGCAGCCGCCGACGCGTTCGCGCAAGGCCCGCGCGGCGGCGGGCCTGGAGGCGGCCCCGGCGGCGGTCGTCCGCAAGGCGGCCCGGGCATCGGCTTCCCGCAGGGCGGGCCGCCGCCCGACGGCGGGCCGCGGCGCAGAGGCGAGCAAGGCCCGCCGCCGCAGCGCGTTGACGGGTCGCCGCTCTTCGGCCCGCGCGCGGACTTCCTCTCTTCGGAGATGCGCTTCGGCGACCGTCTCGTGAAGGGCGCTCCGTACTCCGCGCAGTTCGTGACCGAGGTCACGCAGACGCTCGGCGACGGCACGCACGTCACGCGCAAGTCAACCGGCGCGGTCTATCGAAGCACCGACGGGCGCACGCGCCGCGAGCTGACGATCAACTCAATCGGCCCCGTCGCCATCGAGGGCGAGCCTTCGCAGTTGGTCATCATCAACGACTTCGCCGCGCACGCGCACTACGCGCTCGACGTGAATAACCACACCGCGCGCAAGCTCCCGCTCGGCGACCCGCCGCCCGCGTCCGAGCCTCCGCCCGCCGGCCCCGAAGCCGCCGACGGCTCGGTCAAGACAGAGCAACTCGGCAAACAGATGATTGAGGGCGTCGAGGCCGAGGGCACGCGCTCGACCGTCACCATCCCCGTGGGCAAGGTCGGCAACGACCGCCCCCTGGAGATCGTCTCCGAACGCTGGTACTCGCCCGAGCTTCAGGTCGTCGTCTTGAGCAGACACAGCGACCCCTTCGCCGGAGAGAATGTTTACCGTCTCACCAACATCACGCGCGGCGAACCCGCCGCCTCGCTCTTCGAAGTTCCTGCCGACTACACCGTCGAGAGCGGGCCTCCGCCGAAACAGTCGAAGAGGCCCAGGCAGTGAAGCGGCCTCGCTGACTTCCGTAAAGACAAGAATGCGGAGGGTCGTCCGCGCGATAACGTTGGCCGACTCGCGGTGACGCTCAATGCGTGCGACCGCAACGGCTCGACGTGTCGCCAGAGAAACTTAAAAGGGATTCGAGCCAGAGAGGAGTGAGAGCGCCGTGCGAACGCTTCGACTGTCGGTGGTGTGCCTGTTCATGGTGCCGGTGCTGCTGTTGCTGGTTCACAACTTCCCGCCCGGCTTCGCCGCCGCGGGGCAAAGCACGCCCGCGCTCGACGCGCCCGCGAACGTCTCGGCCTCAGACAGCGCCTACGCGACGAAGGTCAAGGTCAGTTGGGACGCGGTGAAGGGCGCGAGCCTCTACCGCGTCTTTCGCAACACGGCGAACGACCCGTCAACCGCGACAGGTCTCGGCACGACCGCAGCCGCGTCCTTCTTCGACGCGACCGCCGCGCCGGGGCAGACCTTCTTTTACTGGGTGCGCGCGGAGGACGGGGCGACGGTCAGCGCGTTGAGCCAACCCGATCAGGGCGCGCGCGCGGTCGCGCCTAACATCGGCGGCCCCGTGCCGCCTCTGAACCCGCCGCCCGAACCCGCGGGCAATCCGGTCACGGCTGCGAAGGCCGCGTTGGGCAAGGCACTCTTCTGGGACGAGCAACTCTCCTCGACGCGCACAGTCTCGTGCGGCACGTGCCACCACGCGGCGAACGGCGGCTCGGACTCGCGCATCGCCGTGGGCAGCACGCGTTCGAGGAACCCCGGAGCGGACGGAATCTTTGGCACCGCCGACGACGTGTTCGGCTCGCCCGGCGTGACGGCGAACAACTCGGACGGCACGTTCAGCCTCTCGTCAACTTACGGCTTCGATGAGCAGGTCACAGGCCGCAAGGCGCGTTCGTACATTGACGCCGGATACTCGAACACGCTCTTCTGGGACGGGCGCGCGGCGGCGACCTTCACAGACCCCTTGAGCAACTCGGTCGTCCTTCAGAACGGCGCGGCGCTCGAAAGCCAGGTGCTCGGCCCGCCCGTCAACTCCACAGAGATGGCGCACACGGGGCGCGACTGGTCGGACGTTGCCGCGCGCGTCTCGTCGTCGAAGCCCTTGGCGCTTTCGCCCGCCGTGCCTTCGGGACTTAAAAACTGGATTGCCGGTCGCAGCTACCCCGAACTCTTCGCCGAAGCCTTCGGCACGAGCGACGTGACGCCCGCGAGAATCGCGTTGGCGATTGCCTCGTTCGAGCGCACGCTCTACTCCGACCAGACTCCCTTCGACCAGAGCGCCGCGGGCATCACGCCGCTCGCGGCTGCGGAAGCGCGCGGGCAGGCGATCTTCAACGGGCAGGGGCGCTGCAACACCTGTCACGCAGGCTCGCTCTTCAGCGACAACCAGTTTCACAACATCGGCGTGCGCCCGCAGGCGCAGGACGCGGGACGCTTCGCCGTCACGAACAACCCCGCAGACCTCGGCGCGTTCCGCACACCTTCTCTGCGCGACGTGGGCCTGCGCGGCCCCTACTTCCACACGGGCCAGTTCGCCACGCTCGAAGAGGTCGTCGCCTTCTACAACCGCGGCGGCGACTTCGACGCGCCGAACGTTGACCACAACCGCATACGGCCCATCGGACTCTCGGCGCAGCAACAGTCAGACCTCGTCGCCTTCCTCCGCAACGCGCTCACAGACCCGCGCGTCGCCGCCGGTCAAGCGCCCTTCGACCGCCCCTTGCTCTACACCGAGTCGGGCCGCGTCCCGCAGATCACGGGCGCGGGCACGGCAGGCTCCGGCGGAGTAGTTCCGCAGGTGACGGCGACCGAGCCTCCCTTCGCGGGCAATTCGAACTTCACCGTCGGCGTCTCCGGCGCTTTGGGCGGCGCGCAGGCCGTGCTCGTCATTGACCGAAGCGACCCCGGCGCAGGCCCATCGATTCCTTCGACCGCTTCGTTCGCGCGCACGGTCGTGCAGCTTTCGGGGAGCGGCGCGGGTCAGGGTTATGGTTCGGTCAGCCTTCCGATTCCAGACGACACGGCGCTCGTCGGCGAGACGTTCTACGGTCGCTGGTTCGTCGCAGACGCGAGCGCGCCGGGCGGTGTCGCCGTCACGCCCGCGTTCAGGTTCACGGTCTTCGGCGACGCGGCGGCGGGCGGGCCGAACCCGATTGACGCGACGCAGTTCTTCGTCACCGAGCAGTATCGCGACTTCCTCTCGCGCGAGCCTGACGCTTCGGGCCTCTCGTTCTGGGACGGCAACATTGACGCGTGCGGCGCGGACGCCTCGTGCGTCGAGGCGAAGAGGGTCAACACGAGCGCGGCCTTCTTCCTCTCGATTGAGTTCCAGCAGACCGGCTTCTACGCGATAAGAGTTCAGCGCGCGGCCTTCGGCCACAAGTCTTCCGACTCGTCGCGCGTGACGTTCGCCTCGTTCGCCTCCGACGCAAGCGTGGTCGGCGACAACGTGGTCGTCGGGCAGGGCGACTGGCAGGCGCAGTTGGAGACGAACAAGGAGGCATACGCCGAGCGCGTCGTCTCGAGCGCGGACTTCGCCGCGCGCTTCCCTTCGTCGCAGACCGCGACGGACTACGTCGCCGCGCTCTACTCTTCGGCGGGCGTCACCCCGACGCAAGGTGAGACCGCCGACGCGGTCGCGGCCTTCGGCGCGGGCGGCGCGGCGGGGCGCGCGGCGGCGCTCAGGAAGGTCGCCGACTCGGACTCTTTGACCCGCGCGGAGTTCAACCCGTCGTTCGTGCTGATGGAATACTTCGGCTACCTGAGACGTGACCCCGACCAGGCGGGCTACGCTTTCTGGTTGAGCAAGCTCAACCAGTTCGACGGCGACTACAACGCAGCCGAGATGGTCAAGGCTTTTCTCTCGTCGGACGAGTACAGGCAGAGGTTCGGGCAGTAATCAGAAAGTGAAGTGAAGACGGAGGCCGCGGCGATGTGGCAGTCGCCGCGGCCTCTCCGATGCCATCTCAACGCCGCGCGCTCACTGCGACGGCGGCGCGTCGAGCGCCTGCTTCGCGCTCTCGATGAGGTTGCGCAGCTCGGCCAGTCCCGCGGGCCGCAGGACGAAGCGCGCGCGCCGCCCGCCCTCGGTCGAGATGGCCGTCGCCTGCCCGTTCGGCGTGCTGAAGGTCACCAGCACGAGGCCGCCTCGCGTCTGGTACTGCGCGTCGAATCTGGAAAGCTTCGTCACCCTGTTGTCGAGCCTCGTCATGTAGTCAATGCCGCGCAGGAGCGGCGTGATCTCGTCGTAGTCAATGAAGGCGCGGTCGTCGTCCGCCTCGGGCCGCGCCGCCGGGTCTGCGATCTCGACCTCGACGCCCAGCTCCTTGTGACCAGCCGTCGCGTCCGTCACCTCCCACGCCGTGACGTAGGCCGTGCCGCGCGACCCCGCGACCGAGCCGACGCGCGTGTAGCCCTCGACGATGACCGCGCCCGTCTCCGACATCAGCGACTCCAATCTCGTCTGGAACTCGACGGGCGTGGGCGATGCTTGCGGCTCCTGCGCCGCGCAAGACGCCGCGAGCGCGAGCAGGAACGTGAGAAGCGCCAGCGCGCGGATGATCTTCATGGACTTCACTTCCTCCGTCTGAGAATTTTCTATGAGAGCTTTTTGAAAACTACTTCCAGCCTGCGCGTCAGACTGTAACACGCCGCACCCGGCTCCCCGTTCAAAATTCGGGACGAACTCCCGACGCCCGGACATTTCGGCAGCGAAGCGGCGCTTCGACGCGCGGCCCGCCAATCTCGACATTGGGACGGCGCAATCCCATAAACGCTCGCCGCGCCCGCGCGTTCCCAAACGAAAGGCGAGTCAAACCCGAATAATTCCGCGGCTCACCTCGCGGCGCGCGGGTGGCACGACGCTTGTCATACACGGGGCCGCACAGCTATGGACATACCTCGGCAGAACAAGGCCAAACGCAAACGGCAAATCCGCAACGCGCTGCTCGGCGTCGTCGCCGTCGCGGCCATCGGCGCGATCACGGTCGGACTCACGCGCATGAAGCCAGCCGCGCCGAGCGTCGAGCGCTCGACCCAACTGATTGACACGGTCAAGCGCGGCGAGATGCTCCGGCAGGTTCACGGCAACGGCACGCTCGTCCCGCAGAAGGTACGCTGGATTCCCGCGCCCGCCGAGGGAAGAGTCGAGAACGTGTTCGTGCAGCCGGGCGTCGAGGTCACGCCCGACACGGTCATCGCCGAGATGGTCAACCCGCAGCTCGAACAGGAGGCGCAGGACGCCGAGTACCAGGTCAAGGCCATCGAGGCCGACCTCGATAACCTCCGCGTCAAGCTCGAAAGCGACCGCATGACGCAGCAGTCCGCGACCGCCAGCGTGCAGTCGGATTACAGCCAGGCCAAACTCCAACTCGACACGGACGAACAGCTCGCCAGGGACGGACTCATCCCGCCGCTCACGCTCCGCCTGTCGCGCGTCCGCGTGCAGGAGCTTCAGAACCGCCTGAAGATCGAGCAGGATCGTCTCGGCATCAACGCCAAAGCCATCACCGCGCAGATCGCCGCGCAGCAGGCGCGCGTCGAGCAACTTCGCGCGCTCGCCCGGCTCCGGCACAGTCAGGTCTCTTCGCTCAAAGTCCTCGCCGGCACGGCGGGCGTGTTGCAGGAAGTATCGGTGCAGGCCGGCCAGCAGTTGCAGGCCGGCGCGAACATCGCCCGCGTCGCAGACCCCACCAGCCTCAAGGCCGAGCTTCGCGTCGCCGAGACGCAGGCCAAGGACATCGCCATCGGGCAGCACGCCGAGATCGACACGCGCAACGGCGTCGTGCCCGGCCACGTCTGGCGCGTTGACCCCTCGGCGCAGCAGGGCACGGTCGGCGTGGACGTTCTCTTCGACGCCCCGCTGCCGCAGGGCGCGCGTCCAGACCTCAGCGTTGACGGGACGATTGAGCTTGAGCGGCTCGCGAACGTCCTCTATGTCGGTCGCCCGGCCTTCGGCCAGGGCCAGAGCACCGTCGGGATGTTCCGCCTCGAACCCGACGGGCAGACCGCCGTGCGCGTCCCCGTCCAACTCGGTCGCAGCTCTGTCAACACGGTCGAAGTCGTCGAGGGCCTGCGCGAAGGAGACCAGGTCATTCTTTCGGACACGTCCCAGTGGGACAAGTACGACCGCATTCGTTTGAACTAAGGCAGTGATGCGTGATGCGTGATGCGTGAAAGACAAGCTCTCCGGCTCATCACTCATCACTCCCCGCTCGTCACTTGGAGAAAACAATGAACGCAACGGCCAAGCCCCTGATCCACCTCGACGACGTGAAGAAGGTCTTCTACACCGACGAGGTCGAGACGCACGCGCTCTCCGGCATCCACCTCGACATCAAAGAGGGCGAGTACGTCTCAATCGCCGGCCCCTCGGGTTGCGGCAAGTCAACTCTGCTCTCCATCCTCGGCCTTTTGGATTCGCCGACCGACGGAGCCTACACGCTCAACGGCAAGGAGGTCTCCGACCTCTCGCTCTCGGAGCGCGCGCGCATCCGCAACCGCGAGGTCGGCTTCATCTTCCAGAGCTTCAACCTCATCGGCGACCTGACCGTCTATGAGAACGTCGAGCTTCCGCTCACCTACCGCGGGATGTCCGGCTCCGAGCGCAAGAAGCGCGTGCAGGACGCGCTCGAACGTGTCGGCATGGCGCACCGCGCCAAGCACCTGCCCTCACAGCTTTCGGGCGGTCAGCAGCAGCGCGTGGCGGTCGCGCGCGCGGTCGCGGGCGAGCCTTCGATCCTGCTCGCCGACGAGCCGACCGGAAACCTCGACTCGACGAACGGCGAGGCGGTGATGGAACTGCTGCGCGAGCTGCACCGCGCGGGCGCGACCATCTGCATGGTGACGCACGACCCGCGCTACGCGCAGCACGCCGACCGAATCCTCCACCTCTTCGACGGGCGCGTCGTCGAGGAGGAGGAGGGCCAGCTCGCCGCCAAGGCCGAGCACGAGCTGCGCGAGAGCGGCTTCGAGATGGCCTGACCGATAGCACGTAGCAAACTCCCCGAACGACAGCAACGCGCTTCCTAAAGCAGCGCCCCGCTTCGGGGCCGCCACCGGCGGCCCGGACGACCGGGGAGCATCGAGGGGTTGTCATGGAAAGTCTCTGGCAGGACATACGCTACGGCGCGCGCACGCTCTACAAAAATCCCGGCTTCACGGCGGTCGCGGTGCTCGCGCTCGCGCTCGGCATCGGCGCGAACACCGCCATCATCTCGGTCGTCAACGAACTGCTGCTGCGCCCGCTGCCCTTCAAAGACCCGGAGCGCATCGCGATGCTCTGGGAGGTCACGCCCGAAGGCCGCCACCAGAACACGACCTCGCGCGCGAACTTCCTCCAGTGGCGCGAGCAGAGCCAGAGCTTCGACGGCGTGGCCGCCTTCGCCGACAGGAGATTGAACCTGACTGGCGTCGGCGACGCCGAAGAGGTCTCGGCGCAGCTCGCAAGCTCCGGCCTCTTCCGCATCCTCGGCGTCGAGCCTGTCCTCGGTCGCACCTTCGCCAAAGAAGACTCGCAGCCCGGCGCGGCGCGCGTGGCCGTGCTCGGCTACGGCCTCTGGCAGCGGCGCTTCGGCGGCGACCGCGGCGTCATCGGCAAGCCCGTCACGCTCAACGGCGACTCGTACACCGTCATCGGCGTCATGCCCGCGGGCTTCGAGTGGCACATCCGAAGCAGGTCGGGCACGGGCCGGCCCGCGGAAATCTGGACGGTGCTGCCGATGCCCGCGGCGGGGAGCGAATCGGACGGCGAGTGGCAGGGACGCTTCCTCTCGGTCGTCGCGCGCCTCAAACCGGGTGTCTCGTTCGAGCAGGCCGACGCGGAACTGAAGACCATCGAGCGACGGCTCAGCCAGGACTCGCCGCGCTTCAACAAGGACTACA
>DASRCS010000169.1:0-24584 GCA_035652995.1 Pyrinomonadaceae bacterium
CAACGTCATCACCAAGAGCGGCGGCAACTCCTACCGCGGCGACGCGTTCGTTTACTTCACGCCCAAGGGCTTCGTCCGCAGCGTGAAGTCCTCCGCGATCCCGTTCACGGGTTCGGCCCCGAACGGCTTCTCCGAGGTTGACGCGGGCTTCGACATCGGCGGCCCGATCATCAAGGACAAGCTGACGTTCTTCGGCGCGTTCAACCCGCAGGAGCGCAAAAACTTCTCCCTGACGCAGACCTTCCTCGCCCCCGTTAACAACAAGGTCGTGACCCCGTTCTACGCGGGCAAGATCACCTGGAACATCAACCAGAATCACGTCTTCAACTTCTCGACCTTCGGCGACTTCACGAAGCAGACGGGCTTCCTCTTCGGGAACACCGGCTTCGGCGCCGACCCGAACAGCTTCATCGGCGAGATTCAGACGGGCGGCCAGAACTACGCCTTCCGCGAGAACTCGACCTTCAGCCCTAACTTCATCGGCGAGTTCTCCTTCGGCCTCCACTTCCAGCGCGCCAACACGCTGCCGAGTGCGAGCACCGCCGGCACGGAACTCGTGACCGACGCCTTCGCCGTCCAGAGCGGCAGCACGGTTCTCCCGGACGTGACGACCAACGTGACCGTCCCGTCCGGCAGCGGTAATCTCTTCCTCGCGTTCGTCAACGGCACGGGCGGCACGCTCCAGCGCAACTACGTCCGTCAGGGCTTCGGCCTCGTCTCGAACCAGCAGCGCAACCGCTACGAGGGCGCGGCCCGCCTCCAGAACATCTGGGGCAAGCACACGCTCAAGTACGGCGTCGAGTTGAACACGAACCGCTACAAGATCGACACCCGCTCCACGGGGCCGACGCGCGACTTCAGCGCGCCCGTCAGCGGCGTCTTCAACGGCTTCCGCGTGACCAACAGCTTCGGCGTCTGCCAGGGCGACCCGGCGAACCACAACATCATCTGCCCGAACTCGACCTTCCAGGGCCGCGCCAACGCGCTGATCGGTGCCGGTTCGTTCGGCACCCAGTACACCTCCTCGACGGTCGGCGGCGTCTCGCTCGCGACCATCACCAACCCGATCCTGATTCTCAGCACCGTCGGCGTCCGCGACTTCCGTCTCTCGACGCACGGCAACTTCGCGAAGTCGAACACGCAGAGCTTCTACGTGCAGGACGACTACAGGATCACGAAGGACCTGCAACTCAACCTGGGCATGCGCTGGGACTACCAGCAGACCTACAACGCCGCGACCCAGTACTTCCATCTGAACAACTTCTGGGACAACGCGCAGCCGCGCCTCGGCTTCATCTACGACTTCACGGGCAAGGGCAAGGGTAAAATCTTCGCCAACTTCGCCCGCTACGTCGAGACGCCGATCCCGCTCGACCTGAACATCCGCGCCGGCGGCAACAGCCAGCAGACGGACTTCAACATCCGCGTCAGCCGGCTGAACGCGCCCGCGGGTTCGACGACCCTGACCGACTTCGGCAACCTCGGCGGCGACCAGACCCCGATTGATCCGGGCCTCAAGCCGCAGACGGTCAACGAGTGGACTGCCGGCGGCGACTACGAAGTCGCCAAGGACTTCGTCCTCGGCTTCCGCGGCATCTACCGCAACCAGGTCAACGTCATCGAGGACGGCTCGTTCGACGACGGCAACACCTACTTCATCTTCAACCCGGGCCGCGTCGTCAACCTTTCCAACCCGGTGACGACCGAGGACAAGGCCTGCACGAACCCGGCGGTCGGCTGCTTCGGCCACGCGCGCCGCTACTACCGCGCGCTCGAATTCACGGCCACCAAGCGGTTCACCAACAACTGGCAGCTCATCTCCTCGTACGTCTTCTCCAGCCTGATCGGAAACTACGAGGGCCTGTTCCGCAACGACAACGGCCAGTCTGACCCGAACATCACCAGCTTGTTCGACCTCGTCAGCCTGCTCAAGAACACCTACGGGCGTCTGCCGAACGACCGCCCGCACCAGTTCAAGCTCGACACTTCCTACCGCTGGAAGTTCAAGCTGCTGACGAGCGCCTCGTTCCGCATCCAGTCGGGCATCCCGTTCGACCAGTTGATCCCGCACCCCGTGTACGGGAACAACGAGGGCTTCGCGGTGCCGCGCGGCACGGCCATCAACCCGATCACGGGCAGCAACCGCACCCCGACGACCTGGAACCTGGACTTCGGCGCGTACTACCCGATCCAGTTGGGTGAGAACCGCCAGCTCCGCTTCCAGCTCGACTGGTTCAACGTGACGAACAACCAGAGGGCGATCCGCCAGGATACGACCTTCCAGATCAACAGCGGCGCTTCGGGCATCCCGCCGGTGAACAACCCGTTCTTCGGCACGGGCACGATCTTCCAGTTCCCGTCGGCCCTGCGCCTCGGCGTCAAGTTCCAGTTCTAAACTGGATTGCTTCACGCGCGGCAGAAGGCGCGTGAAGGTTTAGTGGGGAGGGGCGTGAGAATTCACACCCCTCCCCGTTCTTTTTCGTGCTACTCTTACTATCATCCCCGTTAACGCTTCTTTGTCCGCGTCGCTTCTGTTTTTTTGAAAGGAGTGGGTCGTGATGTTTCTCCGCGCAGGTCTGTCTCAACCGTCCGTCTTCGGCGCGCGCCTCCGCCGCGCCCTGCTGGCCGCGGCGCTCGCGGCACTCTGCTGCGCCTCCGCCTCGGCGCAGAGCGGGGTCGAGGAGACGGGCACGGGCGGCAACCACGTCATCCAGGGCCGCATCGTCTTCCCTTCGGGCCGGCGCGCAGACGTTCGCCTCAAGGTCAGGTTGCAGAGCAACCAGTCGGGCGAGCTTTCGGTCTTCACCGACACGAACGGCTCGTTCGCCTTCCGCTCGCTCGCCGCCGGCACCTACACCGTCGTCATCGAGGGCGGCGACGACTTCCAGACCGTCACCGAGTCCGTCTATATCGAGCCGGAAGTCGTCACGATGATCACGGGGATGCCGACGCCTCCCGTCTCGCGCCCCTACACGCTTCAGGTTTACCTCCAGCCGAAGCGGCACGAGGGCGGCGACCCGGCGAAGGCCGGCGTCGTTGACGCGTCGCTCGCCTCGGTGCCGAAGCCCGCGCAAGACCTCTACACGAAGGCGCTCGAAGCCGAGCACAAGGGCGACAACCAGAAGGCCGCCTCGCTCCTGACGGACGCCGTCGCGCAGTACCCGCAGTTCGGACTCGCCCACAACGAACTCGGCATGATCGAACTCAAGTCGAGCCAGCTCGACAAGGCGGTCGAGGAGTTCAAGGCCGCGCAGAAGTCCCTGCCCGACGACTCGCAGGTTCAGTTCAACTACGGCGTCGCGCTCCTTGAGAAGAAGGACTACGCGGGGGCCGAGAAGCAACTGCGCCGCGCCGAGCACGGCATGGGGCAGAGCGCACAGTTGCACTACTTCCTCGGCATCGTCATGATCGGCGGCAAGCAGATCGAGGAGGCCGAGAGCCAGTTCCGGCAATCGGTCAAGCTCGGCGGCGACCCCGCGGGGCGCGCGCACTACTACCTCGGCGGAATCTACTGGTCGAAGCGCGACTACAAGAAGGCTGCTGACGAGTTGGAACTCTACGTCAAGGCTTCGCCGAACGCGCCCGACGCCGAGCAGGTGCGCGGGACGATTAAAGAACTGCGCGCGAAGAAGTGACGCGGCGCGACGGCCTCGACGCGGCTCCGAATGCTTCGGAGTCCGGCGCGGAGCGAGCGCGTCTCGACATCAGTCCGGTCGGCCCCGCTTCGGCGTGCCGACCGGATTCGTTTTACCGCCGGCCCGCGATTTGTCAGGCTCGGATTCGCGGCGCTTCTGTTCTATAATCCGCGCCGTCAGTTTTACGCTCTCCTGTCAGCCGGCCCACAGACGCTTCCAGAGAAGGGGAACTTGCCTCGATGAGAAAAGCTCTGGCTCTTTTTCTTTCGTCCTCTTTCCTCTGCCTCGGCGCGCTCGCGCAGACCGCCGCGCCGCCGCAGCAGCAACAGCCGCAGCAGCCCGAAGACGACGAGGTCGTCCGCATCACCTCGAACCTCGTGCAGACGGACGTGGTCGTCACGGACAAGGACGACCGCGTCGTCCCCGACCTGAAGCTCTCGGACTTCGAGGTTTACGAGAACGGCAAGAAGCAAGACCTCAAGTTCATGGAGTACGTCGGCGTCGAGGAGGGGCGCAGGGCCGAGGGCGCGCGCGCCGGCGAAGCGCCCGGCGTGTCCGAGGTTGAGCGCGAGCTGACGCAGCGCGACGTGCGCCGCGTCATCGCCTTCGTCGTTGACGACCTGACGATCCCTTACGCAGACCTCTACACCGTGCGCAAGATTCTGCGCGACTACGTTGACAACAAGATGGAGAAGGGCGACCTCGTCGCGATCATCCGCGTGGTCGGCGGCAAGAGCCTGCTCCAGCAGTTCACCTCCGACAAGCAGTTGCTGCGCCGCGCCATCAACTCGATCACCGTCACGCCGAACCCCTACGACTCGTTCGGCGACCAGGGCGTCGCCGCCGGCATCACCTCGGCGGACGTGGCGCAGGGGGCCGACGCGGCGGGCGACACGCAGGAAGCGCAACTGGCGAACGCCGAGGTCAACGACCAGATGGCCGCGAGCATCAGCGACGAGACGACGCGCATGACGCGCGGGCTGATGACGCTCTCGACGGCCATCCGCGTGACCGAGAGCCTCAGCCAGGTTCCCGGTCGCAAGACGCTCGTGCTCTTCTCCGCCGGCATCCCCGTCCTCGAAGAGGGCAGCACGGGCGGGATGTACTTCAGCCTCTCGCAACTGATCAAGCGCCTGAGCGACACGGCGCTGCGCTCCGGCGTCGTCATCAACACGATGGACCCGCGCGGACTCAACGCCTCGCGCCCCGTCGCGTCGTTCGCCGACACGCCCGCGCGCAGCGCGCTCGACATGACGCCCGACGCCGGGTTCGGTCGCGGCGTCTCGCGGCAGGAGCAGTCCATCCTCGGCCCCACGCTCGCGGGCGCGTCAGAGCACCTGAGCCTGCGAACGCTCTCCGGCGAGACGGGCGGCGTCGCGGTCGTCAACACCAACGACTTCAAGGAAGGACTCGACCGCGTTCTCGCGCGCAGCCGCGGCTACTACCTGCTCGCCTACACGCCCACCGAGAAGTTCGACAACAAGTTCCGCAAGCTCGACGTGAGGGTCAAACGCGACGGCGTTCACGTCTATAAATATTCGGGCTACATCGCGCGCGAGGAGACGCACGCCGCCGCGCCGCGCACAAAGCAGGAGGAGATTCTCGCCGCGGCGCGCTCGCCGCTCGCGAAGAACGACGTGGACGTTTCGTCGAACCTCTCGCTCAAGATGCAGCCGCCGAAGGGCGCGCAGCTCGGCATCAACCTGCTCATCGACCCGAAGACGCTCAGCTTCACGCAGGCCGACGGCAGGTACCGCGCCACCTTCGACGTGGTCGGCTTCATCATTGACGAACTCGGCAAGACGCGCGGCGGCTTCAGCGAGACGGTCAACGCGAACCTGACGCCCGCCGACTATCAGGAGGCGTTGAGGTCGGGGCTGACCTACACGGCGGACACGCAACTGCCGCCCGGCTACTTCCAGATGCGCGCCGTCGTGCGCGAGGACTCGACCGGCAACCTCGGCACGGTCTCGCGCTACGTCGAGGTGCCCGACCTGTCGAAGGGCAGGCTCGCGATGAGCAGCATCTTCATCCACGCCGTCGCCGCCGGAGGCGCTTCGCCCGTCCCGCTGACCGCCGTGCGGCGGCTTCAGCGCAACCAAGACCTGCGCTACAGCGCGATCATCTACAACGCGAAGTTCGACGGCGGCAAGCCGCTGCTCCGCTCGCAGACGATCATCACGCGCGACGGCAAGGTCATCTTTCGCGGCGCGGAGCAGCAGGTCGTGCAGCGCGGCAACGACCCGTCGCAGGTCGTCACGGTTGACCAGATCGGACTCGGCAGAGTGCCCGCGGGCCGCTACGTCCTCACGCTCGTCGTCGCGGACACGCAGGCCGACAACAAGAAGTCGCCGCCGCTCACGCGCAGCATTGACTTCGAACTCGTTGACTGACGACGACGCGCGCCCGCGGCGTCGCTCCGACTCTCGCGGGCAACGTGACTCCGGCTTGAGAGAGAAAAGTTCAAGGGGCGACGTTCCGAGTCAAGGACGTCGCCCCTGAATTTTGTGCGCTTCGGCGCGGCGTCAGCGAAGCTTTGCGATCAGGAGCCGAACCTCGTCGGCGTTCGGCGCGTTCGGCTGGTCTTGCAGGTACGTCTCGAACGCCTTGAGCGCGCGCTCGTTCTCGCCCCTGCTCATGTAGATTCGTCCGAGCTGGAGCTGCGCGAGCGCGAACTGGCTGCCGCCCAACCGGTACGCCGTGGACAACTCCTTCTCCGCCCTCTCGAAATCTCTCAGCCCGACGCTCGCGAATCCCGCGTAGAGGTGCGCGGCGGGCGAGGTCGCGTCGAGCGTCAAAGCGCTGTCGAGATTTTCCGCCGCGCCGCGGAAGTCGCGCTGCTGCACCAGCACGATGCCGAGGTTGAGCCGCGGGTTGAAAGCCTTGGGGTCAATCCTGACCGCCGCGCGCAACTCGGTCGCCGCGTCGTCGAGCTTGCCCTGCGAAAGGAAGTACGTGCCGAGGTCGTTGTGCGCCTTCAGGTAGTCGGGGTAGATTTCAATCGCCTTGCGCAGGTGCGCGACCGCCTCGTCCGGCTTGCCGTCCTTCCAGGACTTCGTCGCGCGGTCGAACTCTTTGGACGCCGCCGCCGGAACCTTCTGCTCAAGCTCCGCGGCGGAGACCGTCTCCGAGGCGGGCTTCTCCTTCGCCTTGTCGTCCTTCTCCTTCAGGTAGAGCGTGACGAACGAAGGCGAGCGCGGATAGACCTGCACCCTCTCCGAGACGTTCTCATACTTCGTGCGTTCCCTGTCGGCCTCCGCCTCGACCGTGTAGGAGCCGGGCGAGAGGCTGTCTATCTGGAACATCCCTTCCTCGTCCGTGTAGAGGACGGACTGGTCGCCGCGCAGCACGCGCAGAGTGATCTTGATGGACTCGGTGACGGGCGCGCCGTCCGGCATCAGCACGCGCCCGCGTATGCTCCCCGGCTCGGTGCGCGGCGGCGGCGTTGCGGTGGTGATTTGCGCGGCGGCGACAACGGAGAAGATGAGTATTGCAGAGACGGCGGCTGCGATCTTCAGAACTCTCATCGGCGCGGGCCTCCTTACTTCCTCGAAAGCGGTGCGGCGTGATTCCTTTAATCGTTGACGAAAGCGGGTTCGATTGTGAGACGCGATTGAGCAAGTGTCATGCCCGTTCGACGCGACGCGGGCGGCGAAAGAGGCGCGCGGCTTACTCACAAAAATCCTCCCTCACGCCGACGAGAATTTATCTATTATCCAAAAATATGTATCCGAAATTCTGAATAACATCCTGCCCTGCAACTTCCGCACGCCGCCCGACAAAGAGCGCCGGCTTTTAAAATTCCTGATAACGCCAGATTTTTTATGAATATGTCCGGGCCTTCGGATGCGCTCGGCCAGTTGGTTCCAAAGCTTCGCCACGCTGGTACGCTTATTGCAAATTTTTGGGTCGAAGTTCTCACCTCTAGTTTTAATCCTGTACAAGGTTTCATCCATCCGAATATCTGTGGACAAGGCGCACGGGCGATAAAGCTCTACCTCGGTACGGGTATTTTCAAGTACGAACCAGCAGGGTCTCTACACCCGGGTTAACGCAGCACCGACCACAAAGTGATGACTTCGCGGGGAACGCCATCCCCGCCGGAGTCTATTCTTCAACAATCTGTTTTAGGAGGGAAATATGAACAGTTCTCGGATGAACAGTTCTCGCAAGGCCAGAGCCTTCGCGTTGTTTACAGCCTGGATGCTCGTAGCAGCATCGGCTCTCCCACTGTCTGCCGTCCCCGCGATGGCCCAGGCCGTGACGGGCACGCTGAGAGGCACCGTGGCCGACGCCAACGGCGGCGTCGTCGCCGGCGCGACCGTGACGGCGAAGAACGAAGCCACTGGTACCACGACCCCCGCCTCCACGACCACCGGCGAAGGGATTTTTGATTTCGCCGGCCTGCCGCCCGGCACTTACACCGTCACGGTCGAGGCCGCGGGCTTCAAGCGCGCGGTCAGCACTTCGGTGCAGGTCAAGGCGGGCATCGTCAACCCACTCGACGTTAAGCTCGAGCCGGGCAACGTCGCCGAGACCGTCACCGTCACCTCGAACACGGAGGAGATCGTCCAGCGCGACCAGTCGCAAATCTCGACGACGATTGACTCGCGCCGCATCCAGGACCTGCCCTCGAACGGCGCGGGCGGCGGACTCGACACGCTGGCGCTGCTCGCCCCCGGCGTCGTCAACAACAGGGTCGGCGGCACGAACACGAACGGCACCGGCCTCTCGGTCAACGGGAACCGCGGTCGCTCGAACAACTTCCAGATCGACGGCGAGGACAACAACGACCTCTCGGTCGGCGGCCCCGCGCTCTTCGTTGACTTTCAGGACTCGGTTCAAGAGTACCAGATCATCACGAACAACTTCTCGGCGCAGTACGGTCGCAACCAGGGCGCGGTCGTCAACATCGTGACCAAGGCCGGCACCAACGACTTCCACGGCACGGCCTTCGAGTTCCACCAGGACAACAAGCACCTCAACAGCCTCGACAACATCCAGAGGCGCAGCGGACTCGCCAAGACCACTTCGCTCTACAACGTCTTCGGCGGGACGTTCGGCGGCCCGCTCTGGCTGCCGCGCTTCGGCGAGGGCGGCAAGACCTGGCTGAGCGGCAAAGACCGCATGTTCTTCTTCGGCGCTTTCCAGGGCATCCGCAACCCCTCGGTCTTCACCGGGCGCAGCACCAACCTCGCGATCCTCTCGTCGGAGTTCTCGCGCCTGAACACGACGTTCCCCAACAACGCGCTGATTCAGACCATCACCGCCGCCAGCCCGTTCGCGATTCCGGGCGCGATCCCCAACACCACGATTCCGGGCACGCCCGTCGCCAGCGCCTTCAACCTGAGCGCGCCGAGCGGGTGCCCGCGGGCCATCGCCGCCGGCGCGACCGCGCCTTCGGGCTGCGGCACCTACACCGCGTTCATCAACCCGACGACCGGGTCGCCGTTCCTGACGGGCGGGCCGTTCGACGTGGTGAACTTCGGCACCGCCTCTGCGCCCGTGCTCTTCCAGGCGGCCAACTACGAGCGCACCGCCGCCTCCTCGTTCAGCGAGAACTACTACAGCATGCGCTTCGACGTGAAGGCGTCGAACAAGGACAACGCCAGCTTCCGCTACCTGAACCAGAGGAGCGTCAGCACGCACGGCGTCGGCACCTTCTCGACCGGCTTCCTCGGCGACGTTCCGGCCCACAGTACCAACTACGGCGGCGACTGGACGCGCACGATCTCGAACCGCATGGTCAACGAGTTCCGCGCCTCCTACCAGCGGATCGGCGTCGAGTTCGGCGGCGGCTGCAACCTCTCGACGATAGGCTGCATCCCCGGCCCGACGCAGATCGGCAGCGCGTTCACCAACATCGCCTTCACGCCGCTCGGCGTCACCAAGACCGGGAGCCTCGCGCCGATGGGGCCGGCGACGAACCTGCCGCAGGGCCGCATCGGCAAGGTCTATCAGTTGGCCGACAACCTGAGCTGGACGATGGGCCGTCACTCGTTCATCTTCGGCGCGGAGTTCAAGCACCTGAGCACCATCGCGCCGTTCCTGCCGAACTTCAACGGCGCTTACACCTTCAACTCCGCGCAGCGCATCATCAACAACGCGCCGTCGGCGGTCGCCATCACGCTCGGCGACCCGACGCTCATCTTCCCGGAGAACGATCAATATTATTTCGCGCAGGACGACTTCAAGGTCAGGCCCAACCTGACGCTCAACCTCGGCGTGCGCTACGAGTACACCGGCCAGCCCCTCAACGTGCTGCACGACCAGACGGTCGCGCGCGAGAGCAACGCCTCGACCGCGTTCTTCAACCCAGCGCTGCCGCTCTCGATCCGCACGGTGCCTGAGACTCCGGTTGACAAGAACAACTTCGCGCCGCGCCTCGGCTTCGCCTACTCGCCGCACTTCTGGAAGCACTTCCTCGGCGAGGACGCGACGGTCATCCGCGGCGGGTTCTCGATAGCCTACGACGCGGCCTTCTACAACATCCTTCTGAACGTGCAGAACGCCGCGCCGTTCTCCATCGCGCTCAACATCCCGGTCTCGTCGCTGCCCGCGAGCGGCTCGCCTGCGCCGCTGCCCGCGAACCCGACGGGCGACGTGGTGCGCGCGAGCGCGGCGGCCTCGGGCGTGTTGCCGCAGGGCAAGCTCAACCCGATCTTCCTTTCACAGACCAACGTCGCGCCGGACTTCCGCTCGCCGTACTCGGAGCAGTGGTCGCTCGGAGTCCAGCACCAGTTCGGCAGGAACAACGTCGCCGAGGTGCGCTACGTCGGCACGCACGGCGTCGCGCTCTTCCAGAACGTCAACGCCAACTTCTTCATCGGCCCGCTCGTCAACGGGTTCACGCTCACGCGCAACGGCATGACGCGAACTTTCCCCAGCTTCTCCGGCCTGCTGCCCGCGGGCACGAAGGCGCAGGTCTGCGTTGACAACCCGGCCACGCTCGACCTCGAGTCGGCGTGCAACAACCGCCTGCTGCCGCAGGGCGGCGTCACGACCCGCCAGAACTCGTCGCAGTCCATCTACCACTCGATGCAGACGCGCTACAACGGGCGGTTCTTCAAGAACTCGCTCTCGCTCGGCCTGTCCTACACGTGGAGCAAGACGATTGACGACTCGTCTGAAATCTTCGCCTTCGCCGACATCGCCTCGGCGAACGCGCAGAACCCGTTCTGCATTAACCGCTGCGAGCGCGGGCTGTCGAACCTCGACCGCCGCCACGCCTTCGCCGCCAACTACATCTGGGACATCCCGCTCATGAAGGAGCAGCGCGGCTTCGTCGGGCACGTCGTCGGCGGCTGGCAGCTCAACGGCACCTACATCCTGACCAGCGGCCAGCGGTACACGCCGACCGAGGGCATCAACGGCACGCTCGGCCTCGGCAACACCTACCTGACCGCGGGCGACCGCCCGTTCATCGGCAACCCGAACGCCGACCCGCGCCAGGTCGCCATCAACGCGGTTGACGCGCGCCTGCTCTTTTCGAGCGCGCCGCTGCCGGCCTCGAACGGTTCGGGCGACGGCGTCTTCTACTCGATGAACCAGATCAACGCGACGGGGACGTTCGTGCCCGTCACGCTCAACGACGTTCACTTCGTCGTCAACGGCCCCGGCGCGGCCAAGTTCTTCGGCACGCCCTTCGGCAACTCGCCGCGCAACACGCTCGCGTGGCCGGCCATCAACACGATGAACATGGGGCTGTTCAAGAACATCAAGGTCTTCGAGAACCTGTCGCTGCAACTGCGCGGCGAGGCCTTCAACGTCCTGAACCACCCGAACCCCGGCATCGGCGTCGAGAGGAGCGCGTTCGCGCCCATCCTCAACGTCCAGAGCGCGGGCGTCCCCGGCTCGGGCTTCGCCGAGAGGCAGGACATCGAGATGGCCCACCGCGTCGTGCAGGTCGGCATCCGCATCATCTT
This sequence comes from Pyrinomonadaceae bacterium, assembly GCA_035652995.1. GTDB lineage: Bacteria > Acidobacteriota > Blastocatellia > Pyrinomonadales > Pyrinomonadaceae > QHXN01. The sequence goes on from DASRCS010000169.1 coordinate 11,561, forward strand.
CTAGCCCGCGGGCCGGAAGACAAACTTCGGGAGAGCCGCCGCCGGCTCTCCCTTTTTTTGCGCGGCCAGTTTCGCCCAGCCCCGACTGTGCCCCCGTCCCGTCTCGGCTTTTGCGCGACCTTGTCTTATAATCCCGTGTCGAATCGACGGACGCCCTTACCTTGTTTGGACGCCCTCTCCTTTAAATCTCAGCAGCCGATTTGTCCGAAAGGGGTTTTCATCCATGAGAAAGGCACTTGCTCTCATTCTCGCGGCGGCCACTCTCTACACCGCCGCCGCGCAGACGACCGCGCCGCAGCAGACACCGCCGCAGCAAACGCAGGACGACGAGATCGTCCGCATCACCACGCAACTGATTCAGGTGGACGCCGTCGTCACCGACAAGGACGACCACGTCATCCCCGACCTGAAGCTCTCGGACTTCAGCCTCTACGAGAACGGCAAGAAGCAGGACTTGCAGTTCATCGAGTACGTCGGCGCGGACTCGAAGACGCGCACCGACGGGAACGTCGCCGTCGCCGGGCGCGCCGTCGAGTCGGACGTGGCGCGCAACGTCTCGGCGCAAGACCTTCACCGCGTCTTCGCCTTCGTCGTTGATGACCTGACGATCCCGTTCGAGGACTTGAAGAGCGTCCGCTCGATGCTCACGGACTTCGTTGACAACCGGATGGCCGAGGGCGACCTCGTCGCCATCGTCCGCGTCGTCGGCGGCGTCGGGATGCTCGAACAGTTCACCTCCGACAAGCAGTTGCTCCGCCGCGCCATCGCCGACCTGACGCCGCGCTCGCACCCCTTCTCGGTCTTCAACAACCCCGACAGCGGAGAATCACTCGGCAGTAAGCCGGCGGCGGCGGTGACAGGCGGCGACAGCTCCGCCTTTACCCCCCCGGCCTCGCCCGGCAACAACATAGATTCCGACGTGGCGCCGGACGGCTACACGCGCGGCGCGCGGGCGCTGAGCGCGCTCTCGGTGACGGGGACGGTCGTTGACAGCATGAAGACTTTGCCGGGGCGCAAGAATCTCGTGCTCATTTCGGGCGGCCTCCCGGTCTTCGAGTCAACCCAGACGCAAATCTCCGCGGACGGCGCGCCGATCCAGGTGCAGGAGGTGCGCGACTTGCAGAGCAACGTCGAGTACATGCTCAGGCTGCTCGCCGACCACGCCAGCCGCGCGGGCGTCGTCATCAACACGCTCGACATTCGTGGGCTGAAGGCGAGCCGCGGCGTCTCGCTGTTCACAGACCCCGGCAACGAGGGCAAGAGCGCGCTCGGAAATTTCGATAGTAGCAACGCGAACGCCGGTCGCGCCCCGGACATGGCCCGCCTCGACAACACGAGCCTCGACACGCTCTCCGCCCATCAGGGGCTTGAGGCCCTCGCCGACACCACGGGCGGAATCTCCGTCATCAACACCAACAACTTCGAGGCCGGAATCGAACGCGTCGTCAACAGGAGCAGCTACTACCTGCTCGCCTACAAGCCGAGCGAATCGTTCGACAACAAGTTCCACAAGTTGCAGATCAAGGTTGACCGCCCCGGCGCGAAGGTCTATACGCGCATCGGCTACGTCGCCACCGCCGACGCGCCCGCGACGAAGTCGCTCACCAAGGAGCAGGAGATAGCGAGGGCCGCGATGGCCCCGCTCGCGAAGCGCGATGTCGGACTATCGGGCGCGTTCCAGTACCGCTTCATCCCGCAGAACCGCGCGGCGATTGACGTTGACCTCCGCGTTGACGCGCACACGCTCGACTTCAAGCAGGGGCCGGACGGGAAGTATCACGCGACGCTCGACCTCGTCGGCTTCGTCGTCAACCAACTCGGCAAGACCACCCAGGGCTTCAGCCAGACGATCAACGCCGCGCTCACGCCCGACGAGTACACGCGCGCGCTCGACGTCGGACTCGGCTACACGGGACATGTCGAGTTGGAGGCGGGCAGCTACCAGTTGCGCGTCGCCGTGCGCGAGGACGAGACGGGCAAGCTCGGCACGCTGTCGAAGTACCTCGAAGTCCCCGACATGAGCAAGAAGCGTCTGACGATGAGCAGCGTCTTCCTGCACGCGGTCGAGCCGGGCAACAAGCAGGCTGCCCCGCTCTCCGCGCTGCGGCAGATTCCGCGCAAGGACGACCTGCGCTTCAGCGCCATCGTCTATAACCCGAAGCTCCAGGGCGGCAAGCCGCAGATCACCGGGCGGCTCATCCTCCAGCGCGGCGGCGCGACGATCTTCGACCAGCCCGTCCAGACCGTTGACATCCGCGGCTCGGACGACACGCAGTTCCTCAAGCTCGGCCAGATCGGACTCAGCCGTCTCCAGCCCGGCCACTACATCCTGACCTTCGTCCTCACCGACACGCTGGCCGATAAGAAGGTGCAGACGCTCGCGCGCAGCATTGACTTCCAGGTCACGGACTGACGCGCCTTTCAAAAGCAGCGGCGTCGGGAAGCACGATGCTCCCCGACGCCGCTGCTTTTTGTTTGCTCTTCGGGGCGGACTCGGCTCCGGCGGAGGAGTCTGACCTCCTCTGTTCCTGCCGCCCTTGAGTCACGCGAAATCGGGCGACTGGTGCGGGGCAGAGGCATTTGAACTTTCGTCAGTAATTCAAAAAATTGAATCCGAAAAAATGAATCCACGCCCCCGGCTTCGCCTCTGAAGCATGAGCCGCCAAGCCCGACCCTTCCCGAAAAATAGATAAATGTGCCGTATTCTAGCCGTTAGCGTACCCACCTTCCCGCCGCCCCATTAGCGGCAGACGTTAATCCACCCGCTGGTATGCTTATTGCATTTTTCTGGACGCAGTAACGCACGCCCCCGACATCGGCACTGTGGCTCAGAACAAGAAAACTAGAGTTGTGACCATCTGCGAGCATTACATTGGTAACGGCCTAGCTCTGATGACGGGAAGGATTTTGCCCGGACGCGCCTCGATTCCCGGCGACGCCGAAGGGCCAAACGTCGTGTTCGATTAAGCAAAAGATAAAGGCCCCGGATGCCCGCGGTTCTTCCGGGGCCGATTCTCTGTTCAACCGCTTACTTCTAGGAGGGATAAGATGAGTAATCCTTGGAGAGCGAGAGTGCTCGCGCTGCTTACGGCGTGGGTGCTCTTTATTTTACCGCTCTCGGCAGTTCCGGCGATGGCCCAGGCCACGACCGGCACGCTGAGGGGCACTGTTACAGACCCGAACGGCGGCGTCGTCGTCGGCGCGACCGTGACGGCGAAGAACGAGGCCACGGGGACGACCTCCCCCGCCGCCACGACCACCGGCGAAGGCTCCTTCGAATTCGCCAACCTTCTGCCGGGCACCTACACGGTGACGGTCGAGGCCGCCGGCTTCAAGCGCTCGGTCAGCACCGCCGTGGGCGTCAAGGCCGGCATCGTCAACCCGTTCGCCGTCGTCCTCTCGGCGGGCAACGTCAACGAGACTGTGACGGTCGTCGCGAACACCGAAGAGGTCGTGCAACGCGAGCAGTCGCAGATTTCGACGACCGTTGACACGAGGAAGGTCGAAGACCTGCCCTCGAACGCGGCGGCGGGCGGACTCGACACGCTGGCGCTCCTCGCGCCGGGCGTCTTCCCGACCAACAGCGGCGGCGTCAACACGAACGGCACGGGGCTGAACGTCAACGGCAACCGCGCCCGCTCGAACAATTTCCAGATTGACGGCGCCGACAACAACGACCTCTCGGTCGCCGGCCCGGCCCAGTTCGTTGACAACCAGGACGCGGTTCAGGAAATCCAGGTCATCACGAACAACTTCTCCGCGCAGTACGGTCGCAACCAGGGCGCGGTCATCAACTACGTCTCCAAGTCGGGCGGCAACGACTTCCACGGCTCGGCCTTCGAGTTCCACCGCAACAACTCGTTCCTCGACAGCCTCGACAACATCGAGAAGCGCGGCGGTCAGCTCGCGCCGAACGAGAACCTCTTTAACGTCTTCGGCGGCACCGTCGGCGGGCCGATGCCGATCCCGCACTTCGGCGAGGGCGGCAAGGGCTGGCTGAGCGGCAAAGACCGCGCCTTCTTCTTCATCTCCTACCAGGGCGTGCGCAACCCGGCGACGGTGACGCTACGCTCCGGCTCCTACGCCTTCTTGCCGTCGCAGTTCCCGCTCTTGCAGGCGGCCTTCCCCGGAAACGCGGTGATTAACGCGATCACGACCCAGAGCGTCTTCGCCATCCAGCCGGGCGCGCACCCGCGCGGCGACGTGGCGAACCCGTTCGCGACCGTGACCATTAACGGCCAGAACTTCCAAGTGGCGCAGCCGGAGTACACCATCAGCGAGCCTTTCAAAGAAACGGACTACACCGCGCGCTTCGACTTCAAGGCGTCGAGCAAGGACAACATCACCTTCCGCTTCCTGCACCAGAGCCAGCTCTTCGTCAACACGCTGGCGCAGACGAACGGTTTCAGCGGCGACCTCCCGGCGGGCAGCAAGAACTACGGCGGCAACTGGACGCGAACCATCACGCCCTCGCTCGTCAACGACGCGCGCATCTTCTACCAGAGGATCGGCGTCGAGTTCGGCGGCGGCTGCAACGCGTCGTCGCCCGGCTGCATCCCCGGCCCGCTCGCGATCGGCAACACCTACACCAACATCGGGCTGCCCGTGCTGAACGGTCGCACCTTGCAGGGCATCGGCCCGGCGACGAACCTGCCGCAGGGGCGCATCGGCAAGGTCTATCAGTTCGCCGACAACCTGACGTGGCTGCACGGCAAGCACTCGTTCATCTTCGGCGCGGAGTACAAGCACCTCTCCGAGGTCTCGCCCTTCCTGCCGAACTTCAACGGCGCGTTCGCCTACAACTCCGCGACGCGCCTCGTTAACAACGCTCCCTCTTCGATCAGCCTGACGGCTGGCGATCCGACGCTCGCGTTCACCGAGAACGACCAGTACTACTTCGTGCAGGACGACTTTAAGCTCAGGCCCAACCTGACCTTGAACCTCGGCGTGCGCTACGAGTACACCGGCCAGCCCATCAACATCCTGCACAACCAGTCGGTCGCGAGAGAGAGCAGCTCTGCCGGGTTCTACGACCCGTCGCTGCCGCTCTCGGTTCGCACGGTACCTGAGATTCCGGCTGACAAGAACAACTGGGCACCGCGCGTCGGCTTCGCCTACACGCCGCACTTCTGGAAGAGCATCCTCGGCGAGGACGCCACCGTCATCCGCGGCGGGTTCTCGATAGCCTACGAGCCGGCGTTCTACAACATTCTGCAGAACGTCCAGAACGTCGCGCCGTTCTCGGCGGCAATCGCGCTCAGCAACACGAACGCGCTGGCGTCTTCGACGACCTCGCCGCTGCCGCTGCCGGGAGGCAACGCCACGGGCGACGTGATCCGCGCGCAGGCGGCGGCCTCGGGCGTCCTGCCGCTCGGCCATCTCGACCCGCGCTTCCTGTCGCAGACCACGGTCTCGTCCGACTTCCACTCGCCCTACTCGGAGCAGTGGTCGCTGGGCGTGCAGCACCAGTTCGGCAAGAACCACGTCGGCGAGGTGCGCTACGTCGGCACCCGTGGCGTTGGCCTCTTCCAGAACGCCAATCGCAATCCCTTCGTCAAAACGCTCGTCAACGGCATCCCGAACTGGGAGGGCACTGGCGTTAACATGCCTTCGTTCGCCAGCCTCCTGCCTCCGGGCACGACCCCGCTGGTCTGCGCCGACAACTCGGCGACGCCCTTCGTCAACGAGTCAACCTGCAACGGTCGCATCCTGCCGCTGGCCGGCATCACGGAGCGGCGGAATTCGGCCTTCTCGATCTACCACTCGATGCAGGCGCGCTACAACGGGCGCTTCTTCAACAACTCGCTCAACCTGAGCGCGGCCTACACGTTCAGTAAGACGCTTGACAACGCCCAGGAAATCTTCGCCATCGACGACGCCTCCTCGTTCCCGCAGAACCCGTTCTGCGCGGTCACCTGCGAGAAGGGTCGCTCGAACATAGACCGCCCGCACGCCTTCTCGCTGAGCTTCATCTACGACATCCCGTTCATGAAGGAGCAGCACGGATTCGTCGGGCGCGCGCTCGGCGGATGGCAGGTCAACGGCGTGTACGTGCTCACCAGCGGCGAGCCTTACACTCCGGGCCAATTCTTCAACGGCAGCGTTTACGGCGCCAACCAATCCTACATTACTGCGGGCGACCGCCCGTTCAACGGCAACCCGAACGTTGACCCGCGGCTCGTCGGCATCAGCCAACTCGATGCCGCCCTGCTCTTCGGCGTGGACGTCCAGAACATAAACGGGTTCTACTCGATGAACGTCCTGAACCAGACGGCGAATAATCCCGTCCCGACGGCTGTGCCCGTCTCGCCCAACGACGTGCGCTTCATCGTCAACACGGCCAACGCGGCGCGCATCTTCGGTACGCCGTTCGGCAACGTCGGGCGCAACGTCCTGCGCGGGCCGAAGCTCAACCAACTGAACGCCAGCCTCTTCAAGAACATCAAGATCACGGAGCGGCTGAACCTTCAGTTGCGCGGCGAGGCGTACAACGTTCTCAACCACCCGAACCCCGGCTACGGCGTTAACCAGGCCGGATACCTGCCCGACTTCTTCGTCGAGGACGCTGGCGTGCCCGGCTCGAATTTCGCCGACAAAGGCGACATCGAGCTCGCGCGCCGCGTCATTCAAGTCGGCATTCGCGTCGTTTTCTAACCTCTCGTCAGGCTAGAAAACTTTTACGGGAGAGCCTTCAACGGCTCTCCCCTTTTTTTTGCCGCGGGCCTCGCGCTGAGCGCAAGCGCAAACAAAAACGCGCCGCGACTTGAATTAGTCGCGGCGCAATTTTTATCCTTCTGCTCGACCCTCGGCTCAGCCGCCCTGAACCATCCGCGCGAAGCCCTCGAAATCGAGCGCGCGGACTTCGAGGCCCAGACGCCTTTCGAGTTCGTCGAGCCGCGTGCCGTCGAGCATCACGGGTTCGTCAGACTTGTGCGCCGTCTTCGGCAGCACGACGAAGTCGCCCTCGATCTGCCCGCGCGCGGCGGCGACGCACTCGCCCGTCATCAGCCCCGCGACGACGATCTCCGGCCCGAAGTACCTGTTCTCGACCGCGACGACCTTGAGGCGCGCCCCCGTGCGCCCGTTCAATTTTTTAACCGACCCGGCCAGCACCGGCGCGAAGAGCGCCCCCGTCAGAATCGTCCCGTGAAGCTGTGCGGCGTCGCGCGGCGGGTTCTTCTCAACCCGGCGCAACAGCCGCGCGAAGTCCTCCTCGAACGAGCGCACCATGCCGACGCCGTCCTCGATCTGCGGGTAGTCGCCGTAGTGACGCCGCGAAGGCACGGCCCGACCGGCGCGCAAATAAATCTCGTCGCCGAGGAACGCGAAGTTCGACCCCAGAGTCTTCTTCAACTCGCGCTGAATCGCCGACACTTCGCCGATTATCTTTCGACACCATTCGGGCGTGACCGGCGTCAGCCGCTCGTCGGTGTTGTAGCGCGTCAGCCCCAGCGGGACGATTGCCACGCTCCGCACGCGCGGGTACTCGGCGGCGAGGTCGGCAATCGTCTTCTTCAGAACCTCGCCGTCGTTTATGCCGGGACACAGGACGACCTGCGCGTGAATCTCGATGCCGGCGTCCAACATCCGGCGCATCTTGTCCGTGATGTCGGCGCGGCGCTCGTCAACGCCGAGGAGGTGGGCGCGCACTTTGAGATCGGTCGCGTGGACGGAGACGTACTGCGGCGTCAGCCGCTGCTCGACGACGCGGTTCATCTCGTCCTCGGTGATCGAGGTCAGCGTCGTGTAGTTGCCGTAAAGAAAGGAGAGGCGCACGTCCTCGTCGCGGAAAGATAGCGCGGGGCGCGCGTCGGGCGGGTTGCCCTTGCAGAAGCAGAAGAGGCACTCGTTGGCGCACTGGCGCGGCGCGATGTTCTCGAACTGAAGGCCGAAGTCTTCGCCCTCGCCGCGCTCGATCTCGACCTCCCACTCCTCGCCGCCTTTTTTGAGAACGTCGAGCGTCAGCTCCGTCTCGCCGCCGGTGTGGAAGCGGAAGTCGAGGTAGTCGCGCACGGTGCGTCCGTTGACGCGCACGACGCGGTCGCCGGGTTCGAGTTCGAGTTCCGCGCCGAGGCTTTCGGGCGCGACCTCCGTGATCGTGACGCCGCGGCGGCGAATCTGCGTGATGGCTGGTGTGACGGCGAACTCGTACATCCCGGAACTGCTCTACTCTGACTTCAGTCGTGCCCAAAGCGGGCAACGAAGTATGGCCGAAGACGCGCGGCGGTTCAACCCGCGCCGGGTTCGAGTGAAGATAGATGAGCGGGCGGGCGCGGCGGTTTGCCGTCTCGCGCCGCCCAGGTCAGCGTTCGGTCAACGTGGCGTTTCGCCGCGCCATCCTGACCGCGCCTGCGGTCATAAAGAACTCGGCGTGACCGAATCGCGCGTCAATCTCTCGCATTTTGCGCGGCCTTGAATCACGCGGACGAAGGCACGTGCTTTGCAAAGTCTCCGGCGGCGTCAGTTCTCTCCCCCACGACGAACGCCGCACGAGAGAACGCACCGGAAAGGTTTTCAGACAGTAAGGATGAGTACGACGCCCGAAGAGCTAAGCCGGACGACGGCGCAAGCGATTCAAGCCTTGACCGCGGGACGGCGCGCGACAGTCCTGCTCGCCGAAGACGACCGCTCGCTGCGGCGTTACCTCGAAGTGATCCTCCGGCGCGAAGGCTACGCGGTCGTCACCGCCGCCGACGGGCTTGAGGCCATGAAGGCCGCGCTCTCTTCGACGTTTGACGCGGTCGTCACCGACGCGGTCATGCCGCACCTTTCGGGTCACGAACTCTGCCGCTTCCTCCGAAGCCACCCCGCGCTGGCGCGACTGCCAGTCGTGCTCCTGAGCGGGTCGGAGAAGACGAGGGCGGAGGGCGCGGGCGACGCGAAGGCCGAAGCCGACGCGTACCTCTCGAAGCCTCTGCGCCCCGAAGAACTCACGAACTGTCTCACGAAACTCCTCGCCCGAAGTGGTCAGACGCTTTAACGAACAAAGGGTGTGAAGTTAGAGCAAGGGGGAGAAGAAAGAGGCCGCTCTTCAGGCGAGCGGCCTCTTCTTATTTTCCGCTTCGGGCGGGTTCGACGCGCCCGACAATTAACCCGCCGAGCGCGCGCTCGCGTCCGGCTTCACGCCGCCGATCAGGTCGTCGAGCGGCGTGTACTCAAGCCCCTGGTCGTCGGCGACCGCCTTGTACGTGAGCTTGCCCGCGTAAGTGTTGACGCCTTCTTTAAGTCCGGGGTCGCTATTAATGGCGTCGAGGAAGCCGCGGTTGGCGAGCCTGAGCGCGTAAGGCAAAGTCGCGTTCGTGAGCGCGAAGGTCGAGGTGCGCGGCACCGCGCCCGGCATGTTGGCGACGCAGTAGTGCAGAACGTCCTCGACGTAGTAGGTCGGGTTCGAGTGCGTCGTCGGGTGCGTCGTCTCGATGCAGCCGCCCTGGTCAACGGCCACGTCAACGATGACCGAACCCTTCGACACGTCCTTGAGCATCTCGCGCGTGACGAGCTTCGGCGCGGCGGCCCCGGGCACGAGCACCGCGCCGATGATTAAATCGGCCTCGGCAATCGCGCCGTGGATGGCGTAGGCCGAACTTGCGAGCGTCGAAATCTTCGACAGGAAGATGTCGTCGAGTTCGCGCAGGCGGTCGAGATTCTTGTCAACGATTGTGACCTGCGCGCCCATGCCGACGGCGATCTTCGCCGCGTTGGTGCCGACCACGCCGCCGCCGATGATGACGATGCGCGCGGCGGGGACTCCGGGCACGCCGCCCAGAAGCACTCCGCGCCCGCCGTTCATCTTCTCAAGGTACTGCGCGCCGACCTGCACGGCCATCCGGCCCGCGACCTCGGACATCGGCGTCAGCAGCGGGAGCGTGCCGCGCCTGTCCGTGATCGTCTCGTAGGCGATGCCTGTGACCTTGTGTTCGAGAAGCGCTTGGGTCTGCTTCGGGTCGGGCGCGAGGTGGAGGTAGGTGAAGAGGAGCAGGCCCTCCTTCATGCGCTTGTACTCAGGCTCTATCGGCTCCTTGACCTTGACGATCATCTCGGCCTCGGCCCACACGTCGTCGGCGCTCTCGATCATGGTCGCGCCCGCGCGCTCGTAAAGCGAATCTTCAAAGCCCGAACCCTCGCCCGCGCCCTTCTCGACGACGACCCTGTGCCCGGCGTCCGTCAACGCGCGCGCGCCCGCGGGCGTCAGGCCCACTCTGTACTCGTTATCTTTAATCTCCTTGGGGAGTCCGACGATCACTGCTGTTTGTCTCCAATCTTTGAGTTTTGGGACGAGGGCAAGAGGTTTTCAGTGACCGCTGCTCTCATCTCGTCGGGTTAGAACTTAAGAAAACTTTAAGAGGTGAACTTCGCTTCACTCGAAGTTCACCTCGTCAATCTGCGCGCGCTGCAATTTGCCGCTGTAATCAACGTAAACGCTCTTCCACTCGGTGAAGATGTCGAGTACCTGCGTGCCCGCCTCGCGGTGGCCGTTCCCCGTCGCCTTCGTGCCGCCGAAGGGGAGGTGGACTTCCGCGCCGATGGTCGAGGAGTTGACGTAGAAGATTCCGGTGTACATCTCGTTCATCGCGTGGAAGGCGCGGTTCACGTCGCGCGTGTAGATCGAGGCCGAGAGTCCGTAGCGCACGCCGTTGCCGATCTCGATTGCCTCTTCGAGTGACGATGTCGGGATGACGGTCGTCACGGGGCCGAAGATTTCCTCTTGAGAGACGCGCATCTGCGGCGAGGCATCGGCGAAGACGGTCGGCTCGATGAAGTAGCCGTTCGCGTGCTCGCCCTTCTCAAGCCTGCGACCGCCGCACGCGAGCCGCGCGCCGTCTTCCCTTTGTCCGATCTCGATGTAGCCGAGAATCTTGTGCAGGGCGTCGGCGTTGATGACCGGCCCCATGTCCGTCTTCTCGTCGAGTCCGTCGCCGACTCTCAAACTCTTCGCGCGCTCGACGAGTTGTTGAGTGAACTTCTTATAAACCTTCTTGTGGACGACGACGCGCGACGAGGCGGTGCAGCGCTGGCCGGAAGTTCCGAACGCGCCCCAGACCGCGCCCTCGACGGCGAGGTCAACGTCCGCGTCGTCCATCACGATGATGACGTTCTTGCCGCCCATCTCCAGAGAGCAGATGGCGTTCCGCTCGGCGCAGGCCGACGCGACGAGCCGCCCCGTCTCGGTCGAACCCGTGAAGGAGACGAGGCGCACCGACGAGTGCTCGGTCAGAGCAGCGCCGACTGTCTCGCCGTAGCCCGCGACGAGGTTGACGACGCCGGGCGGGACGCCGGCCTCCTCGCAGGACTTGATCAAATTGTAGGTCGAGAGCGGCGTGTCTTCGGCGGGCTTGATGACGACCGTGTTGCCGCACACGAGCGCGGGGATGAGCTTCCACGAAGGTATCGCCATCGGGAAGTTCCACGGCGTGATCAGACCGCACAGACCGACGGGCTGGCGCACGCACATCGCGAACTTGTCGGGCATCTCGGCGGGAGTGGTGAAGCCGTGAAGCCGACGGCCCTCGCCCGCCGTGTAGTAGGTGCAGTCAATCGCCTCCTGCACGTCGCCGCCGGTCTCTTTTAAGACCTTGCCCATCTCGCGCGTCATCTCTCGCGAGAACTCGTCCTTGCGGCGGATGAGAATCTCGCCGAGGCGGAAGAGAATCTCCGCGCGGCGCGGCGCGGGAAGCTTGCGCCAGCGGTCGGCGGCGGAGCGCGCCGCGCCGACGGCGAGTTCAATGTCCTCGGCGGTCGAGAGCGGGAAGCGACCGACCACGTCGCGCGTGTCCGCCGGGTTGACGTTCTCGAACCAGTCGCCGGAGGCGGACGCGACCCACTCGCCGTTGATGTAGTTCGGGTAAGTTTTCGGGACGGTGCGCGGCTGAATGTTTGCCGTGCGGCGGTTCTTCTTCGGGGTCTTGCCGAGTGCCTTCTTCGCCTGTGCCATAAGAAAGTGATGAGTGACGAGTGATGAGTGATGAGTGAAAGCCTTTGCCTTATCACTCATCACTCATCACTCATCACCCGTCTTTATTGAAACGTGAACTGGACGATCCCCTGCGTGACGTGGTCGCCGTTGAACGCGGCGACGTGCATCACGATGGGGTCGCCGGGCTTGAGCGCGTTGATGATGCGCTCGAAGTCTTCGATGGTGTTGACGGGCTGGCGGTTGACGCGCTGGATGACCATGTTCTTCTGCACGCCCGCGTCGAACGCGATGCCGGCCTGGTCAACGTCCTTGACGAAGAGTCCGCGCACGCCCTTCAGGTTTCGCTCGTTGGCGATCTGCGGCGTCAACTCGCTCAAAGTCAGCCCGAGCGTCGGGCGGTCGCCCGCGGGGGCCGAGCCGTCCCTCGACGAAGTCGGCGCGTTCGGGTCAGCCGGCTTGACCTTGAGCTTCTTGCCGTCCGGCCCCACCGCTTCGGGGTCGCCAACCGCGGCGGCCGCGCGCGGCGGCCGCTCGCCGACGGTGACGCTCGCCGTGCGGTGTTCGAGCTTGTTGTTGATCTCGCGCAGGTACCCGATCTGCACCGTCTGCCCGATGGGCGTCGCGGCGACCTTGTTGATGAGGTCTTGCGCGTCCGCGACGGGCTGGCCGTTGTACTCGACGATGATGTCGTTCGTCTGCATCCCGGCCTTCTCCGCCGGCCCCTTGTCGGGCGCAACGTCCTTGATGATCGCGCCCTCGGCCTTCGGCATCTCATAGACGCGCGCGAACTCCGGCTTCACCGAGTCGAGGAAGACGCCGAGGTAGCCGCGGCGAACCTTGCCGGTCGCCATCAACTGCCTGTAGGCGGTCGAGGCGATGTTGCTGGGAAGAGCGAAGCCGATGCCGTTGTAGTCGCCGGTCGAGGTCGCGATCTGCGAGTTGATGCCGATGACCTCGCCGCGCATGTTGACGAGCGGGCCGCCGGAGTTGCCGCGGTTGATCGCCGCGTCCGTTTGGATGAAGCGGCGGAAGCTCGCGCCCGGATCGGTCTGCCTCTCTTTGGTCGAGATGATGCCCGCCGTGACGGTCTGCTCCAGCCCGAACGGCGAGCCG
>DASRCS010000170.1:0-8734 GCA_035652995.1 Pyrinomonadaceae bacterium
CCTCATCGCGCGCGCCAACGTCACAGACCTCAAGCCGGGCGACCGCGTCGCGCGCCTCACCGACCGCAACGTCGAGATGGACTTGCCCGAAGGCGTCCACATCACCGAAGTCACGCCGCGCACCGTCACGCTCCACCTCGAACCCGTCGTCGAGCGCAGCGTGCCCGTCGAGGTTCGCTTCGAGGGCGAGCCGCCCGACGGCTTCAAACAACTAGGCTTTCAGGTGACGCCCGACCGGGTGCGTCTGAGCGGCCCCGAAAGCCACGTGCAGGCAATCGAGCGTGCCTACACCGAGACGATCTCGCTCGCCGGCCAGCGCGACAGCCTGACGCTCCCGCAGGTCGCCGTTGACATCCCCGACCACAAGGTCACGCCGCTCGACCCGACCGTCTCCGTCCGCGTCGAGATCGCCGAGGATCAGCTAGAGCGCCGTTTCGCGAACGTCCCCGCCCGCGCGGGCAACGGCGTCGCCGTCACGCCCGCGAACGCCTCGGTCACGCTCCGCGGCCCGCGCTCCGTCGTCGAGAGCCTCCGCCCCGAAGACGTGCGCCTCGTCATAAACGTCGCCGCGGACGGCACCCCGACGCCACAACTCTCTCTCCCGCCGAGCGCCGACGGGCGCGTCGTGCTCGTCTCGACAAGCCCTTCGGAGTTCAGCATCGGCAGGTGAGTTCAAAGTTCAAAGTTCAGTGCCGAAGGTTCAGAGTTCATGCTTCGGGTTGGCTCCTTGCGGGAAGCGCAAGCCGAAGCATGAACTCGAAGCTTGAACTCCCGGACTTTGAACTTTGAACCTTGAACTTTGAACTCTTATGATTGCCTCGATGAAAAAACTTTTCGGAACAGACGGGATGCGCGGCGAGGCGGGCGAGTTCCCGCTCGACGCCGCGTCGGTTCGCGCGGCGGGGCGCTCTCTCGCGCGGCACCTGGCGGAGAAACTAGGACGCGCGCCGCTCGTCGTGACGGGCCGCGACACGCGCGAGTCGGGCGGCTGGATCGAGCACGCGTTCCTCGAAGGCGCGCGGCACGCGGGCGCGCGCGTCGAGTCGGCGGGCGTCATCACGACGCCGGGAGTCGCATACCTCGCGCGCGCGCTCCCGGCGGACGCGGGCGTCGTCGTCAGCGCTTCGCACAATCCTTTCCAAGACAACGGCATCAAGATTTTCGCCCCCGACGGACGCAAGCTCGACGAGGCGACCGAGCGGCAGATCGAGGCGGACATCTACGCCGAGAGGGAGAGCGCCGTCGGCGAGAGTCGCGCCGTTTCCGAGTCGTCCGATTCCGAACCCGACGACTCGCGCCCGTCCAAGTTGAGGGCGCGGTACCTCGACTACCTCGCCGAAGATGTCGCGGCGGGACTCGACCTCGAAGGCATGAGCGTTGTCGTTGACTGCGCCAACGGCGCGGCCTCCGAACTCGCGCCCGCGCTGCTCGCGCGTCTCGGCGCGCGCGTCATCGCGACGGGTAACTCGCCCGACGGTCGCAACATCAACCGCGACTGCGGCTCGCTCCACATGGACGCCTTGCAGCGCCGCGTCGTCGAGGAGGGCGCGCAACTCGGCGTCGCATACGACGGCGACGCAGACCGCTCGCTCTTCGTTGACGCGCGCGGGCGGCTCACGGACGGCGACGCCGCCCTCTGGGTTCTAGCCAAGCGTATGCAGGAGCGCGGCGAACTCGCGGGCGACCGCGTGGTCGCGACCGTGATGAGCAACATCGGGCTTGAGCTTGCGCTGCGCTCGCGCGGCGTCGAACTTTTGCGCGCCGACGTTGGCGACAAGTACGTGCTCGAAGAGTTGCTGCGCACCGGCGCGACGCTCGGCGGCGAGCAGTCCGGCCACATCATCTTCCCGCGCCTGAGCCTCGCGGGCGACGGGATGATTACGACCGTGAATCTCCTGCGCGCGATGCGCGAGTCGGGCCGCGCGCTCCACGAGTTAACCGAAGGTTTCGAGCGCTTCCCGCAGGTGCTGGTCAACGTCCGCGTGCGCGAGAAGCGTCCCTTCGCCGAGGTCGCGGAGGTCTCGCGTGCGGCGCGCGAAGTGCAGTCGAGGCTCGGCGAGCGTGGACGCCTGCTGCTGCGCTACTCCGGGACTGAGCCGCTCGCGCGCGTGATGATCGAAGGGCCGAGTCAGGAAGAGATCGAGCGTCTGGCCGGTGCCCTTGCCTCAGTCATCCGACAGAGTCTCGGCGAGAGTTAAAGCATGAAGGCGAGAAATTTTTACGCGGCGTCGAGTGTAAGACTTACACCGGGTTCCCGATTTTACTCGCCGTGGCTTGATGTAGGTTTCTCGAAAACTCAGTAAAATCGCGGCCTTCGCAGCTTCTCTGTGCCTTCGTTTGCATGGCATGAGTGTTGCGATATATATTGTGGGGCAAGAGAGACGGTTGGTGGATCCTCCGTCTCAGTGGTTGCTGGGGTGAGGACAGTGACCACACATTAAGAGGGCGCGGCATTCCCCAAGTTTGCCGCGCCCTCGACTTTTATCCGCTCGCGCGATGTACGGCAGCGCGCGCCGTACTCGCCCCGACCGTCCTCAACTACGTGATACAATCGAACCGGACTTCAAGACCACTCAACGCGAGCGTCGTCTTCTTCGAGGTGCGCTTACCGACGCTGCCCGCGCGAGCGGGAGTCGAGTCGGACAGGCGTCATGACGCACGTATCTCCAAAGTCTTTTTCGTCGCGCACGCGCGCGCGGCTTTGTGCCCGCCTGAGATGAACCCGAGCGACTACCGACGCGACTACGCCGCTTACCTTTCTTCGGTCGAGCGCGAGCGATTTGAATACCACGCGGGACTCAAGCGCCGCCTCGACCTCCGTCCGACGGAAGAACGCCACGCCGAACTCTGGACGCGCGACTCGGTCGAAGCACTTCGCCGCGCGCTCGAAGAGACGCCCGAACATTTCGAGACGGAGCGGGCCGGGCTGCGTGCGCTCGCGGGCGCGGCGTCCGTCAGGCACGCGGAAGATGCGGCGAGCGAGTTGACGGAAGAACTCCGGCGCTGCACGGAGTCGGCGCGGGTTGACTGGGGCGGCTCGAAGGTCGAGGACGCCGCCGTGCCGGACTTACTCGCCGCCGAGCGCGACGCCGCGCGGAGGCGCGAGCTTGCGCGGCGCTGGCTCGACGCTTCGGGCGCGTGCGAGGATTTGGGGTCGGCGCGTCTCGACGCGCTCGACGCGTCTGTGCGCGCTCTCGGCTTCGACGGCAGGCGTGCGCTCTACGAGAGCTTCACGGGCGCGAGCCTTGAGAAGTTTTCCGCGTCCGCCGATTCTTTTTTGGAGCGCACCGCGCCGGCCTTCGCCTCCGGCCTCGCGCGCTGGTCTGCGCGTGAGTTGCCGCCGGACGCGCGGCGCGCGCCGGACTTCGCCGACCGTTTCTTCTTCGAGCGGGCCGCGCGCTTCGACGCGCACTTTCCGGCGCGGGGACTGCGCGCGCTCTACGAAGAGACGCTCGCTGGACTCGGCGTCCGCGTCGAGTCGCGCCAGAATCTTTTTGTTGACGACGAGCCGCGCCCCTCAAAGTGTGAGCGCTCGGCCTGCTTCGCCGTCAACCCGCCGCGCGACGTTCGGCTCGTCTTCGGCGCGCGCGCGTCGGGACTCGACTTTTTCCGGCAGACCTTTCGCGAGGGCGCGCGCGCGCAAGTCTTCGCGTGGGCTTCGAGCGACACCGCGACGCGCCATCCTGAATTCATCCGCGCGCCGGACGGGGCGACGGAAGAAGGGCACGCGCACTTGTTCTCCGGCCTCTTCGACGAGCCTGCGTGGCTCGCCGCCGCGCGCGGGATACGTGCGACCGAGGCGGGCGAGGCGGCGCGGTTCTCGGCGCTGCTCGGCCTGTACGAGACGAGGCGCGCGTGCGCGCGACTGCGCTGGGCGCTCGCGCTCGAAGCGGCGGACGACAAACGCTCGGAGCGTCTGGCCGAAGAGTACGTCTCGACGTTCGACGAGGCGACGGGATTTCGTCATCGAGCGGCGGCGCGGCTCGCGGACGCGGACGAGTGGTTCGAGTCGGCGACGGAGTTGCGCGCGCGGCTCTTCGCGGTCGGCCTTCGCGAGCACTTGCGCGAGCGGCACGGGCGGCGCTGGGTTCATTCGCGCGCGGCGGGCGAGGAGTTGATCGACCTCTGGAACACGGCCTCGCGCTACCCGGCGGAAGAACTCGCGCGGCTCGCGTGGGGCGGCGAGCCGGACTTCGACCTTCTCGCCGACGCGTCGCTCGCCGCGTTGGAAGCCGAAGACGAAAGCTGACGTTGATCGAAGATGAATAAACGTTTATTGAAGATGAAGTCTGACGCGAATAGAGGATGAAGTCTGACGTGAAGATGAAGCGCGTCGCCGTGCGGCTCGGAGGCGGCAGGGGCTACTCGGTCGAGATCGGCGCGGGCGCGCTCGCCGAGTTGGGGCGCGTCGCGCGCGCGAGCCTCTCGGCGGACGCGCGTCGCGTGGCGCTCGTCTCGAACCCGCGCGTGTTCGCGCTCTACGGCGGGCGCGCGGTCGAGTCGTTGCGCGCCGCGGGCCTCGACGTGGCGCACTGGCTGATGGGCGACGGAGAGCGTTTCAAATCTTTGAGGACGGCGGAGCGCGCGCTCGAATTTCTGTCGGCGTCGAAGCTTGAGCGGAGCGACGCCGTGGTCGCGCTCGGCGGCGGAGTCGTCGGCGACCTCGCGGGCTTCGCGGCGGCGGTTTACTTGCGCGGCGTCGCGTTCGTGCAGGTGCCGACGACGCTGCTCGCGCAGATTGATTCGTCGGTCGGCGGGAAGACGGGCGTCAACACGCGCGCCGGGAAAAACCTCGTCGGCGCTTTTCACCAGCCCGCCGCCGTGGTCGTTGACACCGAGACTCTGCGGACTCTGCCCGCGCGCGAGTTGACCGCCGGCTGGTGCGAGGCCATCAAGCAGGGCGCGGTCGGCGACGAAAAACTCTTCGAGCGCACGCGAAAATTTCTGGAAGCCGAGGCGAAAAGAAAAGCTCAAAGGTCGAATCGGAAAAGCGACGCCTTCGTTGTCGCACGCGGCGGAGGAGCAAGTCGTCGCGGCGGAGAGAGGCAAAGTCTGCGCGTAGAGAACGGTCGGGGCGGCGACGATCAAGAAGGCAGGCGCGAAGAGGAGTTGGCGCGAATCATCGCGGCGCAGTGCGCGTTCAAGGCGGAGATCGTCGCGGGCGACGAGCGCGAGGACTTGGGGCGCGACGACGCGCGCTCGCGGCGCGTGCTCAACTTCGGCCACACGGTCGGGCACGCGCTCGAATCCGTGACCGGCTACCGGCGCTTCCGCCACGGCGAGGCCGTCGGCCACGGGATGCTCGCCGCCGCCGAGATTTCAAAAAGGCTGGCACTACTCGGCGCATCGGAGCTAGAATCTTTACGCGGGGCCGTGCGGCTCGCCGGACGCCTGCCATCTGCCTCCGACCTCGACGTTGAAGCGGTCTGCGGCGCGCTCCGCGCGGACAAGAAGTCCGTGGGCGGGAGCGTCCGCTGGGTTCTGCTGGAAGGCATCGGGCGCGCGCGCGTCGTGGACGGAAGGGAAGTCCCCGACGCGGTCGTCCGCGAATCAGTCCGCGCGGCACTCGCCACGTCGTGAACTCCAACCCAGGGTATCAAGGGAGAAACTTCATAGTAATGGCTATCTCGGACAACAGACGCGCGTGCGGGCGCGGCGAGCGCGGCGGCTCGCGCCTCAACTTCCTGATCGTCATGATCGTCATCGGGGTCGTCGGCTACTCCGCGTACCACTACGCGCCCGTCGAGTTCAACGCGTACCGCTTCAAAGACTTCATGCAGGAGACCGTGGACAAGGCGTCCTACCCGCCGGGGCAGTCGAACGAGTGGGTCGCGCAGCAACTGCGCGCCGCCGCCCCCGACTACAACCTGCCGCCCGACATCAACGTCAACGTGCAGCGAGACGAGGGGCGCATCACCGCGCGCGTCCAGTGGACTCAGCCCGTCAAGCTCCCCGCCTACGTCTATCAGTACAAGTTCGACCACACAGTCCGCAGCAGCGGCTTCATCAGCCAACAGTAAAGACAAGGATGAAGGCTGCAAGGTGAAGGATGAAAGAAAGGCCGTGTGCCTTCACTTCATCCCTCATCCTTCATCCTTTGACTTCACGCCGCGGCGGCTGAGACTTTTCTGGTTTGCAGTTGGATTAGTCCGGCGGGCGCGGCGGCGAGCCAGGTCGTGGGGCAGACGCCGCAGCGCGTGCAGGTGTCAACCGAAGGGCACGGCGCGGTCGAGCGGGCGACCTGTGCGCGCGTATGCTCCTTCTCAAGAAACGGGCGGCCCATGCCGGAGTCAACGATCTCCCACGGCAGAACCTCGTCGTATGAACGCGCGCGGCTCGTGTGGAACGCCGCGTCAACTCCGGTCTCTCGAAGCGCGGCTTGCAGGTCGCCGCGATGTCGGGACATTGACTCGATGACGCGCGCGACGCGCCGGTCGCCGGAAGAGAACAGCGCCTGCTCGTGCGCGATGCGCGCCGACATCACTCTCACCTCGACGTTCGGGATGCGCGCCAGATTTTTCGAGAGCCACTTCAGCCGGCGCTTGAGTTCGCGCTCCTCGCAGACAGGCTCCCACTGGAAAGGCGTGTTCGGCTTGGGCACGAAGCCGTTGAGCGCCGGGATGATTTTCCCGGCGCGCCCGAACCGCCTGCCCGCTTCGAGCATTCTGTCTTTGATGCGCGTGACGAGTTCGACCATCGCTTCGAGGTCTTCGTCCCGTTCGGTCGGAAGCCCCGTCATCATGTAGAGCTTGACGGTCAGCATCCCTCGGTCGAAGACCGCGCCGCAGATGTCAACGATCTCGTCGTTGGTCAGATTCTTGTTGATGACCTTGCGGAGTCTGTCCGAACCCGTCTCCGGCGCGACCGCAATCTGTTGGTCGCCCGACTCGACGAGCGCGTCCAGCAACTCGTCCTCGATCTGATCAATCCGCAAGCTGGAGACCGAAATCTTGTAACCCATCGAGCGCAGGCCGCTCAGGATTTCGCTTATCTCCGGGTGGTCGCAGACCGCCGTTGAGACCAGCCCGATCTTGTCCGTGCGCGAGCGCCACTCGGCGGCCTTCGCGAGAATGTCGCGCGCGGGCACGACGCGCGGCGGCCAGTAGTTGAAGCCCGCCCAGCAGAAGCGACACCCCTGCGAGCAGCCGCGCGAAATCTCCACGAGGAAGCGCTCGCCCATCTCGGCTTCGGGCGCGAAGATGATTGAAGAGGGCGCGAAGACCTCCGGCTCTTTCAACTTCTCGACGATGTCCGTGTCGCCGCGCCGCATCGCGCGACGCAGCGAGCCTTCCTTCGGGTTCTCCGCGGCGACGATGCGCCCGACGCTCGCGGGCACGCCCTCGGCCTTCGGCGCGTAAGGCTTGACGGTGCCGTCCGCGTTGTACTCGACTTCGTAGAGCGAAGGCACGTAGAACCCGCGACCGACGCGCGCCAGTTTCAGCAGCAAGTCTTCCTTCGTCCCGCCCTCGTCGGCGTTCTCGAACAGGAGGTCAATAAGCTTCGGAACTAGAATCTCGCCCTCGCCGACGGCGACCACGTCGGTGAACTCGGCGATGGGTTCGGGGTTGAGGAACGAGGCCGCGCCGCCCATCAACACGAGCGGGTCGTGGGGCGTGCGGTCGCCAGCCCAGACGGGCACGCGCGCGAGGCGGAGCATCCGCGCCATGTTGAGGAAGTCGGTCTCGAACGAGATGGAGAAGGCGACGATGTCGAAGTCGCGCACGGGCGTCTGCGACTCCAGCGAGAGCAAAGGCGTGTTCGTCCGCTCGTACTCGCGCAGCTCCGCGTCTTCGGGGAGGAAGACGCGCTCGCACGAGACTTCCGGCGCGCGGTTGAAAAGCTCATAGACCGACTGGAAACCGAGGTTCGCCATCCCGACGCCGTACACGTTCGGGTAGCACAACGCCACGCGCAGCCGCGCGCCGCGCTTCAACACCCAGCCCTCTTCGGTCGCGAGCCTGCGCCGGTAATTTTCTACAACCTTCTTCGACATTCCTCGGCCAAATCTTTCGCTGAAAAACTGAGGCGGCAAGTCCGAATTTGATGATTCAAACCTGCCGCCAGTTTACCGCAGTTTTACGCCGCGAGCTACTGCCTGACGCTTTCTAAAAACGCCTTGAGCTTGCGCGAGCGCGAGGGGTGACGGAGTTTGCGGAGCGCCTTCGCCTCGATCTGGCGGATGCGCTCGCGTGTGACGGCGAAGTGCTGGCCGACCTCTTCGAGCGTGTGCTCGCTGCCGTTGTTGCCGAGGCCGAAGCGCATCTTGATGACCTTCTCCTCGCGCGGCGTCAAGGTCGCCAGAACCTCGTCCGTGATCTCGCGCAGGTTCGTCGCGACGACCGCGTCCGCGGGGTTGAGGATGGACTTGTCCTCGATGAAGTCGCCGAGGTGCGAGTCCTCTTCCTCGCCGATGGGCGTCTCCAAAGAGATCGGCTCCTGCGCGATCTTCAGAACCTTGCGAACCTTCGAGACGGGGATGTCCATCTTGCGCGCGATCTCCTCGCTCGAAGGCTCGCGACCGAGTTCCTGAACCAGAGCGCGGGACGTGCGGATGAGCTTGTTGATGGTCTCGATCATGTGGACAGGGATGCGAATCGTTCTGGCCTGGTCGGCAATCGCGCGCGTGATTGCCTGACGAATCCACCACGTCGCGTAGGTGGAGAACTTGTAGCCGCGCCGCCACTCGAACTTGTCCACGGCCTTCATCAGGCCGATGTTGCCTTCCTGAATCAAG
>DASRCS010000171.1:0-21613 GCA_035652995.1 Pyrinomonadaceae bacterium
AGTGGCTCAGGCACTGGATTGTCGATCCAGCCGACGCGAGTTCGATTCTCGTCCGCTCCGCTTTAGTGAGCGTCGCAAGCTCAAACGTGGCCGAGCACCTGTCTCTTAAACAGGAAGGTGCGGGTTCGACTCCCGCGCGGCGCATTTTTTACGGAGCGTAGCCTAGCGGATACACAGGCACTCGCCTTGGGAGCGAGACGACGTGAGTTCGATTCTCACCGCTCCGATTCTTAAAAACGTGGACGTAGCTTAGCCAGGACGAAAGCACCGGCCCGCCACGCCGGAGACGCGGGTTCAAATCCCGCCGTTCACTTCGATTCAAACAGTTCTCACCCCAGCAGCACAGACGGGCGGTTAGCTTAACGGACAAAAGCACGTCGCTTCGAACGACGGGGATGCGAGTTCGATTCCCGCACCGCCCTTCTCCACACAAGCGGGAGTGATGTAGTCGGCAACATTCGAGTCTTCCAAACTCGCTTCGAGGGTTCGATTCCCTTCTCCCGCATCGCCCGCACACAGATGCCGCAGCACTCAGAAGGTAAGACTGCGGCATACGTCGAGGCGCTCGGTCTCGGCACGGGCGAAAACTTCAAGCGCGCACGCGTAGCCAAGTGGGAAGGCGGCGGCCTGCAACACCGTCCAGCGTCGGTTCGATTCCGACCGCGTGCTTGACACAGAGGCGAACCGATGCGGCTCGCTTCAAACTTTGCGGGCGCGTTGCGCTCCCCGCGCGACTCGCTCACGACGCCCGCACTTCCGTTCCTGAAAACAGCAACCGCCGGAGTCGGACAATCGCAAGCTTCCGGCCCGAAAGGTTGACCACATGAATCTTTGAAAGGAGGTGTGCCGGGATGGCGAGTCTGAACGGCAGGGTCTTGCTCTTGAACTTCTCTTATGAGCCGCTCGGCACAATCGGCGTGGCGCGCGCGATGTGCCTCGTGGTGCGCGGCGCGGTCTTCGTCGAAGAGTTCGACGGCGCGCGCGTGCTCCGCTCGCCGCGTGCGGAGTTCCGCGTGCCGAGCGTCGTGCGCCTGCGCCGCTACGTCAACGTCCGGCGACGCCGGCAGACGGCGAGCATGAAGCGCCTGCGCATCTTCGTGCGCGACAAGTTCCGCTGCCAGTACTGCGGCGGCAAGCGCGCCGCGCACGAGCTGACGCTCGACCACATCACGCCGCGCTCGCGGCAGGGGCGCTCGACGCCCGAAAACCTCGCGACCGCCTGCGTCGCCTGCAACACGCGCAAGGGCAGCCGCACGCCCGAAGAGGCCCGCATGCCCCTGCTCACGCCCCAGAAATCCTTGCGCGTCGGACTCGAACACGTGCTGCTCTGCCACTACGCCGAGTCGCGCCCCGAATGGCGCAAGTACCTGTTCGTCGGCGACGAGGCGGAAGACGAGCTGCGCAAGCGTGCGTGAAGACGGAGGGGAAAGCTTCGTACTTTTCCCTCCACCACTACAACGGCTGGATAGCTGAAGTGGTCTAGCGCCTGCCTGAAGAGCAGGAGAAGGTGGTTCGACTCCATCTCCAGCCATCGAAGGGACATGACGCAACGGGAGCGTGCCTGTCTTACAAACAGGAAGTTGAAGGTTCGAGTCCTTCTGTCCCTACTTTTCGACGGGGCGCGGCTCATCGCGCGTTGACGGCGTAGCGCGCGCGACCGTGGAGCGAGGCCGCAACTGTCTCGGCCCGCCCCGACCAACTTCCACACGGCGATGTAGCTCAGACGGCAGAGCAGTCGTCTCGTAAACGACAGCGCGTGAGTTCGACTCTCACCATCGCCTTCCCACGCGGGCCTGTAGCTCAGTCGGACAAGAGCGCCTGTCTTCTAAACAGGTCGTCGCGGGTTCAAGTCCTGCCAGGCCCATTCCCAAACGATGCGGAGTAGCTCAGGCGGAAAGAGCAGCGGTCTCATAAACCGAAGGTCGCGGGTTCAAATCCCGCCTCCGCGATTCAAAGGACAAAAGCAGTGACGAGTGACAGGTGACGAGTGACGAGCAGAAAAGCTTGTCTTCAACTCGTCACTCGTCACCTGTCACTCGTCACTTCGACAAGGGCTGGTGATGTAATAGCAGCATAGAAGTCCTGCAAACTTCTTGTGAGGGTGCAACTCCCTTCCGGTCCATTCCTTGCGGCGTAGCTCAAACGGGAAACGAGAGCGCTCGTCTTGTAAACGAGTCGGTGCGGGTTCGAGTCCCGCCGCCGCAGTCATCTTGTGCGGGGATGTGCCCTGGCGGGCACGGCTGTCTCATAAGCAGCTTCTTTGAAGGCGGGTTCGATTCCCGTCCCCGCGATCTTTCTTCGATGTGGCGTAGCCAAGCTGGTAAGGCACCGCACTGTTAATGCGGCCATCGTGGGTTCGAGTCCCTCCGCCACAGTTCCAACTCAGGCGCAGGCCGGTAGCCAAGCGGTCTAAGGCATCCGCCTTTTAAGCGGGGGATCGTCGGTTCAAATCCGACCCGGCCTATTCGGACACAACGCGGCGCATCAGCAACGACGAATCGCCGCGACTCGACTTCGGCGCGTAGCTCATGGCTGGCGAGAGCGCTCGGCTGATAACCGAGAGGCAGGATGTTCGACCCATCCCGCGCCGACTGAATTTTTGCGGAGTCAGCTAAGCGGGCAGGCTGCCTGTCTCTGAAACAGGTCGCGAAGGTTCGAGTCCTTCCTCCGCAGTCTCTCTTGCCGCGCGAACGCCTCAAAGCCTTCGCGCAGTCCACACTCAAGTTACTTCGGTTCGACGCAGCAATAGTTTCAAGCACGGACTCTCCCGCTTCGGCAGTGCAAGTATCACTTGTCCGAAAGGAGAAAAGGAACGATGGCAAACAAGACTCTTTTCAAGTCGCTCGCCGGCAAGCTCATCCCGGCGGCTGACGCGCGCAACGAAGAGCGCGCGCCGGCCTACGCGCTGACGCCGAAGCAGGCGCTCGCGCAGTACGCGGCGACGGGCTGCCTCGGCGCGACGTTCTACGCCAACGCCGGGGAACAGCTCGCGAAGGTGCTTGAGCTTTGCGAGAAGGTCGAGCCGGAGTTCGTCGCCAAGACCGCCGTCCACGCGCGCGAGCGCGGGCTGATGAAGGACACGCCCGCGCTCCTGCTCGCGGTGCTCGCCGCGAAGGACACGGGGCTGCTCGCGTCGGTGTTCCCGCGCGTCGTGGACAACGGCAAGATGCTCCGCAACTTCGTGCAGATCGTCCGTTCGGGCGTCGCGGGCCGCAAGTCGCTCGGCTCGGCCCCGAAGCGGCTCGTGCGCGAGTGGCTCGAAGCGCGCGACTCGGCCTCGGTCTTCCGCGCGAGCGTCGGCCAGACGCCCTCGCTCGCCGACATCGTGAAGATGGTTCACCCGAAGCCGCTCGATGCTGAGCGCGAGGCGCTCTACGGCTACCTCGTCGGGCGCACGCACAACGCCGAAGTTTTGCCCGCTGTTGTTCAGAGCTTCGAGTCGTTCAAGGCGGGCGAACGCGCGGTCGTGCCCGACGTGCCGTTTCAGATGCTGACGGCGCTCGACCTCGGCACGGCGGAGTGGACGGCGATTGCGCGCCGCGCGCCGTGGCAGATGACGCGCATGAACCTCAACACGTTCGCGCGTCACGGCGTCTTCGACCAGCCCGGCATGACCGAGCTGATCGCGCACCGCCTGGCAGACCCTGAGCAGGTGAAGAAGGCGCGAGTCTTCCCTTACCAGCTCATGGTCGCCTACGCCACGACGGACGAGCGCGTGCCCGCGGCAGTCCGCGACGCGCTTCAGGACGCGATGGAGGTCGCGATCTCGAACGTGCCGCGCGTCGAGGGCAAGGTCTATGTCTGCCCCGACGTGTCGGGTTCGATGCAGTCGCCCGTGACGGGCCACCGCAAGGGCGCGATGACCGCCGTGCGCTGCGTTGACGTTGCGGCGCTCGTGGCCGCGGCGGTCGTGCGTCGCAACCCGCAGGCGGAGGTTCTGCCGTTCGAGCACGATGTCGTCAGGGGTTTGAAGCTGAACCCGCGCGACAGCGTGATGACGAACGCGCAGAAGCTCGCGGCTGTCGGCGGCGGCGGCACGAATTGCAGCGCGCCGCTCCGTCTCCTGAACGAGCGCAAGGCCAAGGGCGACCTCGTCATCTACGTCTCGGACAACGAGTCGTGGGTTGACGCGGGCCGTGGCCGCGGCACGGCGGCGATGCAGGAGTGGGCCGCGTTCAAGCGACGTAACCCGCGCGCGCGCCTCGCCTGCGTTGACATCCAGCC
Organism: Pyrinomonadaceae bacterium; assembly: GCA_035652995.1. Taxonomy (GTDB): domain Bacteria; phylum Acidobacteriota; class Blastocatellia; order Pyrinomonadales; family Pyrinomonadaceae; genus QHXN01. The sequence goes on from DASRCS010000171.1 coordinate 4,225, forward strand.
CTACTCGACTGTGCAAGCAGCCGAGTCGCCGGACGTTCTCAACGTCGGCGGCTTCTCGGATCACGTCTTTGAAGTGGTCGCTGAGTTCGCCTCCGACCGTCTCAACGCAGACCACTGGGTCGGCGTGATCGAGCAGGTCGCTCTTTGAAGGATTGCGGAATGCGGATTTCGGATTGCGGATTGAAGGCAGGGCGCTCGCCGGAAACAGCGCGGCTCTCGTCATCCACCAATCCGCATTCCGCATTCCGCATTCCGCAATTCAAAGGGGCCGAATGCAGTCGTGATTACATCCACCCTGTTAAGGTCGTCACGGCAACTTCTTGTGGGCCTCAGTTCTTTGGACGTGGCGAATGCCGGTGTGAGTACATGGTAAACCGTGCAAACGGGAGCAGGCTCGTATCCTGCAACGACCGTCAAAAGCGGTCGTCTTCTCTCACCAATCTTGTCGCCACAAAGACAGCGAGCAGTAGGCCGTGAGCAGAAGTCTTTTCCAACTTCCTACTGCTCACCGCTCTCTTCGGAACGGGCGGCGAATGCTGGCGGAACTACATGCCTTCTCAGCAGCAGGTTCCGGGTTCGAGTCCCGGTGGCCGCTTCGACTTGTGCGGCCATAGCTCAACGGTAGAGCAGCCGTTTCGTCGAAAACTTGTCGCCGCCCGACTCGAAAATTTTTTGGCCGATACTCTCAGACGGAGTTTTAAGATGTCGCTTCTGGTGCTGGACACTTTGATCTTCCGCACGACCGACGAGATTCTCGCGCTCGTGCGCGGCTTTGAAGACTGTAGGCTTCCGCGCGAGGAGTGGACGCACGCGGCGCACCTGACCGTCGCGCTCTGGCACCTGCTTCAGTACGACTGGCCGGAGGCGGTCGAGCGTGTGCGTTCGGGCATCGAGCGCTACAACGCCGCGCACGGCATCGTCGCGACGCCGACGGGCGGCTATCACGAGACGCTCACGATCTTCTGGCTGCGCCGCGTCCGCTCGTTCCTCGAAAGCGGTCGCAACGAAGCGCGCTCGCTCGTCGCCCTCGCGAACGAGCTGGTCGCGAGCGCCGACAAGAACCTTCCGCTCGAACACTACACGCGCGAGCTTTTATTCTCGCCGGAGGCGCGCGCCCGCTGGGTCGAGCCTGACCTGAAGACGATTGGCTGAGAAAGGAGCGGGAAAAACTTCCAACCCGAACGCGCAAACGCGCAACGAACCGACTGCGCCCCGCGACTCTCTTCCGAGCAGCGCGGGGCGCGGCGTTTTCATGTATCTTATGTTCGGAGCTTTCAACCACACGGCGGTTCGGCGCGGAGGGACTTTCGATGTCGCGGACAAAAACTTTTCTGCTCTCGCTTCTCGCTCTTCTTCTGTTGGCGGCGCTCGGCTGCGCCCAGACGCGGCAGCGTCAGGCGGGCGGCGGTAGGACTGTCGAGGCCAACAGCTTCCCCGGCTCAGACCTCGGCGCGAAGATCAGCGCCGCAGACCGCGCGCTCGGAGGCGCGCCGGGCGAGATCGTCGCGCGCGGCGGCGGTCGCATCGCGACGCAGGTCGTCGTCTCCGAAGGCCACACGCTGCGGCTCCTGGCCGGCACCTACGCGCCCTCGACCGAGGAGATTCCGATCCTGCTCAAGTCCGGCGCGACCGTCACGGGCGCTGGGCAGGAGCAGACCGTCATCCTCGAATCGCCCGCGAAGAATCAGTTCACGATCATCGCCGCCTACAACTCCGCGCGCCGCAACGGCGACGCCGACTCCTCGATCAACGTCACCAACCTTCAACTCCGCGGCGCGAACCCCGACTTCAACTCGGCGCAGCAGGCTTTGAGCCTGGGCAACTGCTCGAACTGCACTGTGGACGGCGTGTGGGTCAACGGCACGCGCTCCATCGGCATTCAACTCGGCGGCTCCGCCAGCTTTGGACACTGGGCCGAGAACTCGCGCGTGACGAACTGCCGCTTCACGCACGTCGCCTCGCAGAACCTCGCGCTCGCCAACGGTCGGAACATCACGTTCGAGAACAACAAATTCTACACGCCCGGCCAGCCCGGCGGCCCCGGCTCCACCGTCATTGACATCGAGCCGAACGCGGCGGACGACCGCGTCCAGAACGTCTTCATCAGAAACAACCTGATTGACGCGAGCGAGGCAAACTACCAGGCGGGCAACGGCATCCTCGTCCAGTCCGGCGCGGGCACGACCCTCGTCGGCCCCATCGTCATCGAGGGGAACACAATCATCGGCGGCAGGGTGTCGGGCGTAATCACGAACGTCATCAGCAACGGCATCTATGCCTTCGGCACGACGATGAAGGACGTGACGATCAACAACAATCAGGTCACGCGCACGGGCCAGAGCGGCCTGCGCATCGAGGGCACGCGCTTCACGGTCACGAACAACCAGTTCACCAACGTCGGCGGCGGCGGACTCCCCGGCTTCTACGTCGCAGTCACCGACAGCCGGATCGAGAACAACAGCTTCCGCTACACGGGCGAAGGGCCAGCCGACGGCTCCGTCCAGATCGTCGGCCCCTTCCGAAACAACGTCGTCCGCAACAACCCCGGCATCGGCTTCCCCGCGGGCATTCGCTGACGCCCGCCTCGCGCGTTCCGCCTCACTGCGCGCGCAGGATGGCGAGCGGCTTGCGCGTCAGAACGTCGAGGCTGGAGAGGACGCCGACCGCGCCGACGAGCAGCACGGTCGCCGCGACGCCCGCGAGGTTGACCGCCAGGCCGAACGACCACTCGATCTCGAAGACGTAGCGCGCGATGACGTAGGCGACCGCGTTCGCCGCGAGCGCGCCGACAAGCCCCGCGACGAGTCCGAGCAGCCCGTACTCCGCGAGCATCATCGTCAGAAGCACGCGCCGCCGCGCGCCCAGAGTCTTCAACACCGCCGCCTCATAGACCCTCTGAAACTTCGTCATCGCAATCGAGCCGACGAGTATCAGCACGCCGCTCAAAAGCACGAAGCCGCCGATGAACGTCACGGCGAGCGTGATGTTTGAAAGAATCCTGCTGACGCTCCGCACGATGTCGGCAACGTCAATCACCGAAACGTTCGGGAAGCGGTCAACGATGACGCGCTCGAAGCGCGAGCGCTCAGGCTCTTGCGTCGGGCCGTCAATCGCGCCGACGAAAGTCTGCGGCGCGTTCTCAAGCGCGCCCGGTCGGAAGAGAATCAGAAAGCCCGTGCGCGAGTTGCGCCAGTCAACCTGCCGCACGCTCGTCACGCGCGCCGTAAGCTTCCTGCCCTGTATGTCGAAGGTGATCGTGCCGCCGAGGTCAATGCCTCCCGCGCCGCGCAGGTCTTCTTCGATTGAGACTTCCGGCTCGCTCGAAGGAGTCGCGTCCCAGAATTTTCCGGCGACGATCTTCTCGTTGTATTCGAGGTTCGGCCTGTACGTCACGACGTACTCGCGCCCCAGCCGCCCGCGCTCCGCGCGCACGCCCGCCGCGTCCAAATCAATCTCTTTGTCGTTGACGCGGACGATGCGCGCGCGCACCGTCGGGATGAGTTCGGCCTTTGCGCCCGTCGCCTGCTCGACCAGCTCGCGCACGCCTTCAACCTGATCCTTCTGTACGTCAATCAGGTACATGTTCGGAAGGTTGCCGCGCCGCGCCACGTCGAACTCGTCGAGCAGGTTCGACTGAAGCGACTGCACGGACATGACGAGAAACGCGCCGAGGCCCACGGCGAGGACGATAACGCGCGTCTGGTTGCCGGGCCTGTGCAGGCTGTTGATCGCCTGCCGCACGGCGAAAGTGCCGAGGCCGCGCGCGCGACGCACGGCGAAGACGAGCAGCCACGCAGCCGCGTACAGCACGAGCGCGGTCGCGCCGAGTCCCGCGAGGAAGAACGTGCCGACGCGCAGCGAACCAGCCTGCCACGAAGTCAGAAACACGAGTCCCGCCAGAACGACCAGCGCCACGGCCCAGCGCAGAACGTCCAGCCCGCGTCGCGGCGCGTCCGCCTCGATTCCGCGCAGGAGCATGTTCGGCCTGATCTGCCTGATTCGCAGCAGCGGCAGCGCCGAGAACAGAAGTGAGATGAGAAGACCGAGCACGAGTCCCTGCAAGACCGCGCCCGGTTGCAGCGCGTAGCTCAGCTTCGGCGGAAGGCTTTCGGCGAACCGCGCGCGGACGAAGACGAGCGCGAGTTTCGCGAGCGCGACACCCAGCACGCTTCCCGCCGCGCCGAGCGCGAGCGTCTGCTCGAGGTACGCGAGCGTGAGTCTCCGGCCCGTCGCGCCGACGCACTTGAGGACGGCGATGGTCTTCTTCTTCTGCTCGACGAAGACGCGCGTGACCGAAGAGATACCGATGCCGCCGAGGACGAGTATCACGAGACCGGTGAGCGAGAGATAATTCTCGGCGCGCGTGAACTGCTCGCCGAGGTTCTCCTGCGAATCCTTGTACGAGCGCACGTTGAAGACGTTGTTGCCGAGTTGGGCGCGAAGGCCGCGGACGAGTTCGTCCATCCGCCCGTCCGCCGCCTTGAAAAGAATCTTGCGGCGCGCGCGGCTGCCGAAGCCTGTGAGTCCGGCGGATTCGAGATCGCCCTTCGAGACGAAGACGCGCGGGCCGAGACGGAAGCCGCCCGCGCTTCCCGGCTCCTCGCGCGTGACGCCACGAATCTCGAACTCGCGCTCGCCGATGCGGACGCGGTCGCCGACGCGAAGACTGAGGCGTTCGAGAAGTTGTGGCGCGACGACCGCGCCGCCTTGCTCGACGAGAGAAAAGTCGAACGGCCTGCCGTCTTCGAGCCGGAAGTCGCCGTAGAGCGGAAAGCCCCTCTCAATTCCCTTCACCTCGACCATCAACGCGCCCTCGCGCGCCGCGTCCGCGGGGCGGAGCATCGTCGGCGCTTCGATGGTCTCGGTTCGGGCCTCGACGAGCGGCGGGCGCGCGACGCCGTTTATTTTCGCGAGCGCGTCCTGCGTCCACTCGCGCGTCGTCTCGACCTGCGCGTCCGCCGTCATCAGCGCGCGCGCCTCGCCCGCCACCGCGCGGTTCAGGTTCTGAATCATCGAGCGCAGCGCGACGATGCTGCCCACGCCCACGCCGACGCAGACGAAGAAGAAGAGCAAGCGCCGCCACGACGAGCGCAGCTCGCGCAGCGCGAGGTTGAAGATGAAGCTCAAGGTTTCGACGCCTCCAACTCTTCAGCAGTCGCGCCGTCGTCTGTTTCACGTTCGTTCGCCGCGCTGTCGTTCGACCTTCTTTCATCAACGCCGTCGCGCCTTTCAGCCTTGCTCACGTCGAGCCTGTCGGCGTTGCTCGCGTCGTGAAGAATCTCGTCCGCGACGATCTGCCCGTCGCGGAGAACGATGCGGCGGTCGGCGCGCGCGGCGAGTTCGTTCTCGTGCGTGACGAGGACGAGCGTCGTGCCGCGGCGGCGGTTCATCTCCGTCATCAGGTCGAAGACGTGGCGACCGTTGCGCGAATCGAGGTTCCCGGTCGGCTCGTCGGCGAGCAGGATTTTCGGGTCGTTGGCGAAGGCGCGCGCGACGGCGACGCGCTGCTGCTCGCCGCCGGAGAGTTGCGAAGGATAGTGGTGCGCGCGCTCGGTCAGCTCAACGTCGGCGAGCAGTTGGCGCGCGCGGCTGCCCGCGTCTTTGAAGCCCGCGATCTCCATCGGCGCGAGTATGTTTTCGAGCGCGGTCATCGAGGGAATGAGGTGAAAGGATTGAAAGACGAAGCCGATCTTCCGCCCCCGCAAAGTGGCGAGCGCGTCCTCGCCCATGCGCGTGATATCTTCGCCGTCAACACGAATCTCGCCCGCGGTCGGCGCGTCGAGTCCGGCGACGAGTCCGAGCAGCGTTGACTTGCCGCTCCCCGAAGGGCCGACGACGGCGACGAACTGCCCGCCGGGAATGGTCAGGTCAAGCTCGCGCAGGATGGTCAGCTTCTCCGCGCCCGACTGAACGACTTTTGAAACTTTGTGTAAACGGATGCCGCCTTCTGTCATGTCTTCACGCCCCCGCGTAACCATACATTCGCGGCGGCGCGGTCGTCCAACACGCAGACCGGCCCGAAGCGAAGACGTGCGGCGCGCGTGCGAGTAGCTTGAAGTCAGGAGGGGAGGGTGGCGTCAAATCCACCACCCTTCGGTAGTGATTCCTGTCGGGTGTGATTTCCTGAGCGAGGGCGGCGAAATACTTTGGACGGCGTCGCTCTCAAATCTGACCGTTCCAGAGTTTGATCTCGTTATTCCGGCGGTTGACCAGCCCCTGCACGACCTGTCCGCCGGAGCGCGTCCAGCGCAGCAGTTGTGTGGGGACTTGATCGTACTGTCCCTGATTGAGCACCTTCAGGAGCGTGCTTCCGGCGAAGGCGCCCGTGCCGACGTTGAACGTGAAGGACGTGAGCGCGTCGAATTGGTTTTGGTTGAGCGCGACCTTCACGCCGTTGTTGACAGCCTGTTCGGTCGGCTTGAGGTCTTGGGCCAGGAGGTCGTTGACCTGCTGCTGCGTCAGGCCGTTCGCGTACTGCACCGGCACGCCGTTGATGTTTATCTTGCCGGAGGTCAACTCGCTCCGCGTCAGAAGGTGGCCGACGCCGATGGTCGGCAGCCCCGCCGAGTCTTTATACACCTGAAGCTTGAAACCTTCCCACTGTTCGAGTAACTCCAAGCCGTGCTGGCTCATCTGCATGATTCTATCCTCCTTCGGAAGTTGAATGTCGTTCGTGAAGCAGACGGCAAAATCTCTCGTTAGAATAACCGGAGCGCGGGGAATATATGACTCCGGCTGCGCGGTGTCAATGTCCCGACCGCTCGGCGGGCCGGGCGCGCCTTCCGCTCCCCGGCGCGCGCGCTATAATCCGCGCATGAAAACTTTACTTATCCTCCTGGGACTCTCCTTCGCCGCCGCCCTCTCGTCGTGCGGCGCGGCGCGCGAGTCTTCCGCTCCGACCGGTTCTCCGGCACCCGACGCCGCTTCGACTCTTCGCCCGACTCACGCCCCGACGCCCGAAGAGAGCCTGCCGAAAATCGTCGCGTTCGGCGACAGCCTGACCGCGGGCTACGGACTCGCGCAGAACGAGGGCTACCCGTCTCTCCTGCAAAAGATGGTTGACGCGGACGGCTTCAAGTACGAGGTCGTCAACGCCGGTGTTTCGGGCGACACGTCGGCGGGCGGGGTGCGGCGCGTTGACTGGACGCTCGATTCGGGCAACGTCCGCTTCGTCATCGTCGAACTCGGCGCGAACGACTTTCTGCGCGGCCAGCCCGTCGCGGAGACGAAGAAGAACCTCGCCGACATCATCGAGCGCTGCAAGTCGCGCGGCGCTCAAGTCCTGCTCGCCGGGATGTACACGACGACCGACGCCGGCGTGGATTACGAGCGGCAGATTCAGGACTGCTTCCGCTCGCTCGCGAAGGAACATGATGTCGTGCTGATCCCCTTCTTCCTCGAAGGCGTCGCGGGCCGCGACGAACTCAACCAGCAGGACAGAATCCACCCGAACGCCGAGGGCACGAAGATCGTCGCCGCGAACATCTATCGCTACCTCAAGCCGTTGCTTGAAAAGGAGCGTCAGGGGAAATGACGCGCGCGCGTGACGACGCCGACGTGTGGGCGGAGTCGGAACTTGATTGACCGTCGGGGGCTTTTCGGCTCGGCGTGGCAGATTTGAAAGTGTCACAGGCGCGACCGGCGAAGCGGCTCGCCCCCTCGACAATGGACTGAGCGGGAAGGATTATTCCGCCGAAGATTTTTCATGCGAGCCTCGCTCAACAGCTATCTCGAAGACTTCCTCAAGCGCGGCGCGGCGACGGCCTTCGCCGAGCGCCGCGGCCTGCGCTTCGAGCGCTGGTCTTACGCGCGCGTGGCCGAGACGGCCTTCCGCTTCGCGCGCGAACTCGAAGCGCGCGGCGTCCGCCGCGGCGAGCGCGTCGCGTTCTGGGCGGGGAACGGCGGCGCGTGGGTCGCGGCCTTCTTCGGCTGCATCCTGCGCGGCGCGGTTGTCGTCCCGCTCGACGTTGAGAGCGCGCCCGCCTTCGTCTCGCGCGTCCTCGTCCGAACGAAGGCGAGACTTTTGCTGCTCGACTCGGAGACGAAGAGGCGCGCCGAAGGTTTCGACGTTCCGAAGCTCACGCTCGAAGAACTTGATTCGACGCTCGCCCGCCACTCGCCCGCGAAGTACGAGCCGGCGGAGAGTTCAGACGGCGACCTCGCCGAGATCATCTTCACTTCGGGGACGACCGAAGAGCCGCGCGGCGTCTGCCTGACGCACCGAAACCTTCTCGCCAACCTCGCGCCGCTCGAAGAAGAGATCAAAAAATATCTCCGCTGGGAGCGCTTCGTTCACCCGCTCCGCTTCCTCTGCCTGCTGCCGCTCAGCCACGTCTTCGGACAGTTCATGGGCATCCTCGTCCCGCCGCTGCTCGGCGGCGAAGTCTTCTTTCAGGATTCGCTCAACCCTTCCGAGATCGTCGGCACGATCAAGTCCCGGCGCATCTCGGTCGCCGTCACAGTGCCGCGCGTGCTCGAATCGCTGCGCGAGCACGTCGGGCGCCGCGAGACGGCGCGCGGTCGGCTCGAAGAGTTCAGGCGCAGGCTCTCGAAAGCGGGCGGGGCCGGGCCGCTCAAACGTCTCTGGATGTTCCGCAGCCTGCACGGACAGCTCGGCTGGAAGTTCTGGGCCTTCGTCACCGGCGGCGCGACGCTGGCCGAGGAGACCGAAGACTTCTGGCGTCGCGTCGGCTTCGCAGTCGTCCAGGGCTACGGCATGACTGAGACGGCCTCGCTCGTCAGCGTCAATCATCCTTTCAAGTCGGGGCGCGGCTCGGTCGGAAAGATTCTGCCCGGACAGGAGTTGAAGCTCGGCGAGGGCGGCGAGATTCTGGTGCGCGGCGCGAACGTCTCGCCCGGCTACTGGAACGGCGAACGCGTGCGACCGCTCGAAGACGGCGGCTGGCTCCGAACGGGCGACATCGGCGAACGCGACGCCGAAGGAAACATCTTTTTCAAAGGGCGGCAAAAGGACGTGATCGTCACCGCAGCCGGGCTGAACGTCTATCCCGAAGACATCGAGGCCGCGCTCGACCGCCAGCCCGAAATCAAGTGGAGCGCCGTCGTCGGCGTGGAGGGCCAGCGCGGCCCCGAACCGCTCGCCGTGCTCATCATGCGCGACGCCGACACAGACCCCTCGCTCGCCGTCGAGCGAGCGAACCGCGAGCTTGCGCGTCACCAGCAAGTCCGCCGCTGGCGCGTCTGGGCGGGCGCAGAATTCCCGCGCACGCCGACGCAGAAGGTTCGCAAGCGCGACCTGCTCGCGGCGCTCGCGAGCGAACGCGTGAACTCCGAATCTGCGACCGAAGTTTCGAGCAACGAATCCGCGGCGGAACAGACGAACGGCGAAAAGGAAACTAAGCCGCCGCGCAAAGGCTCGGCGAACGGCTCAGGCAGAAACATCAACGGCTCGACGCAAGACCCCGTGGACTCCGCCTTCGCCGCATTGACCGAGAGCGCCGGCGGCGGGCGTGCGAACGAGTCGGCGAAGCTGGCGACCGACCTCAAGCTCGACTCGCTCGGTCGCGTCGAGCTTTTGAGCGCGCTCGAAGACCACTACCAGATCGAGATTGACGAGGCGAGCTTCACCGCCGCGACCACGCTCGGCGACATCGAGCGCATCGTCCGAAGCGGCGGCGCAGACTCGGAGGCGACGCAGTACCCTTACCCGACGTGGACGCAGCGCTTCCCCTTCACATGGCTTCGCGCCGCGCTTCTCTACACGGTCGTCCTGCCGATAACCGCCCTGCTCTGCTGGGCGCGTGTGCGCGGCAAGGAGCGCCTGCGCGAGTTAGACGGCCCGGCGCTCTTCGTCGCGAACCACATCACATACTTCGACCACGCGCTCATCCTCTCGGCCTTGCCCGGTCGCTTCCGGCGCAGACTCGCAATCGGGATGGAGGGCGAGCGCCTGCGCTGGTGGCGTCGTCCGCCCGCGGGCGCGCCGCTCTTCAGCCGCGTGCGCTGGCTCGTGCAGTATTTTCTCGTCATCACGATCTTCAACACCTTCTCGCTGCCGAAGTCGAGCGGCTTCCGCCGCAGCTTCGCCTTCGCGGGCGAGAGCGTCGAGCGCGGCTACAGCGTGCTCGTCTTCCCCGAAGGCACGCGCACCGAGCACGGACGCATGAACGCTTTTAAAGCCGGCGCTGGCATTCTCGCCTCCGAGCTAGGCGTGCCGGTCGTGCCCGTCCGCATTGACGGACTCGCCGAGCTGAAGATGTCTGGCCGCCGCGGCTTCGCCTTCCCCGGCACGGTCACGGTTCGGTTCGGCGAGCCGGTCACGTACCCGCGCGGCAAAGAGCCTTCGGAGATTGCCGCCGACCTCGAACGCAGAGTTAAAGAGTTATGACGCTCGCAGGTTGTTGAGATACAAAGTTCCGTTTGCGCCTTACGCGCTTTATCAATTGCCACTAGCTTTAGCTAGTGGATGAGGTCTTAGATAAAAAGCCTTCGGGCCTCAGCCCAAAGCCGGTTGGATTTGGCTAAAGCCATCGCTTTTCAAACTCCGCACCACTAGCTAAAGCTAGTGGCAACTGGATGCGATCTGCGATCCGAAATTCTTTGACACTTTTTTCGCGGCTCTGTTAGTCTCCGAATGCTCTAGCGCGCCCGCTTCAATTCGTCCATCCGATGCTCTATCGCAAGCTGCTGCGACCCCTCCTGTTCAAACTCCCGCCGGAGACGGCGCACGAACTAGCCATCAACACGCTCTCGCTCGGATTGGGTTTAGAGTTCACGCGCCGCGTCGCCCGCGCGCGGTTCGAGCCGCCGCTGTTCGGCGAGTTGCGGCGCTTCGGGCTGAGTCTCAAAAACCCGGTCGGACTCGCCGCGGGCTTCGACAAGAACGGCGTCGTCGCGCGCCAACTCGCCGCGCTCGGCTTCGGTTTCGTCGAAGTCGGCACGGTCACGAACAAGCCGCAGCCCGGCAACCCGCGCCCGCGCCTCTTCCGCCTGCCGGAAGACCGCGCGCTCGTCAACCGCCTCGGCTTCAACAACGCAGGCGCGGCGGCGCTCGCGCGTGAGCTTGGGCGTCACAGGCCCGACTGCGTCCTCGGCGTTAACATCGGCAAGAGCCGCGTCGTCGCGGTCGAAGAGGCGACCGAAGACTACCTCGCGAGCTTCGAGGCCGTGCGGCCTCACGCCGACTACGTGACCGTCAACGTCAGCTCGCCCAACACGCCCGGCCTTCGCGAGCTTCAGCGCGCAGACCTGCTCGCCGCGCTGCTTGGAGAGATTCAGCGGCGCAACCGCGAGCTATCCGCCGCCGACGGGCGCGCGCCCGTCCCCCTGCTCGTCAAGATTTCTCCAGACCTCGGCGAAGGCGAGCTTGAGTTGATCGTCGGCGTGGCGCGCGCGGCGGGCGTCGCCGGAATCATCGCGACCAACACGACGACGAACCGCGACGGACTCCGCACGACCGCGTCCGAAGTCGCCGCGCTCGGCGAAGGGGGCTTGAGCGGCGCGCCGCTTCGCCAACGCTCGACACAGGCGGTCGCCGCGCTCCGGCGTCTGACGCGCGGCGAGTTGGAGATCGTCGGCGTCGGCGGCGTCTTCACAGCCGAGGACGCGTGGGAGAAAATCTGCGCGGGCGCGGGACTCGTGCAACTCTACACGGGCTTCATCTACGAAGGCTTCGGCGTCGTGCGAAGAATCAACGAGGGGCTTGCCGCGATTCTCGAACGTGAAGGCTTCCGCACGCTCGACGAGGCGGTCGGCTGCCGCGCCGAAGAGCTTGCTCCCACGCGCCGGATTTGAGAAAAATGTCGTGGACGAAAGCACGAACGCGTGAGTCCAAATGCTTCTTGAGCCGCGAACGAAAAGGCTTTCCGAATGACGGACGAAGGAGATCACTTGGCTACGACTAAAACTGCCCAGGGCGTTTCCGCGAAAGAGAAACTGATCGTCGCGCTCGACGTGGCGACGGCGGACGAGGCCCGCCGCGCGTTCGCGACGCTTCGCGACTCAGCCGGAATGTTCAAGGTCGGCTCGCAGTTGTTCACTTCCGCCGGCCCCGGCTTCGTGCGCGAACTCGTCGCGGCAGGAGCGCGCGTCTTCCTCGACTTGAAATTCCACGACATCCCGAACACCGCCTCCGCCGCGAGCCGCGAGGCCGTGCGTCTCGGCGTCGCGCTCTTCAACGTCCACGCCGCGGGCGGGGGCGAGATGCTGCGCCGCGCGTCGGACGCGACCGCCGAAGAGTCCGCGCGCCTCGGCGTCGCACGCCCCGCTCTCATCGCCGTCACCGTCCTGACGAGCATGGACTCAAGCTCGCTCGCGGAGACGGGCGTCGAAGCGAAGTCGGTCGAGGATCAAGTCAGGCGTCTCGCGCGGCTCGCCGCCGGCTGCGGACTCGACGGAGTCGTCGCCTCGCCGCACGAGATCGCGCCCGTCCGCGAGTCGGTCGAGCGCGAGTCCTTCCTCGTCGTCACGCCCGGCGTCCGCCCCGCCGCTTCGTCACACGACGACCAGAAGCGCGTGATGACTCCCGCCGAGGCGATGCGCGCGGGCGCGGACTTCGTCGTCGTCGGTCGCGCGATTCTCAACTCGCCCGACCCGGCGCGCGCCGCGAGTGAGGTGGTCGAAGAGATGGCTGCCGCGCTGAGATGAACGAATGAGTTGACTTTCAGTTTCGCATGAGCGTCGAGTATCGAGTCGAGGGAAGCGGCCCGCCGTTCGTTTACGTCTGCGGCATCGAGGGGACGGGCAGGCTTTTTTACAAGCAGGCGGAAGACCTCGCGCGCGACCACGCGGTCGTGTCGTTTCCTTTGCGCGGCGAGGGCCGCTACGAGATGGCGCGGCTCGTCGAAGACCTCGCGTGGGTCTTGCGCGAGGCGACGGGCGGCGCGCGCGCAACCGTTCTGGGCGAATCGTTCGGCGGGCTTTTGACGATGGCGACGGCGCTCGAACACCCGGAACTCTTCGGGCGCATGATCCTCGTCAACACGTTCCCGCACTTCGCCCAGCGCGCGAAGATTCACGCCGGCTGCATCCTCTTCTCGCTCACTTACGCGGCGATGAAGGCGCACCGCACGCGCTCCGCGCGCCACGTCCTCTTCGGCGCGGACGTGAGCGAAGAGGACAGGCGACTCTTCCGCGAGTACACGCGCGTCGTCGGTCGCGAGGGCTACGTCTCGCGCCTTCGCATCATCCGCGACACAGACCTCCGACCGCGGCTCGGCGAGATCAACACGCCTGCGCTCGTCGTCGCCGGGACAGCCGACCGCCTGCTCGACAGCGTCAGGGCCGCGCGGCTGATGGCCTCGAAGCTCCCGCGCGCGCGTTTCAAGCTGCTCGAAGGCACCGGCCACGTCGCGCTGCTTTCCGAGCGCGTGAGCGTGCGGGAGTGGCTGGGCGAGTTCGAAGGACTCTGAACATTTGTCGAAGAAGTCAGGAACGGCGGCGCGCGGCGGGCGTGTAATGTCTGTCGCGGCGCGTTTGCCGTGCGGGTGTAAGTTTGCGAAGATGGTCGGAGTTTGGGAGGGAAGGATTCATTGCTTATTAGTGCCAAGTGCGGCCCGACCGCGCGGGAGGGCGTCGGGCGACGCTCGCCCCGCGGCCTCGCGAGGATTCTGGCCGCGGCGCTCGTGTCGCTTTTCTTCTGCGCTGCGGCGCTCGCACAAACCTCCGCCGCCGATGTCGGCGCGAGTCCGTTCAACGCCGCGCCTTACGCGGTCGGCGAACACCTGACCTACACGGTCTCGTTCTCGAACTTCACGTCCGCCGCGCACGTCGAGACGCTCGTCGCTTCGCGCGGGCAGCTTTACGGTCGCGACGGAGTCGAGCTGCACGCGCACGTCGAGACGCTCGGCGTCGTCTCCGCCGCGCTCTACTCGCTCGACGACAACTACGTCACCTTCGTTGACTCGACGAACGGACTCCCCTACCGCGCGCAGATGTCAATCCACGAGGGCGTGCGCGTCGAAGACACGGCGCGCGACTACAACGCGCCGCTCGGCGACTCGGCGATACCTTCGAGGCAGACGGTCGTCGCGCCGACGGGAACATACGATTTTCTCTCCGCGCTCTACCGCGCGCGCGCCCTGCCGCTCGCGCCCGGCGCGATCTACGCCATCGCCGTGCAGAACGGCGCGGAACTGTACAACGCCGAGTTGCGCGTCGTCGGGCGCGAGCTTCTGAAGACGAACGTCGGCTCGTCGAACGCCATCGTCACGCAGATTCGTGTGCGCGGGAACCCGGCGGCGGACGCCTACCGCGTGAGCGTCTATTTCACCGACGACGAGCGGCACGTGCCCTTGCTCATCACGGCGCGTCCCCGCGCGGGCGAGATTCGCATCGAACTCGCGAGCGCCGAGATGCAGACCGTGCCGCAGACTTCCGTGCCGGGGCCGGGCACGAACGCGCTCCAGCCGCCGGGCGTGACGCTGCCGCCGGGCACGCAGCCCGCGGGCACTCCGCCCGCGCGTCCGGGCGTGGTCACGGCTCCGACGCCCGGCGCGGTCGCCGTCGCGCCCGCCGACCTCCCTTTCAAGCCCGGCGAGCAGTTGAACTTCAACTTCTACCTCGGCACGAGTCCGCAGCCCGTCGGCACGGCATCGTTTCAGGTGCGCGCGCGCGCGCGTTACTTCAACCGCGACGGCCTGCTTCTCACGGCTTTACTTCAAACGGCAGGCGCGGGTCAGACGCTCTTCCCCGTCAGCGACCAGATCAACTCTTACGTTGACGCCACGTCGGTCTTGCCCTTCCGCTCGGAGCTGACGCTCGCAGAGAGCAAGCGCCGCGCGCGCTTCGTCGTCTCGTCCGACCAGAACGGCGGCAGCGCGCTCTTCGAGGACGGCACGCGCGTCGAGATTCCCGTCGGCACGCACGACCTGCTCTCGGTCTTCTACGCGCTGCGCGTCTTCGACCTCACGCCGGGCAAGCGCACGACCGTCCCGCTGCTCGTCAACAAGCGACCGCGCCTGCTCTTCGTCAACGCGCTCCGGCGCGCGGACATCCTCCTCGGCGGCCAACAGATTAACGCCGTCGAACTCACGCTCGCGACGAACGACCCCGGCGGCGACCGCTTCAACCTCCACCTCTGGGTCAGCACCGACAGCCGTCGCATCCCGCTCCGCCTGACGGCGCAGACGCCGCTCGGCCCCCTCCGCGCAGACCTCGCGATACTCCCTCTGACTTTGCAGTAGAAAGCCCGCCTGCACAGACAGCACAAGCGCTCAAAAAAAATTCGCCCGACCCGACGAAATGAAATTGAAATTTATTTTCAACTTTGCTATATTGAATCCGCCGGTCGCGGAGAGTTCCCCCGACGGCAAGTTTCATCCTGAAATCATCGGTGAATGACTCATGAGTACCGCCTTCGCATCCCTCGGCCTGACGGACACAATCATCGGACGCGGCGAGAGCTTTGAAACGCGGGTCTCTTCGCTCGACCGCCTGCGCATGGGCAGGCAGGCGCGCGTGCTCGCCGTGAAGGGCGAGGGCGCGGTCGCGCGCCGCCTGATGGAGATGGGCGTCGTCCCCGGCGCGCCCATCCGCGTCGTCCGCACCGCGCCGCTCGGCGACCCGCTCGAAATCCGCGTCCGCAACTATCACCTCGCCCTCCGGCGTAACGAGGCGCAGGCCATCTCGGTCGTGACGAGTGACGAATGAAGGAAGTGATGAGTGATGAGTGATGAGTGATGAGTTGAAAGCGAACTGCCTTTAACTCATCACTCATCACTCATCACTCACCACTCGTCTTATGAGCAGTACCCTCCGATCTCCTTCCCCCGCAGCCAAGCCCTCGGACACAAGAGCCGCGAGCGCGACGCGTCCGCTGGTCGTGGCGCTCGCCGGGAACCCGAACGCAGGCAAGACGAGCATCTTCAACGCGCTCACCGGACTCAGGCAGAAGGTCGCGAACTATCCCGGCGTCACGGTCGAGCGCAAGGAAGGCGTCTGGGCGCTCGCGCCCGACACCCCGCCCGCGCGGCTCATTGACCTTCCCGGACTCTACAGCCTCGACGCGGCCTCGCTCGACGAACAGATCGCGCGCGACGTGATCACGGGGCGCATGACGGGCACGCCCGCGCCCGACGTGATCGTGGCGGTCGTTGACGCTACCAACCTCGAACGAAACCTCTACCTCGTCACGCAACTACTCGACGCCGGTCGCCCCGTCGTTGTCGCGCTCTCGATGATCGACCTGGCCGAACGCCAGGGGCTTGAGGTTAACGCAGGCCGGCTTGGCGAGTCGCTCGGCGTCAAGGTCGTGCCCGTCAACGCCAAACAGCGGCGCGGACTCGACGAACTCGCGCACACAGTCCTGAGCGCTGTCGGCGGCGAGACTCCGGGCGTCTGCTGGCGTCTGTCCGCCACTGCCGAAGAAGAAATCCAACGGCTCGCGGAAGGCGCGAAGATCGAGCGCGCCGAGGCGATTCGCGACCTCTACGCCGACGAATTGCCGTCGGACTCCAAGCGCCGCGCCGCGGTCTCCGACTCGCGCGAGCGTCTGGCGCGCGCGAACCCGCACTGGTGGCAGGAACTCGTGACGGCGCGGTACGAGTGGATCGAGCGCGCGGCGTCGAACGCATCGAGCGGCGCGCGCCCGACCGACAGGCCGAGCGCGACGGAGCGCATTGACCGCATCGTCACGCACAGAATCTTCGGCCCCCTCGTCCTGCTGCTCATCATGGCCGTCGTCTTTCAGGCGATCTTCTCTTGGGCGACGCTGCCGATGGACTTGATTGACCGGGGCTTCGGCGCGCTCGCCGACTTCACGCGCGCCGAGATGCCGCCCGGACTTCTGACAGACCTTCTCTCGGACGGCGTCATCGCGGGCGTCGGCGGCGTGCTGGTCTTCCTGCCGCAGATACTCCTGCTCTTCCTCTTCATCTCGATTCTGGAAGACAGCGGCTACATGGCGCGCGCGGCCTTTCTGATGGACAGGCTGATGCGCGGCGTCGGCCTCCACGGAAAGGCGTTCGTCCCGCTGCTGTCGAGCTTCGCGTGCGCGATTCCCGGCATCATGGCGACGCGCACCATCGAGAACCCGAAAGACCGACTGGCGACGATTCTGATCGCGCCTTTCATGAGCTGTTCGGCGCGGCTTCCGGTTTACACCCTGATGATCGCCGCGTTCTTCTCGGATAAAAAACTCTTCGGCTTCATCTCGGTCGGCGCGCTGCTGATTCTCTCGATGTACCTGCTCGGCATCGCGGTCGCCATCGCCGTCGCGTGGGTTCTGAAGCACACGATTCTGAAAGCGCCGCCGCCGCCGCTCGTCCTCGAGCTTCCGCCCTACCGCCTGCCGAACGCGCGCAACATCGCGCAGACGATACGCGACCGTTCGTGGCTCTTCGTCAAGCGCGCGGGCACCGTGATCCTGATGATCTCGATCCTGCTCTGGGCGCTGATGACCTTCCCGAGCGCGTCGCACAACGCCGCGACT
>DASRCS010000172.1:0-25424 GCA_035652995.1 Pyrinomonadaceae bacterium
GTTCCTGACCTTGAAGAACGAGGCCGAAACGGCCGCGCGGTATCCGACGAAAGCGAGCACGCCCAGAGAGACGGCGAGCGTGAGCTTGAGGACGAGCGGGACGTACCGGAGCGCCGTCTTCCACTCAAAACTTTTTTGACGCGGCTTCGCCTGAGCCGCGGGCTTCGAGCGCCGCGGCGCGGGCCGCTGCACCGCGACTCCTGCGCGGCCCTTCGCGCCGACCCGACCCGCGCGTGATGTGATGACGTTCTCTCTCATCGTTCAAACCCCGAAAGCACGGACGCCCGAATCAAAACTAACTCTCGGCCTCCGAACTCTCTTCCGCCCTTGCTCTCTCGTCGTCTGCTTCTGCCTCGTCGCTTGTCTTCACCTCGCCGCTCGTTTCGTCTGTCTCCGTCGCGCCGCTGGCGTCTTTGAACTCGGCGTCAGCGCCCCAAAGCTCGACCTCGTATTCGAGTTCGATTCCGTGCTCGCGGCGGAAGCGCTCGCGTATCTCTTCGGCGAGCGCGAGTGCGTCAGATGCGCGCGCGTCCTTGCCTTCGGTGACGATGAAGTTCGCGTGGACGGGCGAGACGCGCGCGCCGCCGCGCCGCTCGCCTTTCATGCCCATCTCGTCAATCATCTTCCCCGTGCTCAGGCCCGACCCCGGCGGGTTCTTGAAGAAGCACCCGGCACTGCGCGCGCCGTGCGGCTGCGTCGCGAAACGCCTGCGCTTGGCGTCCTCCATCCGCGCCGCGATCTTTTCCGGGTCGTCGGGCCTGAGCTTGAGCGTGCAGCCCAAAAGCAGCTCGCCCTCTTTGAAAGAGGTGTGGCGGTAGTCCCACTTCACCTCGCTTCCCGGCACGACGACGACGTGACCGCCGCGGGCCACGCGAACCGACTCGACCACCTCGCCGATCTCGTGGCCGTAAGCGCCCGCGTTCATCCAGAGCGCGCCGCCGACCGTGCCCGGAATCCCGCCCAGTCCCTCAATCCCCGAAAGCCCGTGACGCGCGGCCTCGACGCACAAACGCGGCAGCGAAAATCCCGCGCTCACCGAAACGCGCTCGCCGTCGAACTGTGCCTCGCCTTTGACCTCGCGCGTCGAGACGACGACGTAACGGTGCTCGCGGTCGTCGGCGAGGACGTTGCTGCCCGCGCCGAGTACGCGCCACGCAACTCCTGCGTCTTCGAGCGCGCCGACTACGCCTGCGGCCTGCTCCTCGGTTTCGGGAACGAGCAGCCAGTCAATCGCGCCGCCGACGCGAAGAGAGGTCAACTCGGCGAAGCGGCGACCGCGCTCGGCGCGCACCCCGCAACGTCGCGCGATCTCTTCGATCTTCGCGTCGTGCGTCTGCGCGTCGTTGACCGCCTGTTGCTCGTCCGTCTCGACCATCAGCTAATAAACCGCGTCGCCTGTTCTGTAGGGCAGCGCTTGTCCCTGCCCGCCGAGTGTTGGAGAACTCGAACTTGAGTTTGAAGCGAAGCCGGGCCGCGGACTTGCCCTGCCCCTACGGCCCTAACCGCGTCCCTCTCTTTCTTTCAAAAGCTCGACCAGCCGCTCGCCGACGCGATAGACGTTGCCCGCGCCGAGCGTGATGACCATGTCGTTCTCATGCACTTCGTTCAACAAAGCCTGCGTCGCGTCCTCGACCGAGCCGACGTAGCGTGCGTCCTTGTGGCCGAAGCGGCGCACGGCCTCGACCAGCGATTCGCCGCTCACGCCCTCGATGGGGTCTTCGCTCGCGGCGTAGATGTCCGTCACCATCAGCGCGTCGGCGTTGTTGAACGAGCGCGCGAACTCTTCCATCAAGTCCTGCGTCCGCGTGTAGCGGTGCGGCTGGAACAACACGACCATGCGCCGCCCCTGCGCGCCGAGCTTCGCCGCGACGAGCGTGGCGCGAATCTCCGTCGGGTGGTGGCCGTAGTCGTCAACGACGATGACGCCCGCCGCCTCGCCCTTGAACTGGAAGCGTCGGTTGACGCCCGTGTAACTCGCCAGCGCCTTCGTAATCGTGTCGAACGGCACTTCCAACTCAAGCCCGATGGCGATGGCCGCGAGCGAGTTGTAGATGTTGTGCAGGCCCGGCACGTGCAGCGAAATCTCGCCGATGGCCTCGCCCATCAGACGCGCCTGATAGACCGAGCCGAACTGCTTGTCGTACCTGACCTCGCGCGCCGCGATGTCGGCCTGCGCGCTCAACCCGTAAGTGATGCGCCGCCGGACGACTTCGGGGATGACCGCCTGCACGTGCGGATCGTCGAGGCAGAGGACGGACGCGCCGTAGAACGGAACCTTGTTGACGAAATCCGCGAAGCACTTCCGCACGTCGGTCATATCCGCGTAGTGATCCATGTGCTCGCGGTCAATGTTCGTCACGACGGCGAAGGTCGGCGTCAGCATCAAAAACGAGCGGTCGCTCTCGTCCGCCTCGACCACCATCAAATCGCTCTTCCCCAAACGCGCGTTAGAACCCATTGCGCCGACCACGCCGCCGACGACTACGGTCGGGTCGAGTCCCGCGTGTGCGAGCACCGTCGCGATCATCGAGGTCGTCGTCGTCTTGCCGTGCGAGCCGGCGACCGCGACCGTGTGCGGCTTCAGGCGCATCAACTCGCCGAGCATCTCCGCGCGCGGGATGACGGGGATCGAACGCCGTCGGGCCTCCAACACTTCCGGGTTGTCGCCGCGCACGGCGGTCGAGCGGACGACGACGTGCGCGCCGCCCACGTTCTCCGCCGCGTGCCCCTCGTAAATCTTCGCGCCCAAACTTTCGAGCCGCGCCGTCACGTCCGAGCGCTTCAGGTCGGAGCCGGAGACGCGGAAGCCCATGTTCAAAAGCACCTCCGCGATGCCGGACATGCCTATGCCGCCGACGCCGACGAAGTGAACGTGTTGGATGCGACGAAACATAACGAGCCAAAGAGGTCAGAGGTCGGGGGTCAGAGGCCAGTTGAAGGCGAGAGCAGTTTTCACCGGCCTCCGACCTCCGACCTCCGACCTCTGACCAGCTTCTCAACCAAATCAACCGCCGCGACCGCGGCGTCACCGCGAGCGAGCTTGCGCGCGGCGTCTTCCATCCGAGTCACAAGCTCGGGGTTTTCAATCAGCGCGGCGATCTCCCGCGCGAGCCGTTCGCCCGTCGCGTCCTGCTGCAAGACCATGCGCGACGCGCCCGCCGCCTCCAACGCCTCGGCGTTCTTGCGCTGGTGGTCGTCCGCCGCGAAGGGGAACGGGATCATCAGCGAAGCCTTGCCCGCCGCGATCAGCTCGGCGGTCGTCGTCGCCCCGGCGCGGCAGACGACGAGGTCGCTTGCGGCGAAGCGCGCGACCATGTTGTCAATGTACTTCAGCACTTCGGCGCGCTCGCCCCACCCGGCGGCGTCGTAACCGGCTCGCACCTTTTCAAACTCCGACCCGCCCGTCTGATGAACGACGCGGAGCACGCCCTTGTGCCCTTCGAGCCGGGGCAGGGCCGCAATCACGGCGTCGTTTATCGCGCGCGCGCCCTGCGAGCCGCCGAAGACGAGCAGCGAAAAGCTCGACGGGTCGCGCCGGTTTCTCTCGATCTCAAAGAACTCGCGGCGGACGGGGTTGCCGATCACGACGCCCTTGCCGCGGAAAAACTTTAGCGTCTCCTCGAAGGTGACGCCCGCCGCGTCAACAAACCGCGCGAGCCGCCGGTTCGTGAATCCGGGCAGCGCGTTCGGCTCAAGCACGAGCGTCGGGACTCGCATCAGCGCCGCCGTCAGAAGCACAGGCCCCGAAACGTAACCGCCGACGCCGACGACAACGTCCGGTCGGAACTCCTTTATCAAACGCCGCGCCGCGAGAAAACTTTTCGGCAGCACGAGCAGCCCTTTCACCTTCCCCGCCGCGCCGACGTTCTTCAAGCCCGCCGACTCGATGAGCGAGAGTTCAAACCCCGCCTGCGGCACGAGCCGCGTCTCAAGCCCGCGCGCCGTCCCGACGAACCGGACGACCGACGAAGCGTCGCGCCGCATCACTTCTTTCGCGACCGCGATGCCGGGGTAGATGTGACCGCCCGTGCCGCCCGCGGCGATGAGCACGCGCATTCTTACCCCCGCGCCTCTCCATGCAGAAGCGCACGCATCATGTCCGCACCCGTCGGTCGCGGCTGCGCGACGGTCGCGCGCTGAGTCGCCTTCGCGCGAGTGCCTGCTTCTTCAAAGACCGGAGCGAGCGCAGAGCCGTAGCCCGCGCCCGCGTGCTGCGAGATGTTCAAGAGCACGCCGACGGCGAAGAGCGTCGGCACGAGCGACGAGCCGCCGTAGGAGATGAACGGCAGCGGTATTCCCTTCGTCGGGAGCAACGCCAGCACGACGCTCATGTTGAAGAGCGCCTGCGCGACGATGCCGGTCACGATCCCCATGCCGAGCAGCACGCCGAACCTGTCCGGCGCTCGCAGCGCCGCGCGCATCCCGCGCCACAGGAACAGCCCGAACAGCGTGATGACCGCGAGTCCGCCGAACAGTCCTAACTCCTCGCCGACCACGGCGAAGATGAAGTCCGAGTGCGCGAACGGGAGGAAGAACATCTTCTGTCTTCCTTCCGTGAAACCGAGTCCGTGCACTCCGCCGGAGCCGACCGCGAGCAGCGACTGGACGACCTGATAACTCGTCCCGCGCGGGTCTGCCCAGGGGTCGAGGAACGCCGTCATGCGCCTCATTCGGAACGGCACGAAGATGAGCAGCCCGGCGACGCCGACGAGCGCGGGCGCTGCCGCGAGCGCCAAGTGTCTGAGCCGCGCGCCAGCCGTGAACAGCACGACCGCGCAGACGACCGCGAGCATCAACGCAGTTCCCAAGTCAGGCTCGGCGACGACGAGCAGCGCGAGCATTCCGGTCACGGCGACCGCCGGGACGAACGTGCGCCAGAACTCGCCTTCGCGCCCCGCGCGCCTTTCGAGGAACCGCGCGAGGAAGAGCGCGAGCGCGAACTTCGTTATCTCCGAAGGCTGCATCGAGAAGCCCGCGAAGCGAATCCAGCGCCGCGCGCCGTTGATCGGCGAGAACGCGAACACGCCGACGAGCAGCACGAACGAGAGCGCGAGCAGGCCGTAAACGATCTTCGGGTCGCGCAGCCGACCGTAGTCGAAGCGCATCCCCGCGAGCATCGCGAGCAGCCCGATGACAGTCCAAATCCCCTGCCGCACGACGTAAAAATACTGGCTGTGATTCTCGGTCGCGGCGACGATGGCCGACGCGCTGTAAACCATGATGACGCCGAACAGCGCCAGCGCCACCACGCACGCGAACAGCCACTCGTCTGCTTGAAGTTTCCTAGCCATCTCTCAATTGCGGATTGCGGATTGCGGATTGCGGATTGGTGCGGTTGTCGAATCTTCATTCCGCATTCCGCATTCCGCATTCCGCAATCGCGCGACCTCTTCCTTGAAGACCCGCCCCCGGTGCTCGTAGCTCGTGAACATGTCGAAGCTCGCGCACGCGGGCGCGAGCAGCACAACGTCGCCCGGCTCGGCTGCCTTGAAAGCTCGTCGCACGGCGTCGGCCATGTCGTTTGCGCGCAGCGTCGGCGCGCGGGCTTTCAACTCCGCCTCGATGCGATCCGCGTCCTCGCCGATGAGGACGAGCGCGCGCGCCTTCTTCTCAACCAGCGGCGCGAGCGGCGCGTAGGGCGCGTTCTTGCCGCGACCGCCGAGGATGAGGACGATGCGGCCCGGCTCCTCCGACAAAGCCTCGACGGCCTTGACCGCCGCGTCAACGTTCGTCGCCTTCGAGTCGTTGTAGAAGGTGACGCCCCCGACCTCTGCGACTCGTTCGAGCCTGTGCTCGACGGGCGCGAAGCGGCGCACGGTCTCGCGCATCGAGTTCGGCGACGCGCCGCACGCGAGGCCCGCCGCGAGCGCCGCGAGCACGTTCTGGACGTTGTGCAAGCCCTTCAACTGCATCTCGTCGCGCGTCATCAAAACGCGCTCGCCCGACCAGGTGCGCGCGACGAGTTCGCGGCCTCGGAGGAACAAACCCTCTTCGAGTTCGCGCTCCGTGCTGAACATCGTGATGTGCGCTTCGAGTCCCGACGCCCATGACGAAACCACTGGGTCGTCCGCGTTCAGAATCGCCACGTCGCTCGAAGTCTGGTTGCGAAAGATGCGGTGCTTGGCCGCGCCGTAGTCGGCAAACGTCTCGTAGCGATCCATGTGGTCGGGCATCAGGTTCAAGACCATCGCGACGGTCGGGTGGAACTCGTCAATCGTTTCGAGCTGGTAGCTCGAAAGCTCCGCGACCGTCCAGCCGTCCTCGCGCGACGAGTCAACGAGCGAGACGAGCGGCGTGCCGATGTTGCCGCCGACCTGAGTCGGGATTCCGGCGTCCTTCAAAAGCTCTCCGACGAGCGCCGTCGTCGTCGTCTTCCCGTTCGTGCCGGTGATGCCGACGACGCGGCCACGAAGAAAGCGCCACGCGAGTTCGACCTCGCCGATGACCTCAGCGCCCGCGCGCTCGGCGTAGCGGACGGGGATGCTCTTGGTCGGCACGCCGGGGCTGACGACGACGATCTCCATCTGGTCGAGCAGCCACGAAGGCACGTCTCCCGCGAGCAGCTTGACGACGCCGTCCTCGCCCTTGAGCGCGAGCGCGTCGTTCGACCAGTCAATGAAACCCTTGCGGTCGTTCAGGACGACGAACGCGCCGCGCGCGGCGAGAAAGCGCGAGGCGGCGACGCCGCTGCGGCCCGCGCCGATGATCAGAACTTTTTTGCCTTCGACTTCCATCGGACTCGTCCTGCCGGCGAAGGCGTGGCGGCGCGCGTGCCCGCCCGCCCTCAAGCGTGATTCCTTAATCAAAGGAGTACCCCGCAAAAAAGATTTCCGACGGTTTGCCGCCCGCGTAGGCGACGACGTAAACGCCCTGCCCCCTCTCAAGTTCCTCGAACAACTCGTCGCTTTCCTCGATCTCCTCGCGCGTCGGCTTGTCCGTGCCGAAGAGTCTCAACAACTCGTCCGCCGGGAGCGGCGCGACGACTCCGTAGTCGGGCGAGTCCGCGGCGCGCTCCATGTCGAGAATCGAGCGCGTGCCGTCGGCGTCCGAGTCTTCGAGCGCCTCTTCAATCGAGCCGTGCTGCGCGCCCGGCGAAGGAGAGTTCGGGCCGACCGGAAACTCAGGGAACCAGACCGCGGGGTTGTAGCGGCCCGCGCGGAACTCGCGCTCGCGCAGCTTCTGCAACGCCGCGTTTACGTCCGGCTCGTACTCGACGAAATAGAACCAGGCGTGTCCGCCCATCTCACTCCTTCAGCGCAGCTTTAGAGTCGAAAGGCTCAGCAGCGCGAACAGTATCGCGATGATCAGGAAGCGGAAGACGATCTTCGACTCCCTCCAACCCGACATCTCGAAGTGGTGGTGCAGCGGCGTCATCTTGAAGAGCCGCCGCCCCGTCCCCAAACGCCGCTTCGTCAGCTTGAAGAAGCTGACTTGCAGCGTCACCGACAGCGCCTCGATCACATAGACGCCGCCGATGAGGACGAGTATCAACTCCTGTTTGGTGAGCACGCCTATCGTGCCGATGGCCCCGCCGATGGCGAGGCTGCCCACGTCGCCCATGAAGACCTCTGCGGGCGGCGCGTTGTACCACAGGAAGCCGAGGCTCGCCCCGACCATCGCCGCGCAGAAGATCGTCAGCTCGCCGATGTCCTTCTGGTGCTCAAGGCCGAGGTAGTCGGCCCAGCGCGCGTCGCCGCTCACGTAGGTGAACGCGGTCAGCGTTGACATCGCGACGATGGTGACGCTGATGGCGAGACCGTCCAACCCGTCCGTCAAATTCACCGCGTTCGAGAAGCCGAGCAGCACGAGCGCGATGAACGGCAGATAGATGATGGGGCCGATGTCCGTGATGCGCGAGAGCGCCGTCTGCTTGAAGAACGGAAGGCTGAGCTTCCACGAGTAATCGGCCAAGCCGTAGTACGTGAAGACGTACAGAGCGCCCCACACGCCCAGCGCAATCGCCAACTGCCCCGCGAGTTTCCAGCGCCCTTGCAGGCCGAGGCTCTGGCGCTTCGCGACCTTCAGGTAGTCGTCCATGAAGCCGATGAACGCGAAGCCCGCGGTCGCCAGAAGAATGATCCAGACGTAGAGGCTCGAAAGTCTCGCCCAGAGCAGGGTCGAGATGAGCACCGAGCCGATGATGAGCACGCCGCCCATCGTCGGCGTGCCGCGCTTGGCCTGGTGCGCCTGCGGCCCCTCCTCGCGAATCTCCTGCCCGACGTTCAAACGCCGCAGGTACTCGATGACGCGCCCGCCGAAGAGGAGCGAGATCAAAAGCGCCGTCACCGCGCCGTAGGCCGTGCGGAACGTCACGTACTGAAAGACGTTCAGCGCCTTGACGAAGACCGACTCGCCGCCGCCCGTCGCCGACAGCGTCTTGTAGAGCCATTCGTAGAAGATGTAATAAAACATAGTGATGAGTGACGAGTGATGAGTGACGGGTGACGAGTCGAAAGCCGCTTGCCTTCAACTCATCACTCATCACTCATCACCCGTCACTTCATTCCGTGTCGCCCCTTCAACGCTTCGACGACCCTTTCCGTGTGGACGCCGCGCGAGCCTTTGACGAGGACGAGGTCTCCGGCGCGGACTTCGGTGGCGAGCGCTTCCGCCGCCTCTTCGGACGAGTCGAAGAAGCGTGTCGCCTCCTCGCTCATCCCGCCCTCGCGTGCCCCTTCGATCAACTCGCGCGCGTGCCCGCGCACTCCCCAAAGAACTTCGACGCCGAGTCCGGCAATGTCGCGCCCCGCCTCGCGATGAAGCGTCGCCGCTTCCGCTCCGAGTTCAAGCATCTCGCCCGCGACGACGATTCGCCGCTTCACATTCTCGCCGCCCTGCGCGACCGCCTCGGCCATGCTCAGGAGCGAGCGCGGGTTCGAGTTGTACGAGTCGTCAACGACCGTGAACCCTTCGCGAAATCTCAAGACCTCGCCGCGCATCTCCGAAGGCGTGGCGGTCGCGAGCGCCGCCGCGATCTCTTCCGCCGCGACGCCGAAACTCGAAGCGACCGCCGAGGCCGCGAGCGCGTTCATGACGTTGTGCCTGCCGTGCATCGGGAGCGTCGCCAAAGCCTCGCCGTCCGGCGTGACGAGTCGGAAGCGGCTCGTGCCGACCCCGACCGTCTCGATGTTAACCGCGCGAACGTCCGCGCCAGTGCTAGTGCCGTATGTGATGACGCGCGCGGCGTGACTTGCCTTCGGGCGCATCGCCGCGACGCGCTCGTCGTCGGCGTTGAGAACCGCCGTGCCGCCCGGCTTCATGCCCTCGACGATCTGCGCCTTGCCCGCCGCAATCGCCTCGATGGAACCCATGAACTCAAGATGCACGGGCGCGACGAGCGTCACGACCGCCACGTCGGGCGGCGCGACCAGGCAGTGGCGCGCGATCTCGCCGGGCATTGACATCCCCATCTCAAGCACGGCCACGTCGAAGTCCGAAGGCTTCGCGCCGCCTGACTCCATCTGCAAGACGGAGAGCGCGACGCCGAGTTCGTTGTTGTAGTTCTTGCGGCTGCGCAAGACTCTTCTTCCCGTCGCGCCGAGCACGTGCGCGGTCAGGTCTTTCGTCGTCGTCTTGCCCGCGCTTCCGGTGATGCCGACGACCTTGCGCCCCCAACGCTCGATGACGCCGTGCGCGATTGATTGCAACGCCTCGATCACGTCTTCGACGAGGAGCAGGCGGTCACGGAACTGCCGCAACTCTTCGTCGCCCTCGACGCGCGCCGCACGCGCCACGGCTGCGACCGCGCCCTGCTCGAACGCTTCGGCGAGGAAGAGGTGCGCGTCGGCAAACGTCGTCGCCGTGAAGCAGTGGCGGCGGTAGTCTTCGGGCGAGAGCGCGAAGAAAAGCTCGCCCGGCGCGGTCGCGCGCGAGTCAATCGAATAGCCATTTATTTCTTTGTCAAAGAGCCTCTCGCCCGCCGCCGACGTGGCGCGCGCAAGGTCTGCCGCATCCCTGACTCTCACTTCGGTTCTCCTCCGGCGAACGGTCTTTGGCAGCCCGCCCGCCGCACGAACTGAAGAGCCGGGCCGCCCTTTAAGTCTCCACCTCCGTCTCGACGGACGACGCGGAGACGAGTGCCGTTTCGGACACCTCGTCCGCCCGTCCGTTCAAGTGGGGAGTGTTGTGTTCCGACATTCTGCGCGAGGCGCGGTTGCGGCGCAAACGCTCGCGGCAGTCGGCGATCCTCCGCCTCATCTCGATTCCCTCGTAAGCCTCGCTCGTCGAAAAGTTAACCATCGTCCTCTGATTTCTCATCTCATCTTCCGGGGAAAGAAGCCTTCAGCGTTCAGCACTCGGCTTTCGGCTTTTCGGCTGCTGGGGCAACCACTTCACCACGCCACTCAATCATCAAAGGGGCGGAAGCTGAAAGCTGACCGCCGAGCGCTGACAGCTTCTAATCACTCCTCCCGAACTCGATGCGGACAGTCTGGCCGGCCTCGACCTGCGAGCCGACCACGGGAGTCTGACGGACTGCGAGTCCCTCGCCGCTCGCTTCGAGTTCGAGTCCGAGTTGCGCGCAGACTCGCGCGGCGTCGCGCACGCTGCGGCCTCGAAGGTCGGGCATCAGCAGAGCGCGCTCGCCCGCCGCCGCGTAAACAACCTCGCCGCCCGTCGCCGTCCGCGCGACCTCCGGCAGGCTGACCGTCTCGCCCGGCTCGCTCTCATGCTCCTTCGACGCGCCGCCCGCCGCCGCTTGCAGAGTCGAGCGCACGACGTTCTTCGCGAGTTGTCCGGCGGGCGCTTTCGCGTCCGTCGTGTTGTCGGGCATCACGTCGAGGTACGGGAGAATCTGATCCGCAATCGTGCTGAAGACCGGGGCCGCGACCGCGCCGCCCTGGTGCGCGCCGATGGGTTCGTCGAGCACGACGATGATGACCGCCGCCGGATTCTCGACGGGCGCGAAGCCGACGAACGAGCCGACGTACTTCGTCTGCGAGTAGGCGTGCGTCTTCGGGTCAACCTTCTGCGCCGTGCCGGTCTTGCCCGCCGCGCTGTAACCATTGAGCTTCGCCGCGCGCGCCGTGCCCGCCAGCGTCACCATCTCAAGCATCCCGCGCAGCTCGCTCGCCGTCTCCGCGCTGACGACGCGGTGCGATTCGGGCTGCGCGCGCTCGACGACATTGCCCTGCACGTCGCGCACTTCTCGAACTAGGTGCGGCGCGACGCGCACGCCGTCGTTCGCGACCGTGGCGTAAGCCGCCGCGACCTGCACGGGCGTGACGCCGACCTCCTGCCCGATGGGCACGGAGCCGATTGAGCCGGGCTGCCACTTCGAGAGCGGGTGGACAATCCCCGCCGTCTCGCCCGGAAGCTCGACGCCGGTCTTCGAGCCGAAGCCGTAGCGGCGTATGTAGTCGTAGAGCCGCTCGTTGCCGAGCTTCATGCCGATCTTGATCGCGGCGACGTTGGAAGACTTCGCCAGCGCCTCGGTCGCCGTCAGAGTCCCGTGCGCGTGGTCGTGAACGACGCGACCGGGGACGCTGATTGAGCCGGGGCATTCGATCTTCGTCTCCGGCGTGATTAGTTTCTCTTCGAGCGCGCCGGTGTAGGCGACGATCTTGAAGGTCGAGCCGGGTTCGTAGATATTTTGCAGCGCGTCGTTGCGCCTCGCCTCGGCGCTCACGTCCGAAGCCTCGTTCGGGTCGAAGGCGGGCGCGTTCGCGAGCGCGAGAATCTCGCCCGTGTGCGGGTCGAGCACGACCGCCGCGCCGCGCTTCGCCTGCGTCTTCTCAACAGCAGCCGACAACTCGCGCTCGACGATGTACTGAATCGTCTGGTCAATCGTGAGCACGACGGTGCGACCGTCCTGCGGCCCGCTGCCCTCGCTCTCGAACGCGCGGCGCTTGGCGTCGGCGTCAACGACGACCTTGCCCGGCTCGCCCGTGAGCGACGCGTCGTAGAGCTGCTCGACTCCGGCGAGACCTTTGTCGTCGAGTCCGACGAAGCCGACGACGTGCGCGGCGAGCGCGCCGTTCGGGTAGCGCCGCTGCTGCTCCTCGACCGGATAGACGCCCTTGATCTTCAAAGCCTCGACGGCCTTCGCCTGCTCCTCGTCAACCTTCCGCGCGAGCCAGACGAAGCCGCGGTGCGCGTCCTTCGCCTCCTTCAGTTTGGCGGCGAGCGCGCCGGCGTCCGTCTTAAAAATCTGCGCGAGGCTCGACGCGGCTTCGTCGGTGTTCTCGATCTCGCGCGGGTCTGCGAAGAACGAATCAACGCTGACGCTGCGTGCGAGTTCGCGCCCCTGCCGGTCGAGTATGAGTCCGCGCACGGCTGTCTGCGGCTCGACATCAAGCTGCTGCGCGCGCGCGCGCTTTGTCAGCCATTCGTGCTGCGAAGTTTGCAGGTAGGTGAGCCGCGCCCCGATGGCCGCCATCCACAACAAAAGAAAAACGGCGACCACTAAAGCACGCCGCCGTGAAGCATCGGGACGTATGGGTTGATCCGATCCGTACCGGTCAGTCATTTCTCGAAGCGGCCTTCTCATCGGACTTCGCCGGCGCCGCGGGGCGCGCCGGAATCATCGGTCGCTCTCGAAAGCCCGCACGTCGTCTTTCGCCGCGCGCGGCCTTCAGCAGTTCAAACCTCCTTCGCCTAACGGCGCAAGATATTTCTCGCCGTCGCCGTGGCGCGCGCGCGCGGCGTGGGCCTCGGCTCTTCCGCGCGCTTCGTCGCCGACTCGATCTGCTCCGCCCGCGCCGGCTGCATTCCAAGTTCGCGCGCGGCCTGTTCGAGCCGCGCCGGTGACGAACTCTCCTCGACCTGAAGGAGTAGCCGGCGCTGCTCGTCGAGCAACTGCTCTCGCTCGCGCCTGAGCGACTCGGTCTTGTAGCCGAACTCGACGGCCAGAATCTGCTGCCGCACGGCGAAGACGAAGCCGGCGGCCAGCGCGAGACAGCACGCGAGCATCAGCGTCTGGCGGCGCGCGGCGCGCGGGTCGCGTTCGCGTCGGACGCGGGCGTTGGGGTACGGCTGCTGGGGCACTCTTCTCATCGCGTATCGGGCCTCGAACTGCGGGTCAGATTTTTTATTTGAAGACTGAGAGTGAGGGCGTCTCTCCGTCCGTCTTTTCTCAGTCACGCCGTTGCGGCGTCTTCAAGTTTCAAGCAGGCGCGCAGCTTGGCACTCCGCGCGCGGGGATTCTCTTCAACCTCTTGCTCGCCCGGCATGACCGGTCGCCGCGTCAGAATCTCGACCGCGCGCCGCGCGCCGCAAGTGCAGACGGGAGAGCGCGGGTCGCACTCGCAACGCCCGGACAGGCGACGCAGCGTCTGCTTCACGACGCGGTCTTCGAGCGAGTGGAAGCTGATGACGGCGAGGCGTCCCTGCGGCTTTAAAAGATCAACGGCTGTCTCGATGAACTCGCCCAAGCCTTCGAGTTCTTTGTTGACGGCGATGCGGAGAGCCTGAAAAGTCCGCGTCGCCGGGTGAATTTTGTCGCCGCGCTTGTGACCGACGGCGCGCGCGACCAACTCGGCCAACTCGCCCGTCGTCTTCAGCGGCTTGCCCTGCTCACGCCTCTCGACAATCCAGCGTGCGATGCGACGCGACTTGCGCTCCTCGCCGTACTCGTAGAGGATTCGCGCGACCTCCTCTTCGGGCAAACTTTCAAGCAACTGCGCCGCAGTCTCCTCGTCGCCCGCCGCGTCCATCCTCATGTCGAGCGGCGCGTCGTGGCGGAAACTGAAGCCCCGCCCCGGCGTGTCGAATTGGAGCGACGAGACGCCGAGGTCCGCCAGCACGCCGCTCACATTGCTCTCGCCCGCTTCGGCGACGACGCGCGCGATCTCTCGAAAGTTCGCGTGCACCGCGCGGAACCGAGACCCGAACCGTGCGAGTCGCTCGGCGGCGAGCCGCATGGCCTCGCGGTCGCGGTCAATGCCGAGGACGCGCGCCTGCGGAGAGGCTTCGAGAATCGCTTCGCTGTGCCCGCCAAGACCGAGCGTCGCGTCCACGAACAGCCCGCCGCCCTCCGGGGCGAGGAGACGAATCGTTTCAATGAGCAACACGGGGCGATGGGGCGCTTCCGGCCCCCCTCCGGACGCAGCCATTACCACCGCCCCGTGGTCTTGAAAAGCAGCAGCGAGCTAAAGTTGTCGAGTGACCGGGTGACGAGCATCGGGTCTTTAATCCTTGCTTTGGCCTTGTCGCTCAAACACTTTCACTCTTTGCCGCTTCTCAGATTCCTAGTCGCGCAATCGCCGCCTCGTCCTCCTCCGTGTACGGGTCGGAAAGAAGACGCCGCTCGAAGCGCTCCAGCTCCCAGACTTCCAGGTATGTCAAATAACCGAGAACCGCCACGTCGCCGACGACTCCCGCCGACTTTCTCAGCAGCGGGTGGACGAGAACCCGCCCCTGTCCGTCCACGGTCGCCTGCTGCCCGTAGTAGTTCGCCCTGTCAAGGAACTTCCTTCTCGCCGGGTCCATCGAAGGCAGAAGCGCCAAACGCTGCTCGATTGACTCCCACTCTGGCAAAGGATAAATTCGCGCGCAGTCGCCAGTCAGACTTGTGATATAAACTTCCGCGGTCGCGTATTTCTCTTCAATATAGCGCCTGAAGGCGGTCGGAATTTTTAGTCGCCCCTTTTCATCAACGCGCGCCGTGTAATTTCCTCTCAACATAGAGGTTGCGGCTTTGACCGAGCAGGCGAGATTGCTTAAACCTTAAAGTGAAACTCTAACCATTAGCGGCAAGCTACTCAATGCAGCCCACTTTTAGCCACTTTTGACCACCCGCAGCGCATAGTACGCCCGTGCTTAATGCCCTGTCAAGAGTAAAAAGACTGTTAAATAGATTTTTTTAAGCACGATTTGGTGTGTTAGGCTTTAAGCTTGCCGTAGCCAATAGCCTCAGCATCCTGTATAGTGACACTCCAAGCTATTACTAAGGACAGCCATATAGTTTAGTCAGCCTGGAATGTCTTTCGGCGAACTTCTATTTTTCGGAAGTCTTGTGGCGCTGGCGAACGTCTGCGGCGGGCTTCTTCTAGCTCGGCCCGGCACCTTCCGGCGAAGCAGACAGTTTCTCAGCTACCTGGTCGCACTTGGCGCGGGGTTTATGCTGGCTGCGATTTTTATTGAGATCGTGCCGGAGTCGGTCATTTTATGGACAAAAGGTGCCACGAACAGCACCGGCGCGGAACACGCACTGCTCGGTGCGATGACTTTGCTTCTGGGCGGCTATCTTCTGATACATTTTTTTGAGCACACGATTGCGCCGCATTTTCACTTCGGCGAGGAGACGCACCCGGAAGCGGTCGTGCGCCCCTCGGCGGCCTACACGGCTCTCGGAGGACTGTCGGCACACACGTTTTTCGACGGGGCTTCGGTGGCTTCGGCTTTCGTGGTTGACAGGAAGGTGGGGTTGCTGGTCTTCGTCGCCGTGCTGCTGCATAAAGTGCCGGAGGGGTTCACAGCGGCCTCAATCATGCTCGCGTCGGGGCGTTCGAGGGGTCGCGCGCTGGGGGCGACGCTGATAATCGGCGCGGCGACGCTCGTCGGGGTTTTGAGCGTGGCGCTGTTGCAGGCGCGCGCGACCGAGGCCGTGACTTACGCACTCCCCTTCTCCGCGGGCGTGACGTTGTACGTGGCCGCGAGCGACCTCATCCCGGAGGTCAATCATCTCGAAGGTAAAAATCCTTTCCTGTCGCTCGTAGTCTTCGCGGGCGTCGCTTTTTTCTACCTGATGCACCGCTTGATCGAGAGTTGAGACTTCTGGAGAAAACTTGCCGCGCAATCTTAAAACAGACTTGCACGGTTTTTCGTAATAGTCTCAGACTGAAATCACCGTGACACCGACGCAAAGCAGACTCTCGTCTTCGCTCGCCGCGCTCGCGGCGATACTTTGCCTCTTCGCGTGCGCGCGATTCGTCCGCGCCCAAGATGCGCGAGCCTACACGACCGCGCCTCTCCCCCAGCCGACGGGTTACTACAAGTATGTTGACGACACCGCCAACGTCATAGACTCGGCGACGAGGGATAAGCTTGCGGCGGTTCTCAACAATCTGAAAGACCGTGCCGACATCGAGTTCGCCGTCGTGACCGTGCCGACGACGGGCGACACTCCTATTTTTGAATACTCTCTCTCAATCGCGCGCGGCTGGGGCATCGGCTCGAAGGAGGGCGAGAAGAACGGGCTGCTGCTCGTCGTCGCGGTCAACGACCATCACTGGCAGGTGCAGGTCAGCCGCCACCTCGAAGGCGACTTGCCGGACTCGCTCGTGGGCGAGATCGGGCGGCAGCGTCTGACCGACCCGTTCAGGCGCGGCAACTACGGCCAGGGGATTTCAGACTTCGTGCAGACGGTCATCGCGACGCTCGCGGAGAAGCGCGGCTTCAGCATTGAGGGCATTGACCAGCGCAACGCCTATCATCCGACCGCCCAGTCGCAGCGCGGGTCGAGCGGAAGCAGCACGGGCGGTCTGAGTATCGGGACCTGCTGCCTGATCATCTTCATCATCTTCATCTTGATTTCAATGTTCAGGGGCCGCGGTGGACGCGGCGGACAGGGCGGTGGCGGCGGCGGTTGGCTGAGCGCGTTGCTGCTGGCGAACGTGCTAAGCAACGCAGCAGGCGGGCGGCGCAGTTCGAGCGGCTGGGGCGGATTCGGCGGCGGCGGTTCGGGCTGGGGCGGAGGAGGCTTCGGCGGATTCGGCGGCGGCGGCGATTTCGGCGGCGGCGGCGCGGGCGGGAGTTGGTAAAAAGCAAGGATGAAGGCGGAAGGATGAAATGAAGAGTGAGCGCTGAACGTCACGAGTTGAAAGATGAGAGTACGGCTGTCATCCGTCTGCCTTCACTTCATCCTTCATCCTTCCGCCTTCATCCTTTTGGAGAGTGACTGATGGCGAACAGAGTTGCGCATGAGGCTTTCAACAATCTCGTCGGCGACCTGAAGGCGACGCACGGCGACAACCTCGCGTCGGTCGTCCTGTACGGTTCGGCGGCGTCGGGCGACTTCGTGCAGATCGAGTCGGACTACAACATACTCATCGCGCTCGAACGCATCACGCCGGAGGACTTGCGGCAGGCGCAAGCGCCGATGCGCGAGTGGCAGCGGCTCGGCCACCCGCTCCCCGTCTATTTCACCGCCGCGGAGTTGCACGACGCGGCGGACGTTTTCCCAATCGAGTTCCACCAGATGCGGCGCGCGCGCGTCGTGCTCTACGGTCGCGACCCGTTCGAGAGCGTTCGCATCTCCGACGAGAACCTTCGGCACCAGACCGAGTACGAGCTTCGCAGCAAGCTCATTCAACTGCGCCGGCTCTACATCCCCGCGTCGGTCTCAGCCGAGCGCCTGCGCGACCTGATGAGCGACAGCATTTCGAGCTTCGCGACGCTGTTCGCGCCCGTGCTGATGCTGCACGGCGAGGAGCCGCCCGTCCTGAAGCGCGAGGTCGTGCGCGCCGCGTCGCGCCTGCTCGGACTCGACGGCGCGATCTTCGAGCGCGTCTTCGAGATGCGCGAGGCGGGCGACGACGCGACGCCCGGCGACGCGGAGATCAACGACCTCTTCGCCGCCTACCTCGCGCAGGTCGAGCGCGTCATCGAGTCTGTGGACAAGCTCGAAGCTTCGGGGCGGGCGTGAGTTTCGCTCAAGCGAGTTCGGTTTTGTCGTCTTCGCGTGTCAGGCTTTTTTGATAGGAGGATGTTGATGAATAAAAGAAGGATGATATTGCTCGCCGCCGTCATGCTCGTCGCGTTCGCGTCGGGCGGCTGCGGCTACAACACGCTCGTACAGAAGCAGCAGAACGTCAGGCGAAGCTGGTCGGACGTTGAGAGCAACTTGCAGCGGCGCGCCGACCTGATTCCCAATCTCGTCGCCGCCGCACAGTCTGCGGGCGTGCAGGAGCAGGAGGTCTTCGGGCAGATCGCCGAGGCTCGCTCGCGCCTTCTGAACGCGACGAGCGCGCCGCCGCAGGGCGAGGGCGGCGACATGACGCCGGAGCAGAAGCAGTCGGTGATTGACGCCGCCAACAGCTTCGGCGGGACGCTCGGGCGACTCCTCTCGTTGCAGGAGAACTACCCGCAGTTGCGTTCGAGCGAGGCGTTCATGAAGGTGCAGGACGAGTTGGCCGGGACGGAGAACCGCATCAACGTCGCGCGGCAGGACTACAACGCGGCGGTGCAGGACTACAACACCTCGCGCGGGCAGTTCCCGATGGTCATCGCCGCGAAGATGTACGGCTTCAAGGAAGAACCCTACTTCAAGGCCGAGGCGGGCGCGACGCAGGCCCCGCGCATTGACCCGAACGCGATGCGGAGACCCACTTCGACGACGAACGCGAATCATTGAGGGGCGTTGAGAGAGTCGAGAGCCGGACGACGACGCCCGAATCAATTCTTACAAACGAAAGTCGAAAGAGGCCGCGCGGGCGGCCTCTTTCATTTCGTCGTAGTCGAGCTTCGAGAACGGCGGACTTAAAGCGCGTTTCTCGTCGTCTTCAGAACCCGCGCGAGCTGCACAGGCCGCAGTGGTCGCAGGGCTTGCCGCCCGGCTCGACGTTGCAGGTCTTCTCGCGCTCGAAGAACTCGACGAGTTCGGAGACGGCCTCGCCGATGCCTGTGAACTGCTCACGGCTCGGATGCTCGGTCGCGGGCACGTAAGTCCCGCTCAGCCACATCGAGCGCGTCGGAGTCCGCGCCGGCTGCGCGAGGTTCTGCGGCGAAGACGCGGGGCTTCGTCCCGCTTCGGCTGCGTTCGGCTGTCGCGGCGCGTCGTTGTCTTGCGCGCGCGCGCCGCTGTCGCGTGTCGTGTGTGCTTCGATTTTGTCGAGCCGGCGCTGAATCTCCACGAGGCTCGCGCGGAGCGAGGCGAGTTCTTCGCCCTCGCCCGCGGCGCGCGCGCCGCCGCCCGTCGGCTCACCTGAGAGCTTGCGCGCCACGCGCTCGGCCAACTCGCGCACCCTGTCCTGCTCGCTGCTGCTCATCCCCTCGCCTTCTCTTCTCCGAGCAGGTCAACGCGGTCAACGACGCCGACGATGGCCGAGTCAATCGCCGCGCCCTGCTCGCCCGTCGCCGCGGTCGAGGCGCTCCAACCTTCCTGCACGACCAAAACCAGATCGCCCTCGCCCGCGTCAACCGAGTCGAGCGCGAGCAGAGTCGCCCCCCACTCCTCGCCCTCCGGCGTCACCGGCTGGCAGAGCATCACGCGCGCGTTTCGATAACGCTCGTTCTTCTGCGTCGCGACGACGTTGCCGAGCACGCGCGCCAGAATCATCGCCTTCCGTTCCTCACGTGGCCGTCCGAGTCAACGATGCCGACGATGGTGCAGTCGGTCGGCGTGTCCTCGCGCCTGAAGGGGAAGCTCGCCTCCTTGCCGCGACACCAGAAGACGAGTTCGCCCACTCCCGCGCCTATCGCGTCGAGCGCGACGAGCGGCTGCCCCTGCGGCTTCAGGTCGGCGTTGAGCGACTGAACGATGAGGAGCTTCCGCCCCTCCAGCGAATCGTTCTTCACCGTCGCCACGACGTTCCCGATGACGCGCGCAAGTTGCATTTAACAGTTTTGAGTTTTCAGTCGCCGCCGCGCGCGGGTTTCAACAACAATCGAATTCAGCTACCGCTGAAAACTGAAAACTCAATCGTTATTGAAATCAACCGTGTCAATCACGCCGATGATGGCGGCGTCAACCGGCCTGTCCTTCATCCCCTCGGCGAGTCGCGCCGAAGAGCCTGCGACGACGAGCACGCGCTCGTGGAAGCCCGCGCCCACGGTGTCAACGGCGACGACGTAGCCCGCGCCGTCCGAGCCGTCGAGGTTCAGTGGCCGCACGAGGAGGAGCTTGTTGCCCTTCAGCCGCTCGTCCTTCTGCGTCGAGACGACCGTGCCGAGTATTCGCGCAATAATCATTGCTCAAGTGATGAGTGATGAGCGATGAGTGATAAGAAAGCTTTAACTCATCACTCATCACTCATCACTTCTTCCGCCTATCTGCCGCCGATGGGCAGGGCCTCGTCAACGCTGCCGTGCGGGCGCGGGATGACGTGGACGCTGACGAGTTCGCCGACTCTGCGCGCCGCCGCCGCGCCCGCGTCGGTCGCGGCCTTCACCGCGGCCACGTCGCCGCGCACGATGGCGGTGACGAAGCCCGCGCCGATCTTCTCGTAGCCGACGAGCGTGACGTTCGCCGCCTTGACCATCGCGTCCGCGGCCTCGATCATTGCCACGAGTCCCTTCGTCTCGACCATGCCGAGTGCTTCTTGAGGCATTCCTGTTTCTCCGATTCGCTGTCCGTGATTTTAACTGCTTGTCCCGAATTGACCGCCCAAGTATAGCGGAAGAGTCGCCGTCAGGTCATCTTCAGCCGCGGGCGAGAGGCCGCCGAGTCACATTCAGTTGCGGCCCGCGCGTATGTGCTCGGCGACGTAGATGTACCTTTCGTCGTCGGTCTTCATGCCGCGCTTGAACCAGTCCTGCACGAGCAGCGCCTGCTGCTCGACGTTGTAGCTGCTCCATGCCGCGCCGGGCGTGTAGTCGTATGCCCTGTCGCGGTTGCCCTGCGTGATGACGGCGTGCCCCTGCGCGATCATCGACTCAACCATGTACTCCCAGCCGAGTCCGCCCTGGTAGCCCTGCCAGACGTGCGTCAGCTCGTGTATCAGAGTGTCGGCGAAGCGAGGCTGATCCGCGCCGCCGTCGAAGACTTCCGGCCCGAAGTAGATGGTGTAGTTCCGCAACGAGCGCACGGGAATCAGAGACGAGACGGACGCGAGCGTGACGGGCACGCCGCGGTTTCCGGGCAGGTAATAGTTGGCGAGGTGGACTTTGTTGTACGGCAACTGACCCTCGAAAACCTGTCGGGCTAAATCTATCTCTGACTGTTTGAGCAGACGACTTGCCATGTCGGGACTCCTTTGTGAAGCGATCAGTGGAGTGACGCCCGCCGTGATCCGTTGATTGTCCGCCTTGATGAATCTATTTCGACAAGTCGCCGCTTCGGCCTTTCACCCGCCGGCCTGCGACGCCTGGCTGAGAAGCTCGATCAACTCCTCGCGCGTCAGACTTATCTTGCCGTTCGCGCCCGCGCCGTTCGTCGCGCGCAAAGAGGTCGGCGCGTCGCGCTCGCCGGTCGGGCAGACGACCTGCGTCTCGTGCAGGTAGCCGCACGACTGGCAGCGCGCGCGCTCGTCGAGGTAGCCGGCCTTCTCGCGGACGTTGATGAGTTTTTCAATCGAGTCGGGCGGGAGGTTGCGCGCGCCGCCGAGCGCGCGGGCGAGGATGGCGATCTTGGCCGTGTGTTCGAGCGTTTCGAGGCGGTCGAACGCCTGCCACACGTCCGCGCCGTAGGCGACCGCGCCGTGGTTCGCCATCAAGAGCGCGTTGTGATGTTTGACGAGCGGGCGCATCGCCTCGGTCAACTCCGCGGTCGAGGGCGTGCCGTACTCGGCGAGCGGGACGCAGCCCAGCGTGAGGATGACTTCGGAGAGGATCGGCTGGTCAATCGCGAGTCCGGCGACGGCGAAGGCCGAGCCGTGCGGCGGGTGCGCGTGGCAGACCGCGCGCACGTCCTCGCGCTCGCGGTAGATGAGCAGGTGCATCGCCAGCTCCGACGACGCGCGCCGGTCGTTCAGCGGCTTGCCTTCGAGGTCGGTGAGCGCGAGCGAGTCTTCCGTCATGCGCCCCTTGCACGTCTGAGTGGGCGTCGCTAGGACGCGCCCGTCGTCGAGGCGGACGCTCAAGTTGCCGTCCGAAGAGACGACGTAAGAGCGCTCGTACATCAAATGCCCCACGCGCACGATCTCGCGCCGGGCCGTCTGCTCGTCCATCAGGATTCGTCCGACATCACACCTACTTGTCGGCCATGAAGTGAATCTCAATGTCCTTCGTGACCGAGACAGGTACGCTGTTAATCATCTCTGGCGTGAACTGAATCTGCCGCGCCGCGCGCTCAACAGCATCCCACACAACGTGTGCGCCATAGTTGCTTACGTACCCTTGTCTTTCCGCTCTCACCTCGTCTGCCAGCAGGCTATCTTCGACCGGCTCAACCTGCTGAACCTTGCCGTCTGCGCCGAATGTCACTATCACGTGCTCACTCACCGTAGCTTCAACTCTTCCGCCGTGCAGTTCGCGCGGCAGGCGCGCATCCGGCTTGAAGAGAATGACGAGCGGCTTCGTCTCGGCGACGAGGTCGTGGGCGTGCATGCGGCAGCTATACCTGCGCTCGAAGCGGTAGCTTTGGCCGACGCCGAGGCCGCCAAACGCAGGCGTCGAGCGCCACCCAAACGAATTGAACAAGCCGCCAACCACCGAACCGATGATGAAGGTCAAAGCGAACGGCACAAGTTTTTTCAGCAAGCAAGAATACATGACCACGACTCCTTGTCAGCTCTGCTGCAACTCCTGCTCTTCGCGCTGCGCCGACTCCTCGAAGGCGAACGGCGCGCGCGGGTTCGTGATGCTGCTCATCTGAGGGCGCGCGAGGAAGTACGATAGTGACTCCAAAGAAATCGCCAAGTCAACCGTCTTCACCTTCACGCCGGGCCGCGCGTGCAGGCGCGCGGGCGCGAAGTTCAAAACGGCCTTCACGCCGGCGGACATGATCTGGTTCAACACGGGCTGCGCGGCGCGCGCCGGCACCGCGATGACGGCGACATCAATCTCGCGCTCGCGCACGACCGCCGCGAGTCTCTTCACGTCGAAGACCGGGACTTGCGCGGGGCCGACCTTGCGCCCGACCTTCTCGCGGTCGTCGTCGAAGAGCGCGACGACCTCGAAGCTCGACTCGCGGAAGCCGCGGTAGTTCGCCAGCGCCGTCCCCAAATTCCCCGCGCCGACGATGCCGACGCGGTGCGCGCGGTCGAGGCCGAGTATCTGCGTCAGATGCCTTCGCAGTTCCTCGACCGAGTAGCCGACGCCGCGCGTGCCGAACTCGCCGAAGTGCGCGAGGTCTTTGCGTATCTGCGCGGAGTTCAGTCGGAACTGGTCTGCGAGCGCCTGCGACGAGACGGTCTTGATGCCTTCGGCGGCGAGCGTGTTCAGGCAACGCAGATAGACGCTCAGGCGGCTCGTCGTCAACTCGGAAATTTTCTCAGACTTCATCCGAAGCGCCCTGTCTCTGGGAAGACCGAAGTAAGTATAGCGCGCGCACGCCCGCGTCGAAAAGATGTGACGAAGCCGCGCCGCCGTTCCACGCGCCTGAACGTTTCTCTTGAACAGAACCCCGGCGAGGTTCATAATCGCCGCATGAGCGAAGAGAAAACTCAAGACCTCAACGATGAACGCTCCTTCGAGGAGCGCATCTTCGCACGCTTCGACGCGTTGGATGCGGTGCTTAGAACCTTCGTGGCGCGATTCGACAACATCGAGGCAAGCATTCGAGACCCGGATGCGCGCGTGCAAAAACTTGAGAATGACGCAGAGCGAAGAGATGTCGAAACAAAGCCCATCTGGAAGCGTGCGCTTGCAGAGATCATGGCCGTCGGCGAGGCGGTCAAGGCGCTCACCGAGAAGGTTGACACGGTCGAGCGCAAGCTGAATGTGCTCGGCCTCTACATGTTGACGCTTCGCGCAGACCAGACCCGCCTCGAAAGCCACATGGACAAGCTCGAATCCGAGCGCGCAAGTTAACCCTCCAACGAACCGACTCGCTCGCCCGACGCACGTTTGCCGAACCTCCGGCCTTCATCTAAAATCCGTCGAGTACGTGAGGCGCTCCCGAAATCCCTTCTCTCGTAAAAAGCAGTAAGGAATGATCGCACACCTTTCAGGGACTCTTCTGGCGAAGCACGCGACGAGCGTCGTCGTCGAAGTGGGCGGCGTGGGCTACGAAGTCACCATCCCCGTCACGACCTTCTACGACCTCGGCGACGCGGGCGCGCCCGTCCGCCTGAGAATCTACACGCACGTCCGCGAGGACGCGCTCCAACTCTTCGGCTTCCGCACGGAGCGCGAGCGCGAACTCTTCACGCTGCTCATCTCGGTGAGCGGCATCGGCCCGAAGTCAGCCGTCGCGATGCTCTCAGGCATGAGCGCCGACGAGATCGTGGTCGCCATCAGAACCAACAACTACGCGCGCCTGACCTCGATCCCCGGCGTCGGGCGCAAGACCGCCGAGCGCCTCGTCATCGAGCTGCGCGACAAGATGGCCGCGCTCAGTTCGCCGGCGCTCGACGAAGAGATCGCGGCGGGCACGGCCTCCGGCGCGCAGCAGTCCGAAGACTCGCTGCGCGAAGACACGCTCGCGGCGCTCCTCCAACTCGGCTTCCCGAAGCCGACCGCGGAGAAGGCCGTCACGCAGGCCATCGGCGAGGGCGGCGAACTCTCTGTCGAGACGCTCCTGCGCCGCTCTTTGCGGCAACTGTCGAAAGGATGAAAAGCAGAGGTCAGAGGTCGGGGGTCAGAGGCCAGTTAAAACAGCTTGCCTTCACTGACCTCTGGCCTCTGACCTCCGACCTCTGCTATGTCTGAACTCGATCCCGTGGACGTGCGCGGAGGTGACGCGGCGGACGATGAGCGGCAGTTCGAGCTTTCGCTCAGGCCGACGCGCCTCGCCGAGTACATCGGCCAGAAGAAGGCGACCGAGAACCTCGGCATCTTCATCCGCGCCGCGCGCAAGCGTCGCGAGGCGCTCGACCACGTGCTGCTGACCGGCCCGCCGGGACTCGGCAAGACGACCCTGTCCGTCATCATCGCCAACGAGATGGGCGCGGAACTGCGCTCGACCGCCGGCCCCGTCATCGAGAAGCCCGGCGACCTCGCGGCCATCCTCACCAATCTTCAGGAAGGCGACGTACTCTTCATCGACGAGATTCACCGCATGTCGCCCGCCATCGAAGAAGTGCTCTACCCGGCGATGGAGGACTACCAGCTCGACATCATGATCGGGCAGGGCACGGCGGCGCGCTCCATCAAGCTCGACCTGCCGAAGTTCACCCTTGTCGGCGCGACCACGCGACCGGGCTTGATCACAGCGCCGTTGCGCGGTCGCTTCGGGATAACCTTTCACCTCAACTTCTACACGCACGAAGAACTCGCGACGATTGTCCGCCGCTCCGCCGACATTCTCGACACCGAGATTGACGACGGCGGCGCGCGTGAGATCGCGCGGCGCGCTCGCGGCACGCCGCGTATCGCCAACCGCCTGCTCCGGCGCGTGCGCGACTACGCCGAGGTCGAGCACGACGGTCGCATCACCAAGGAGGTCGCCGACGACGCTTTGAACCGCATGGAGGTTGACACCTTCGGCCTCGACGAGATGGACAGGAAGCTCCTGCTGATGATTATTCAACAGCACCAGGGCGGCCCCGTCGGCCTCAACCACATGAGCGCCGCGCTGCAAGAGGAGAAGGACTCCATCGAAGAGATCATCGAGCCGTACCTGATTCAAATCGGCTTCCTCAACCGAACCCCGCGAGGACGCGCCGCCACGCGCCTCGCCTACGAACACTTCGGCATCACGCCACCGCAGCAACAAACGCAACAAC
>DASRCS010000173.1:0-4090 GCA_035652995.1 Pyrinomonadaceae bacterium
GGGTGCTGGGCGACGGCGCGGTGGAGTTCCTGGGCAGGGCCGACAGGCAGGTGAAGGTGCGGGGCTTCCGCATCGAACCCGGCGAGATCGAGGCCGCGCTCGTCAGTCATCAATCCGTGCGCGAGTGCGCGGTGATCGTCAGGGACGATTCGGGGGACAAGCGCATAGTGGCCTACGTCGTGCCCGCGCGCGGCGACGAGCCGCCGACGGGTGAGGAGCTGCGGCGCCACCTCGGCGAGAAGCTGCCCGACTACATGATGCCCTCGCGCTTCGTCTCGCTCGAAGAGCTGCCGCTCACGCCGAACGGGAAGGTTGACCGCCGCGCGCTGCCCGCGCCCGACCCGGCGCGCGACGATTCTGAAGCCGCTTACCTCGCGCCGCAGACGCAGGCCGAAGAGATGCTCGCCAACATCTGGGGCGAACTGCTCGGCGTCGGGCGCGTCGGCGCGCTCGACAACTTCTTTGAACTCGGCGGCCACTCGCTCCTAGCCACGCAGGTCATCTCGCGCATACGCGCGGCCTTCGGCCTCGAAATAGCCTTGAAGGAGTTGTTCG
Source organism: Pyrinomonadaceae bacterium (assembly GCA_035652995.1). Taxonomy (GTDB): domain Bacteria; phylum Acidobacteriota; class Blastocatellia; order Pyrinomonadales; family Pyrinomonadaceae; genus QHXN01. Next base: position 556 of record DASRCS010000173.1, read on the forward strand.
AGCAGCCGACCCTGCGCGAGTTGGCGCGCTCTGTGGAGGAGGCCAGACAGACCGGCGCGTCCCGTGTGGAAGCGCCGCCGCTAATCAGGGCCGGGCGCGAAGGTGTCGTGCCGTTGTCTTACGCGCAGCAGCGACTCTGGTTCCTTGATCAGTTGGAGCCGGGCAGCCCCGTCTATAACATCCCCGTCGCGCTGCGCCTCCGCGGTTCGCTGGACGTGGAAGCCCTCGAAAGCAGCATCAACGACCTGATCCTCCGTCACGAAATTCTGCGCACGAACTTCTCGGTCGTCGGCAGCGAGCCGGCGCAGTTGATCTCGCCCTTCTCGCCCGTCGCGCTGCCGCTCATAGACCTTTCGGGCCTGACCCGCGAGCGCGCCGAGGCGGAGGCCGCCGCCCTGCGCGACTCCGAAGCGCGGCGCGGCTTCGACCTCTCGGCGGGGCCGCTGCTGCGGGTGATGTTGCTGCGCCTCGGAGATGAGGAATACGTACTCCTCGTCACGATGCATCACATCGTCTCGGACGGCTGGTCGATGGGCGTGCTCGTCAGGGAGGTGGGGGCGCTCTACGAAGCGCACCGCGGCGGCAGGCAGGCCGAGTTGCCGGAGCTGAAGGTGCAGTACGCCGACTACGCCGCGTGGCAGAGAAACTACCTGAGCGGCGAGGCGCTCGACTCTCAGCTCTCTTACTGGAAGCGTCAGTTGGCGGGAGCGCCGCAGGTGCTCGAACTCCCGTCCGACCGTCCGCGCCCCAGCGTCCAGAGCTTCCGCGGCGAGGCGTTCTCTTTCTCTTGCAGCCCGGAGTTGAGTGATGCGTTGCGCGCGCTCTCGCGGCGTGAGGGCGCGACACTCTACATGACGCTGCTCGCGGCCTTCGCCGCGCTGCTCAAACGCTACAGCGGCGAGAGCGACGTGGTCGTCGGCTCGCCCATCGCCAACCGCAACCGCGCCGAGACCGAAGACCTCATCGGCTTCTTCGTCAACACGCTGGCGATACGCGCGCGGCTGGGCGGCGACCCGACCTTCTGCGATGCCGTGCGCGAGGTGCGCGAGGTCGTGCTCGACGCCTACGCTCATCAGGACGTGCCTTTCGAGCGCGTGGTCGAGGAGTTGAAACCGGAGCGCGACCTGAGCCGCTCGCCCATCTTCCAGGTGATGTTCGCGTGGCAGAACGCGCCTTCGGAAGAGTTGGAGCTTGAGGGCGTGCACATCAGCTACGAGGGCGCGAGGGCCGAGACGGCCAAGTACGACCTCGGCCTGACGATGTGGGAGGGCGCGGGGCACGCGACGCTCGAAGGCTTGTTCGACTTCAGCACCGACCTCTTCGAGGCCGCGCGCATCAGGAGGATGGCCGAACATTTCATCGAACTGCTCGAAAGGCTGGTCGCGGCCCCCGAAGAAAAGTTATCAACGCTCACCGCGCTGCCGGAGGCCGAGACGCGCCGGCAGCTCGTCGAGTGGAACGCCACGCGGGCCGAGTACGCGCGCGACCTCTGCATCCACGAGCTGTTCGAGGCGCGGGCCGCCACGGAGCCGGAGGCGGTCGCGGTCGTCTGCGGCGGCGAGACGCTCTCCTACGGAGAGTTGAACCGGAGGGCGAACAGGCTCGCGCGCCGCCTCCGCCGGCTCGGCGCGCGGCCCGAGACCGTCGTCGGACTCTGCCTCGAACAGTCGAGCGGGATGATGGTTGCCATGCTGGCCGCGCTCAAGGCCGGCGCGGCCTACCTGCCGCTCGACCCGTCACATCCTTCGGAGCGTCTGAACTTCCTGACGGCGGACGCGCGCGTCCGGCTACTGCTGACTCAACGCCCGCTCGCCGCGAAATTCGACGCGGCCTCCGCCGCGCGCGTCCTCTGTCTCGAAGACCTGCGCGATGCAGCCGAGCATGAGGACGAAGCGAATCTCGAACGCGCGTCCGCGCCCGACAACCTCGCCTATGTCATCTACACTTCAGGTTCCACGGGCAAGCCGAAGGGCGTCCTCGCGCAGCACCGCGGCCTCGTGAACCATAGCACTGCCGTCGCGCGCAGCTACGGGTTGAGTCCCGGCGACAGGGTGTTGCAGTTCGCCGCCCCCGGCTTCGACGTGATGGCCGAAGAGGTGTTCCCGACGTGGCTGAGCGGCGCGGCGGTCGTGCTCTGGCCCGAACGCCACAGGGTCTCGCTCGCCGAGTTCCAGCGTTTCGTAGAGGCGCACGAGCTGAGCGTGCTCAACCTGCCGACACCCTACTGGCAGGAGTGGGTGCAGTCGCTCGCGGGCAGCCGCATGTCGCCGCCCGCGACGCTCCGCGTGATGGTCGTGGGCAGCGCGCACGGGCTGCCCGAACGCTTCGCCGTCTGGCGCGAGCTTTCGGGCGGGAGGGTGCGTACCTTCAACGCCTACGGGCCGACCGAAGCGACGATAACCTCGACCGTACATGAACTCGACGGCCTGTCGGGCGGCGGACTCACGTCCGTGCCCATCGGTCGCCCGATAGCCAACACGCAAGCCTACGTGCTCGACGAGCGTCTCGACCTCGTGCCGGTCGGCGCGTCCGGCGAACTCTACATCGGTGGCGAGGGGCTGGCGCGCGGCTACTCGGATCGCCCCGGCCTGACCGCCGAACGCTTCATCCCCGACCCGTACTCGGCGGAGCCGGGCGCGCGCCTCTACCGCACCGGCGACCGCGTGAGGTACACGCCCGCGGGCGAGATAGAGTTCCTGGGGCGCACAGACGATCAGGTGAAGGTGCGCGGCCACCGCGTCGAACTCGGAGAGGTCGAGGCCGTGCTCGCGCAGCACGAAGGGGTGTGCGACGTGGTCGTGACCGCGCCGGACTCCGGGCGCGGCGAGAAGTTTCTGGCCGCCTACGTGGTGGCGGCCCGCGAGACGCCGACCGTCGCGGCGTTGCGCGCACACATGCGCGCCCGCGCGCCGGAGTACATGGTGCCGGCCTCGTTCGTCTTCCTCGAAGCGCTGCCGCTCACGCCGAACGGGAAGGTTAATCTGCGGGCGCTGCCGCCGCCGGACTCCGCGCCGACCTCGTCCTTCTCCCGCGTCGCGCCGCGCACCCCGACCGAGGAACTGCTCGCCGGACTCTGGGCCGAGGTGCTCGACGTGGAAGGCGTCGGCGTCCGCGACAACTTCTTCGACCTCGGCGGCCACTCGCTCTTAGCCACGCAGGTCATCTCGCGCGTCCGCGAACTGTTCGGGGTCGAGGTCGCGCTGCGGCAACTCTTCGAGCGCCCGACGATTGAAGCCCTGGCCGACGCCGTCGAAGAGGCGCGCGGCACGGCACCCGACCCGCGCGGCCTGCGCATCGAGCGCGTGCCGAGGGAGGCGGGCCGCGGGGTCGCGCTCTCGTTCGCGCAGCAGCGGCTCTGGTTCCTCGAACAGCTAGAGCCGGGCAGCAGCTTCAACAACATCCCCGTAGCGTTGCGGCTCGAAGGCCGACTCGACGTTGGCGCGCTCGAGCGGAGCCTCGAAGAGGTCGTCCGCCGCCACGAGTCGCTGCGGACGAGGTTCGAGTCGGTCGCGGGCGAGCCTTCGCAGGTCGTCGG
>DASRCS010000174.1:0-11695 GCA_035652995.1 Pyrinomonadaceae bacterium
CGGTCGTCGTCGCCCTGGATGAGCAGGACGGGCGAGCGCCACTTCGCAATCGAGCCGACGGGAGACGACTCGAACGCGGCCCTTTGCGCCTCGCGGCTGTCGTAGTCAATCCACGACGCGCCGCTGATGCGCTGCGACCAGTCGTGGACGCCGTGCAGGTCAACGCCCGCGGCGAAGATGTCGGAGTCGCGCGCGAGTCCGAGCGCCGTCAGGTAGCCGCCGTACGAGCCGCCCCAGAGTCCGACGCGTTTCGCGTCAACGTCGTCGCGGCTGCGGAGATAGTTCGCGGCGGCGACGATGTCCTGGTACTCGCTCGCGCCGCGCGAGCCTCTGCGCGCGGCGACGAGTTCGGAAGGGAACGGCGAGCTTAAGTCCTGTTCGAGCGTGAAGCCCCCGTTCTGACGCGCGGAGGCGTTTGAGCAAATCAGAAGGAGAAGGAAGAGCGCGACGAGCGTGCGAGTCGTTTTCATCTAAACCCCGCGGCGAAGAAGAAGGTCGGAGATCGTTCGGATGAGCGGCGGCATTGTAGTTGAGTCCTGACGTGCGCGCCAGAGTCTCGTGAGCGCTCGTGCCGTGACACCGCGAGCACGGCGCTTCATCCCGGAAGGCGGACGACGCGCACGACGCTTCCCGCTTCGAGCGTCTTCACGTCCGCGGGGACGATCAGGAGCGCGGTCGCGCGGGCGAAGGCCACGAAGTCGGATGAGCCGCCCCACTTCAGAGGCTCGGCGAGCAGGCGTCCCGCGTCGTCGGTTGAAAGGGCGGCGGGCAGATAACTCGTGCGTTCGGACGCGCCTTTGGTCGTGCGGGCGAGTGTCGCCGTCTCTTCTTCGAGCGCGGGCGAGAGCGCGCCCTGCATCGCTCGGAGCGCCGCGCGGGCGAAGAGGTTGAAGGTGACGCTGACGGAGACGGGGTTGCCGGGCAGGCCGAAGACGAGCGTCCGGCGCTGGTTCGGCAGGCGCGCGAAGACCGTCGGCTTGCCCGGTCGGAGCGCGACGCGCTCGAAGAAGATTTCCGCGCCGAGCGCGCGCAGGGCGTCCTTCGTAAAATCGTAGCGGCCCATCGAGACGCCGCCCGATAGTACCAACACGTCGGAGCGAGAGGCCGCGTCCTCAATCTCTCTTTTGAGTAATTCGGGGTCGTCGCTCGCGAACGGCAGGCGCTCGACTTCGGCACCGGCGAGCCGCGCGTAAGACGCGAGCGAGTATGTGTTCGAGTCGCGTATCTGATCCGCGCCCGGCTTCTCCGCGACCGTGACCAGCTCGGTGCCCGTCGCAAGGACGGCGACGCGCGGGCGGCGCGCGACGCTGACTCGCGCGCGCCCGAACGAGGCGAGCACGGCCATGCGCGCGGCGCTGATCTCTTCGCCCGCGCGCAGCACGCACTCGCCTTCGCGAATCTCGCTGCCGCGCGGGACGTAGAACTGTCCCGGCTCGGTCGCCCGCTCGACGAGGACGAACTCGCCGTCTTCGGTCTCGCGCGTCAACTCGACTTGCTGCACGCCGTCCGCTCCTGCGGGCAGGGGCGCGCCCGTCATGATTCGCACGGCCTCGCCTTCTCGAAGTGTGCCGCGCCAGCCGCGGCCCGCGGCGGCCTCGCCGACGACGCGGAGGCGCGCGGGCGTCCCGCCGAGGTCTGCGGAGCGCACGGCGTAGCCGTCCATCTGCGCGCGGTCGAAGGGCGGGAGGTCTGTGTCGGCGAACACGTCCTCGGCCAGCACGCGACCGAGCACCTCTTCGAGCGGCACGCGTTCGGGCGCGAGCGCGGCGCTGTTTTCGACGACGATGCGGACGGCTTCCGGGACTGGAATCATACGAGGCCGAAATTCTAACAGACTCGCGCGGCGGCCCGCGAAAAGATGGGCGGAGGCGTTGAAGGTAGAGACTCGTGAATGACTTTGAGGAGTTGTTTTTTTGCCGGCGCGCGGGCGGTTAAAAAACGAGCGAGCCTGTCGCGTCGCCGAGAACGGCGCGACAGGCTCGCTCGATGTTCAGGGGTTTGGCTCTGGCACCTTTGGCCGCGCGGCCAGAGGGCTATCGCTCGGCCACCCTTTATCCGTGATGACGGCGGTGGTGGTGGTGATGACGCCAGTGGCGATGATGCCTGTGGCGACGCTGACCGAGGGCGCTGCTGCCGCAGGTCACGAGAACGACGAGAGCGAGAAGGGCACTGATCTTCTTCATTCGTGAACTCACTCCTTTTAGTTTGTAGAGAACTGTCGGGAGAGGCTACGACCATCGCCGAAATAAGTCAATGAAAAATCGTGCGCCGCGTCGGGTTCTCGGAGCCGCCTGACGGCTGCTGTTAATTTCGCGCGCGAAGGTTTAGACTGTGTGGTGGTCAGGGTGCAGCGTCGGCTGAAAAATCTTTAACTTGAGGAGTAAAAACGGCGATGAGGAAACGTCTCTTTCTATTCGTGTCGGCGGTCGCGTGCGCGGCTGCCCTGGCGGCTGCGGTCGCTTACGCCGCGCCGGACCAGCCCGCGGTCGGCTCGCCCGCGCCCGAAGTCGCTCTGACGAGCAACGAGGGCAGCAAAGTGAACCTGAAGGACTACCGCGGCAAGTGGGTCGTGCTCTACTTCTACCCGAAGGACTTCACTTCGGGCTGCACGCTCGAAGCGCACAACTTCCAGCGCGACTTGCAGAAGTACGAGCAGATCAACGCCGTCATCATCGGCGTCAGCGTTGACACAGCCGAGTCGCACAAGAGCTTCTGCGCGAAGGAGGGGCTGAACTTCAAGCTGCTCTCCGACACGGACGCGAAGGTCTCGACCGAGTATGGCTCGGTGATGGAGTACAACGGGATGAAGCTCTCGGCGCGCAACACCTTCATCGTTGACCCGAAGGGGAACATCGCCAAGGTCTTCGTCGGCGTCAAGCCCGCCGCGCACAGCGAAGAGGTTCTGGCGGCGCTCGCCGACCTGCAAAAGAGCTACCACTAAAAGCCGCCGAAACTTGAAGAGGCTCGCGGAGGGTTATCACCTCTGCGAGCCTCTTCCTTTTCCAACCGCCTTGCCGCCTCACGTCATGCGCCTCGTCGCCAGTCGCGCACGTCGAGCGCTAATCGGCGCACGCTAGACAACCGCGTTCGCAGAGACCTATTCTGAATCAACCGAGCTTTCACCGAATCGAGCGGGTCTTGTGGTCTTCAAATGACTTTGAGCGACGAAGAACTGTTGCGCGGTTGCCGGCGCGGCGAGGAGTCGGCGTGGGAGGCGCTCGTGCGCCGTTACCAGCGGCTCGTCTATGCCGTGCCGCGGCGCGCGGGACTCGACGAAGACGCGGCGGCGGACGTTTTTCAGGAAGTGTTCGCGACGCTGCTGCGTAACATCGAGTCAATCGAGCAGCCCTCGCGCCTGCACGCGTGGCTCGTCACGACCGCGCGCCGCAAGACCTGGCTCGCCGTCAAGCGCACGCGCTCGACGCAGCCGCTCGCGGGCGACGAAGGCGAAGAGGACGAGGCCGCCTCGATACCCGACGAGCGTCTGCTGCCCGACGAGGCGCTCGCGCAGTTGGAGGAGCAGCACCTCGTTCGCGCGGCGCTCGCCGAGTTGGACGAGCGCTGCCGGAAACTCCTGACGATGCTCTTCTACGCGCCGGAGACGCCGGCCTACTCCGAGATCGCCGCCGCGCTCGGCACGCCCGAAGGCAGCGTCGGCCCGACGCGCGCGCGCTGCCTCAAAAAACTCCTCGACTCGCTGAAGAAGACCGGGATATTCGGCGAGCGCCGCTGAGCGCAACCTCTAAGCCGGGGGCGCACAAGGCTTCAACCACACGTCATCTTTCCTCACGCGAAAAAAAATATTCGGGGTGCGAAGTATTTTCCCGTCACGAACGGCGACTGTTCGTGCGACGCGTCGTGTGTCGTTTCAAAGAATCCACAACGAAGTCTCCCCGGTAAGGAAAAGATGACATGAGAGACTCGAAGAACAGTTCGGCAAGCCCCGTCCGTGACCTCATTTCAAAAAGCCCGCGCGCGGCGCTGGCCGCAGCCGCCGTCGTCGCGTGCGCGATGTTTCTGTTCGCCGCGGGCGCGTCGGCTGATTCGGGCGGCGGCTCGCAGGAGACGCGCATCGTCGCGGCGCTTTCGGGCGCTGGGATCGGCGGCGTGACGCCGAAAGGCTCCGCCGAGTTTCGGCAGAGGGCGGACGGGCGGCGCTCGCTCGAAGTCGAAGTCGAACACGTGAACCTGCCCGCGGGCACGGTTCTCAACGTGCTGATCGACGGCACGCAGGCGGGCACGATCACGCTCGGCCCTTTGCAATCGGGCGAGGTCGAGTTTGAAAGCGAGAGCGGCCAGACCGTCCCCGTCGTCAACTCGCGCACGCGCGTCGTCGTCGCGGATCAGGCCGGCGCGACAATCGTCGCGGGCGCGTTCGGCGACATCACGCCGACGCCGACTCCGGGCGCGACGCCGAGTCCGAGTCCGACGCCGACAGCAACCCCGACTCCCAACGCGACGCCGACGCCAACTTCAAGCCCGACGCCGACGCCCACGCCCGGCGCGACGCCGAGTCCGACGCCGAACGGCGAGGTTCGCATCGAGGCGCGGCTGGCGGGCGCGGCGATTGACGGGCTGACGCCGAAGGGGCACGCGAAATTCCGCGCGCGCAACGACGGTCGGACGGAGCTTGAGGTCGAGGTCGAGCAAGTGAACCTGGCGGCGGGCACGGTTCTGGGCGTGATGATTGACGGCGCGCGGACGGGGACGATCACGCTCGCGCCGACGCTCGAAGGCGAGTTCGAGGTCGAGTCGGAGCGCGGGCAGACCGTGCCCGCGGTGACGAGCGCCTCGACGGTCGTCGTCACGAACGCGCAGGGGCAGACCGTTCTGAGCGGCGCTTTCAACTCCAGCTCGACCGCGCCGACGCGGAAGGGCAACGACATTGACGACACAAACTTCTTCGTCTCGCAGCAGTACGAGGACTTCCTCGACCGCGAGCCGGACGACGACGGACTCGACTTCTGGAAGAACGAAGTTGACAGGTGCGGCGGCGACGCGGCGTGCCAGCGGGCCGCGCGCGTCAACACTTCGGGCGCGTTCTTCCTCTCGATTGAGTTTCAGGAGACGGGCGGCATGATCTACCGCTTCGCCAGGGAGACCACGGGACAGATGCCGCGGCGCAACGACTTCCTCGTCTGGATGCAGCGCGCGGCGCAGGGCGTCGTCGTCGGACAGCCGGGCTGGCAGGACAAGCTCGAAGCCAACAAGCAGAACGTCGCCGACGCTTGGGCCGCAAGCCCCGCCTTCCACGCGCGCTTCGACGGCATGACCAACGAGCAGTTCGTTGACGCGCTGTTTGCGAACGCGGGCGTGCGGCCCGACGCGGCGGAGCGCGACGCGCTCGTCGCGGGACTCGACGCGGGCGGCGAGACGCGCGCGACCGTTCTGCGAAAGGTCGCCGACGACGCGCAGTTCAGGCGACAGGAGCAGAACCGCGCCTTCGTGCTGATGCAATACTTCGGCTACCTGCACCGCAACCCGGACGAGGGGCCGGACGCCGACATGAGCGGCTTCAACTTCTGGCTGAAGAAGCTCGACGACAACGGCGGCGACTTCAACAGGGCCGAGATGGTTCGCGCCTTCATCGAGTCGAGCGAGTACCGAAATCGCTTCGACTGGTGACGCAGCCGAAGGGGCGCGGCTGTGTCACACGCAGGTGCGCGGTCGGCGGCACGAAACCCGACGGTCTCCGTTCGTGCCACGACCGCACACCCGCGTGCGTTTCGATTCAAGAGCGCCTGCCGCGAGGCATCTTCTCGGAGCCTGAGCGCCTCCGGCGTGAACTTAAAATTCGCCGGAGGCGATAAGACTCCGAAGCCGCGTCGCACACTTGAGCGGCCCCGCGCTCGTTGTCGGTCGCCAGCGCACCGCAGTATCATCCTCCGTGCCGCCCGCGTCGGAAGCGCGGCGCGGTAACGTTTTTGCTCCGCGCGCGGCGCGTGTATTTTTTCGACCCGCGCGCACACTGTCTGTCCGAGCGGCGGCTGGAAGGACGCCGAGCCGCGAAAGAAAAGATGAAGCTGGCCCCGAACCATCCCCCTTTTGAACGGCTCGCCGACCTGTCCGAAGGGCGGCTCGCGCCCGAAGCAGAGCGCGAAGTGAGGGCGCACCTCGACGCCTGCCGGACTTGCGCCGGACAGTTGGCCGAGGTCGAGCGCGTCACAAATCTGATGCGCGCTGATAACTCGGTTGACGCGCCGCGCGACGTTCTCGCGAACGCCGTCCGTCTGTTCGACGCGCGACCGGCGCGCGAGGGCTTCGTGGCGAACGTGATTCGTCGCGTCGTCGCGTCGCTCAGTTTCGACAGCAACGCGCCGGGCCTCGCCTTCGGCGTGCGTTCGAGTCAGCCTTCGTCGTCGCGCCAGCTCATCTTCAGCGCGGGCGAGGTGGAGGTTGACCTGCGGCTGGCCGCAACGTCGGAAGGCTGGGCCGTGTCGGGTCAGGTTCTCGGCGAGTGCGCGGGCGGGTGGGCCGAGCTGAGCGTCGCCGGCGAAGACGAAGGCGCGCGCGCCGAGTTGAACACGCTCTGCGAGTTCGCGCTGACGCCCGTGCCCGCGGGCAACTACACTCTGCGGCTCGGCCTCGGCGACACGGTCGTCGAAGTCCCCGGCCTCGACCTCAACTGAAGATCGAAGAACGAAGAATGAAGCGTGCGGAAGTGGCCGCGCTGCTGGCGTCGGCGGAGGACGAGTCGGGGCGCGCGTCTCTTTTGCGCGAGCACGCGGCGCTCGCCGACGCGGCGCTCGCGCACGCGCTCAAAGACATCTGCCTCGACGCGTGGAGCAGCGACCCGGCGCGCGCCGTCCGCGCCTGCGAGGCTTTGCGCGCGCTCGCCTCCGTCAACGCTTCGGAAGAGGTCGCGGCGCTCCGCTCGTGGGCCGAAGGCATCGCCGCGCTCGTCGGCGGTCGGATGGAATCGGCGGTCGCGCATCTAGACGAGGCCGAGTCGCGCTTCCACTCGCTCTGCCAGCCGCACGCGGCGGCCTCGACGCAGGTGAGCAAGCTCGTCGCGCTCGCGATGCTCGGTCGCTACGACGAGGCGGTCGAGGCGGGCTTGCGCGCGCGCGACATCTTCATCGAGCACGGCGACCAGCCCGCCGCGGGCCGAGTCGAGCACAACATCGGAAACCTCTTCGGTCGGCGCGAGCGATACGACGAGGCGCTCCACTACCTGAAGCTCGCGCGCGAACGCTTCCTCTCTGCCGGAGACCTCAAGCAGCTCGCCGTGACCGAGAACTCGCTCGCCTACCTCCACACGCTCCGCCACGAGTTCCGCGCCGCCGAAGAACTCTACAACCTCGCGCTCACGCGCGCCGCGCGGGCCGGACTCGCCGTCACCGAGGCCGAGATCGAGGCGAGCATGGGCAGCCTCGCGCTTTTTCGCGGGCGCTACGACCGCGCGCTCGACCTTCTGGAGCGCTCGCGCCGTCACTTCGCCGCGCTGGGGATGGCGCACCAGTCGGCGGTAGCCGAACTCGAAGTCGCCGACGCCTACCTCGAACTCAACCTCGCGTCGGAAGCGCTCGCGACGTACGAGCGCGTCGCGCCCGCCTTCGCCGGACTCGGAATGCGCGCCGAGCAGGCGCGCGCGCTCGCGCAAGCGGGACGCGCCGCATACGCCGCCGCGCGCGTCGCGGAGGCGCACGCGTTTCTGGCCGAGGCGCGCTCGCTCTACGCCGCGGAAGGGAACTTCGTCGGCGAGGCTTACGTCACGCTCACCGAGGCGCAACTGCTCCACGCCGAGGGCGACCACGCGCGCACCGCGATTCTGGCGGCGCAGGCCGAAGCGCCGCTCGCGCAGGCAGGGGCGCTGCGACGCGCGCTGCTCGCGCGCTGGCTGCGCGGCGAGGCGGCGCGCGCGCAAGCGCACGAGCGACTCGCGCAAGTTCTGATCGAGTCAACTTTGCGCGACGCCGAGGCGCAGGCGCTCCCGCAGATCGCCGAGCGCTGCCACACTTCACTCGGATTGCTCGCGGCGGCGCGCGGCGACTCGAAGGCGGCGGAAGAATCTTTCAAACGCGCCGCCTCGCTCGTCGAAGACCTGCGCGCCTCGCTCCCGGCGGAGGAGTTCCGCACGGCCTTCGTCGCCGACAAGCTCGCGCCCTACGACGGACTCGTGCGGCTGTGCCTCGACACGGGAAGCGGCGCGCGCGTCGAGGAGGCTTTTCTGCACACCGAGGCCGCGCGCTCGCGCTCGCTCGTCGAGTTGATGAGCGGCGCGCTCGACGCGCGACCGCGCGCGCGCGACGAATTCGAGGCCGGGCTGTTCGCGCAGCTCGAACGCCTGCGCGAAGAACTCAACTGGTTTTACAGCCGCATTGACCGGCCCGCCGAGGCGGCGCGCGGCGCGGACGCGATGCGCGCTCTCCACTGCTCGGTGCGCGAGCGCGAGACGCGCACGCTCGAAATCATGCGGCAGTTGCAGCAGCACGGCGAGCAAACTTTCGCGCGCGCCGCGCCGCCCGACCTCGAAAGGCTCAAGCGCGAACTCGGAAGCGAGACCGCGCTCGTCGAGTACGCGAGCCTCGACGGAGAACTCTTCGCCTTCGTCGTGACGTGCGACGGGGTCGAAGTCGTCCGCGGCCTCGCATCCGAATCCGAAGTCTCTGCGGCGCTCGCGGGGTTTCGCTTTCAGGCCGACACGCTCCGCCACGGCGCGGCGCGCGTCCGCGCACACGCCGGCACGCTCGCCGCGCGCGCCCGGCATCGCCTCGCCGCGCTCTACGACCTGCTGCTGCGACCGCTCGAAAAAATTTTGGGCGAGCGCCGCCTGGTCGTCGTGCCGCACCGCGCGCTGCACTACGTCCCGTTCCACGCGCTCCACGACGGCGAGGCACACGTCGTCGAGCGTCGCGAAATCTCTTACGCTCCGAGCGCGGGCGTGCTGCTGCGCTGCCTTGAGAAGCCTCCGCGCGCAATCGAGAGCGCGCTGCTCGTCGGCGTCGCGGACGAGCGACTGACGCACGTCCACGGAGAGATCGAAACGCTCGCGCCGCTCTTCGCGCACGCGACCGTTCTGCTCGACGGCGAGGCGACGGTCGAAGCTCTGCGCGAGGGCGCGACGCGCGCGGACGTTTTGCACCTCGCCTGTCACGGGCAGTTCCGGCCCGACAGCCCGCTCTTCTCTTCGCTCCGTCTGGGCGACGGTTGGCTGACGGCGCGCGACGCATACTCGCTCGACGCGCGCGCGTCGCTCGTCACCCTGTCGGCCTGCGAGACGGGCGTGTCGGCGGTCGCGCCGGGCGACGAGTTGTTGGGACTCGTGCGCGGATTTTTCTACGCGGGCACGCCGTCGCTCGTGCTGAGTTTGTGGACGGTTGACGACGAGGCGACGGCTGAGTTGATGGCGGAGTTCTACAAACAACTGCTGTCGGGCGCGAGGCCCGCAGCCGCACTCCGCGCGGCGCAGCTACGGCAGATGAAAGAGCGCCCGCACCCGTTCTTCTGGTCGGCGTTCGTCCTGACGGGGCGCTGGTAGCGCGTCCGGCCTGTCGCGCGATTCGGGGGCGCAAAAAAAACGGAGCGCGTGTATTTTTCGCGCGCGGCGGCGCACTGTCTCGCGGGGAGAAGACATCGAAGGTGCCGGAGTTTAAAATCGTCGGCAGGGCGCTCGCCGTTTTCCCGCGAGGCCCGAAACTACGTCCCGGCCACTCTGAATAAATCAACGCACAATCTTTCAAGGAGTCTCCTCTGGTAATGCCCCACAAGCTTTTCCGCCGCCTGTGCCTGCTCGCGCTCGTCGCGCCGCTCTCGGTCGCGGGCCTGCGCGCGCCCCGAATCGCGCGTGCCTCGAACGGCTCGGTGGGCGACGGGCAGGACGCCTACGTCACGAACGAAGTCAACATCAAGCTCTTTCGGGCCGCAGACCTTCAGGCCGTCGCACAGCAGTACAACCTGCAACTGCTCGACCAGTTCGGCTCGCGACCGATCTACCACCTGCGCGTCACGGACGGCGTGGACGCGCAGCAGAAGGCCGCGGCACTCCAAGCCGACTCGGCCAGGCGCGTGCAGTTCGCCGAGCCGAACTACACTTCGGGTTCGCCCGAAGGCAGCGGCTTTTCGTGGAGCGTTGGCTTCTCCTGGAGCGTCGGCTTTTCGTGGAGCGTCGGCGGCCAGGCGCAGTACGCTTCGCAGTGGGCACCGACGACGCTGCGGCTGTCGGAAGCGCACAAGGTCTCGAAGGGCGCGGGCGAGATCGTCGCGGTGCTGGACACCGGAGTTGACCGCCGCCACCCGCTGCTCGCCGGAAGGCTCCTGCGCGGCCACGACTTCGTTGACGACGACGACGACCCTTCGGAAGTCAGACCGGCCTGCGCGCCGGGTATCACCGACACAGACCCGCGCGCGTGCGGGCCTTACGGCCACGGCACGGTCGTCGCCGGCCTCGTCGCGCTCGCCGCGCCGGAGGCGAAGATCATGCCCCTGCGCGTGCTCGACCCGCAGGGCGTCGGCAACAACTGGGTTCTGATGGAGGCGATTCGCTACGCGCTCGACCCCGACGGCGACCCTTCGACCGACGACGGCGCGGACGTGATCAACCTGAGCCTCGCGTCGGTTCACAAGTCGGACATCCTCAGAAACATCATCGGCCACGCGTGCGACGACAAATCAATCGAGGCCGAGGACGACGAGCCGAACCCTGAGCCTCCGCCCGCGCACCCGGTCGTCGTCGTTGTCGCCGCCGGCAACGAGGGCACGGAGCAGTTGATGTACCCCGCGGCGGAGAACGCGGCAGGTGAAATCTCCGTCGGCGCGAGCGACCAGAACGACTTGCTGTGGGCGCACTCCGAACAGAAGTGGCCGGACGTGATGGCCCCCGGCGTCGGGGTCACGAGCAGCGTGCCGGACAAGGGCACGGGCACTTGGACGGGAACTTCAATGGCGTCGCCGCTCGTCGCGGGCGAGGCGGCGCTCGTGCGCGCAACGTTCCCCAACTTGCCGCCGGGCAACTCGACCGAATCAAACTCGTCGGTCAAAGATGTCATCCGCGGGTCGAGCGTCAGGACTAAACAATCGATAGACCGGCGCGTTGACGCCGCCGCGGCGCTCGCGGGCGCGGGCACGGCGAGTCCGATTGATTCGACGCCCGACTACGTGCGCCAGAACTACCTCGACTTTCTCAACCGCGCGCCCGACTCGTCCGGCTTCGCCTTCTGGCAGAACGAGATCAACTCGTGCGGCGCGGACGCGAGCTGCGTCGCCGCCAAGCGCGTCAACGTCTCGGCGGCGTTCTTCCTCTCAATCGAATTTCAGAACACGGGCTACTTCGTCTATCGGATGCACAAGGCCGCGTTCGGCAACCTCGCCGACAAGCCCGTGCCCGTCGCCTACGAAGAGTTCATGCCCGACACGCAAAGGATAGGCGAGGGCCTCGTCGTCGGACAGACCGGCTGGGAGCAGAAACTCGAAGACAACAAGAACGCCTTCGCGCTCGACTTCGTGGGCCGTCCCGAATTTACGAGCGCGATGCCCGCCGACATGACTCCCGACGCGTTCGTTGACAAGCTCTTCTCGAACGCGGGCATCACGCCGACGCAGTCCGAACGCGACGCGCTGGTCGCGGAGTTGGCGACCGCGAGCAACCCGGCGCAGGCGCGCGCAGACGTGCTCAGGAAAATCGCCGAGAACCCGTCGCTCGTCCGGCAGGAGTTCAACCGCGCCTTCGTGCTGATGCAATACTTCGGCTACCTGC
>DASRCS010000175.1:0-44900 GCA_035652995.1 Pyrinomonadaceae bacterium
TGCCCGCGCTCCCGGCACTGAAAGAGGAGTTTTGAAGAGATGTCCGACGACGAGAAGGGTTTGGAGAAGCTGCTCGCGGTAATGTTTCAGGCGCACCCGTGGCACGGCATCACGCCGGGGTCGGACGCGCCCGGAGTGGTGAACGCTTACGTCGAGATCGTGCCGACCGACGCGGTCAAGTACGAACTCGACAAGGCTTCGGGCCATTTGAAGGTTGACCGCCCGCAGCGCTTCTCTTCGTTCCCGCCGACGCTGTACGGCTTCATCCCGCAGTCGTTCTGCGGCGAGCGCGTGGCCGAACTCTGCCGCGAGTGTTTGGGAGGCGAGCAGCAGATTCGCGGCGACGGCGACCCGATGGACATCTGCGTGCTGACCGAGCGGCCCGTCTCGCACGCGAGCTTCCTCGTGCGGGCGAAACCCATCGGCGGCCTCCGCATGGTTGACGGCAACGAGGCCGACGACAAGATCATCGCCGTGCTGGAGCGCGACGTGGCTTACGGCCATATCGAAGACATCAGCCAAGCTCCCGAAGGTCTAATTGACCGCCTGCAACACTACTTCCTCACCTACAAGCAACTGCCGCAGGAGTCGCCCCGCCGCGTCGAGATCGCCGACGTGTACGACCGCGACTCGGCGCTGGAAACCATCCGCCGCAGCTTCGAGGACTACCGCACGCGCTACGGCGCGCCGGAGAACCGCGTGGCCGAGTTGAGAAGATTGTTGAAAGGGTAGCGGAAGGCGACTTCGATTACGGCTCTTGCGGCGCGCGATGTTCATCGTCTCCAGCGTTTGATTATCTGCACGACCATCCAGCCGACGACGCCGACGAAGATCGAGCAGACGCGGAAGTACCACTGAAGGTCTGTCTTCGCCTCGCGCGTGAGGTAGAAGAAGCCCGCGAAGAAGACGAGGAAGAGGAAGAACCACTCGGCGCGGTCGAGACGGCTCATCCGGCTGTCGGGCGTCAGCCTGCGAATCCAAGCCTTCCAACGGCTCATCCGCCGACCTCTTCCTCGATGCCGCAGCGAGGGCAGCGGAGCGCGCGGCGCGAGTCGTCCGTCCAGCGCGCGAGCGAGTCCGAGGCGAGGCGCGTGTCGCGCTCTTCGGCCTCGCCCTCGCGGAAGAAGCGTGGGAGCGTCGCCGCGTCCGTCGTGGCGTCCGCGTCTTCGCGCGCGCGGCAGCGCTTGCACGCCCAGCCATAGCCGTCGTTGACGAAATTCTCTGTCTCGCGCACGGGAAAAGACGAGAGGTCGGAGGTCGGAGGTCAGTGGAAGCATATTGCATTTACTGACCTCCGACCTCCGACCTCCGTTGCTACCTTCTGATGACGCGGCGCTGGCCGTCGGGCAGTAGTCGGACGGGCACCGTCTGGCGGCGTCCGTCGCGGACGACTTCGACCTGAAGCACATCGCCAAACTGGTGCTTGTCGAGTATTCGGAAGAGGTCGTTCTGCTCGGCGACCTTCTCGCCGTCAATCGAGGTGATGATGTCGCCGAGGATGAGGTCGCCGTCCTCGGTCTGTGAAGTCCCGCGCAGGCCCGCCGCCGCGCCCGAACCGTTCGGGTCAACCTGAAGGACTAGCAAACCCTCTTCGACTGGCAGGCGCACGCCGCGGATGTCGGCGACCGAGCGCGGATAGACGCCGAGCTTCGGGCGTATGACGCGACCGTCGCGAATGAGCTGCGGCACGACGCGCTTCGCGATGCTGACGGGGATGGCGAAGCCGACGCCGACCGAGCCGCCCGCGGGCGAAAGTATCTGCGAGTTGATGCCGATCATGCGCCCCTGCGAGTCCAGGAGCGGGCCGCCCGAGTTGCCGGGGTTGATCGAGGCGTCCGTCTGAATCGCGCCCTCGATGATGCGTCCGTTGCGCGCCTCGATGGGCCGCTGAAGTCCGCTGATTATCCCTGCGGTCAGCGTGCGGTCGAGGCCGAACGGGTTGCCGATTGCCAGAACCTTCTGGCCGACGACGAGGTGGTCGCTGTCGCCCATCGGGACGACGTGAAGCGACTCCGCGCCGCTGACCTGAAGGACGGCGAGGTCTGTGTCCGGGTCGCCGCCGACGACCTTCGCCGGGTAGGCCTTGTCGCCGCCGAAGCTGACGGTCACAACGTCCGCGCCCTCGATGACGTGGTAGTTCGTGAGGATGTGACCCTGCTCGTCAATGACCGAGCCGGAGCCTGCGCCGGAGCCGCCCGCGTCGAAGAAGCCGCGCGGCTGCCGCGTCGTGTTGATCGAGACGACGCCGGGCGAGATGGCCCGGAAGACTTCGATGTTGTTCTGCTCGTCGGTCGCGACCGAGGGGTCTGTGATGCCGGCGATGTTCGCGGTCGTCTTCGCGTCGTCGCTGTTGAAGGCCGCGGTCGGCTGTTGCAGGCGCGCCCCCCAGCGGTCGAAGCAGGCGACGCCCGCCGCCGCGAAGAGCGCCGACAGCACGGCGATGGCGAGAATCTGTCTTGCTGATATTCGATACATGGCTTTGTTCCTTGATGACTTCATGATTTTTCAAAAAGATGCTGCAACTCAGATGCCGCGCGGCGCGGGCGACGTTGTGCAGGCCGGGGCGGTGCGCGTTCCGTTTGCAGGCAGTTTCGTGGGAGGCAATTTTACTACGAAGCCGGGCCGCGTCTAGTTCAACGCGCGCGCGGACGTTGCCGCCGCCTCCCGCACGAAGACTCTCCCCATTTGATTCAACGGGCGTGGCGAAAAAGTTCCGGCGTGGCGTTCGTGTTTGTTTACGAGAAGAGCGCGAGCAGCTTGCCTGGAATGTGGAAGACTGCGGCGAGGGCTTCGGGCGGCTGCCAGCCGAGCGCGGACGCGCCCGTCGCGGCGTGGACGAGCATGAGCGTGAGGTAGAGCGCGAGTGCGAAGTGGAGTCCGCGGCGCGCGAGCGCGACGTTCGAGAAGCGGTAGAAGATGTAGGCGACGAGCGCGCCGACCGCGAGCTTGACGGCGAGGAAAGGCGCGTCGCCGTGTCTGAGCAGGTACGCCATCAGGCCGTTGCCTTCGGTCGCGTCGCCCGCGCGCACCCAGAGGATTGTGAGTTGCGCGTCCAGCCAGTTCAGCGCGAAAAGCAGAACGCTTTTTGAGAAGGCGCTCATCGAGGATAGCTCCCTTCGCCGCTAACGTCGTTTAACTTTCCGCCCCTGAAACGACCGAACCCCCTGTCCGAAAACAGGGGGTTCATGCCGGTTTCACAAGGAGGAGTAGCTGACTCTCTAACCTTCAACGCAAAGAAACTCTCAATCGCACGACTCTTCCAAAGCGCCAGGTCAGATTGCCGCAGCCGGGCCTTCAACGTGACCGTATCGGTCAGGTCTGAACGACCACGCGATGTTAGGAAACGCTCATTTTCCGCCAAAAACGCAGTTTTAATCGTGGAACGCGCCTTGAAACAGTCGCGACAGCCGCACGTGCGGCGATGCTTATTCGATTGCCAGAAGTATCCGCAGTAACGGAGAACTTTCCAAAATGAAGTCCACGAGACGACCCAACATCCTTACACACTTCGCGCTCTTCGGCATCTTGCTTTCGCTCGCCGCATCACCCGCGGCGGCCTCACAGCCGACCGCAGGCACGAAAGCTTCGCCGGCCACGCGCACGGGCGCGCTCTCGACGTTCGCGCAGGACTTGACTAGTGCGGCGCGCGGCACGTCGCCCGCGTCGGGCGACTACGGCGACGGCGTGCGGCGCACGCTGCGAGTGCTCGCGCGCGCGAGCCACAACAACCCTCTCCTCGTCACGGACAACGCGGCGGGCGGACGGGCGGTCGTCGAGAGCCTCGCGCGCCGCGTCGCTTCGGGCGACGTTCCCGCCTCGCTCCGCGACAAGAGCATCTACGCCTTCGACGCCTCCAAGCTCGTCTCCGACACGGCGGACGCTTCGGAGTTCCAGCAGAACTTCACGGCCATGCTGCGCGAGGCCGAGAGGATGGGTCACGCCATTCTCTTCGTCGAAAACTTCGACGCGCTGCTCTCGGCCAGGGACGAGCGGCAGGCGCGCGCGGCGCTCGACCTGCTCGCGGGCGAAGTCTCGCGCGGCGGCGTCCGCGTCATCGCGACCGTCTCGACGGCGGCCTTCGAGCTGAAGGTCGCGCACGACGGCGCGCTCAACTCGCAGCTTCAGGAAATCTACCTCGACAGGGCCGAGCAGGCCGCGAACTCGGACGAAGACAACAACTCGTCCGACTCCGACAGCTCGAACGGCACGGGCTTCGCCGGCGACAAAATCTCCCCCGACCTTCGCGAGGCGCTGGATTCGGGCGCGTCCGCCGGCGGTCGCGTCTCGTTCATCCTTCAGGGCGACGACCTGAAGGACGCCGGCCTGCGCGAGTTCCTGAAGGCGAACGGCGCTCGCTTCGGCGCGAGCTTCGGCAGCCTCGGCGCACAGTCAATCGAAGCCCCGCTCTCGGTCGTCAGGCAGTTGGCCGAGCGCTCCGGCGTCTCGTACCTCTCGCTCGACAGGAAGATGCGCTCGCTCACGCCGGGCCACGTCTCGACGACGACCGGCACGGCGCAGGTCGAGGGCGACGCGGTCGTCTCGCAGATGATCGGCACGCCCGCGGCGGCGAAGAAGATTGACGGCGCGGGCGTCGCCATCGCCATCGTTGACTCAGGCATTTACACCTCGCATAAGATGTTCCTCAGCCGCAGCGGCCAGACGCGCGTCATCTTCAGCAAGGACTTCACGGGCGAGGGGCGCACCGACGACCCCTACGGCCACGGCACGCACGTCGCCGGACTCGCGGCGGGCAACGGCCAGATCGCGGGCGGCATTTACGCGGGCGTCGCCCCCGACGCAAACATCGTCAACCTGCGCGTCCTGAACTCGCAGGGCGTCGGGAGTACCTCCGGCCTCCTGAGCGCGCTCGACTGGCTGCTCACGAACCACAGCGCCTACAACATTCGCGTCGTCAACCTGAGCCTCGGCGGCTCGGCCATTGACTCCTACAAGAACGACCCGGTCTGTCGCGCCGTCCGCAAGCTCGTTGACGCGGGCGTCGTCGTCGCGGCGGCAGCCGGCAACGACGGCAAGGACACGAGCGGAAGGAAGCTCTACGGCTTCATCCACTCGCCGGGCGACGAGCCTTCGGCACTGACGGTCGGCGCTTCCAACACTTTCGGCACCGACACGCGCGCCGACGACGCCGTCGCGACCTTCAGCTCGCGCGGGCCGACGCGCGGCAGTTGGACTGACGCTTCGGGCGTCAAGCACTACGACAACCTCGTCAAGCCCGACCTCGTCGCGCCGGGCAACAAGCTCGTCAGCGCGGAGTCGGCTGACAACCTGCTCATCCACAAGAACCCTTCGCTCAACGCGAACGTCAGCGTGCTGCCGACCTCGGCCATGATGACCCTGAGCGGCACCTCGATGGCGACGCCCATCGCGGCGGGCGCGGCGGCGCTGATGATTCAGGTCAACCCGTCGCTCACGCCGAACATGATCAAGGCGCTGATGATGTACACGGCGCAGCAGCTCAAGGGCTTCAACGCCTTCGAGCAGGGCGCGGGGCAGCTCAACGTCGCGGGCGCGATCTCGCTCGCGAAAATCGTCCGCACAGACCTGAGCGCCGGCACGCCCGTCGGCGCTTCGATATTCACACAAGCGCCGCCGCCGCCCTACACGACCATCGCCGGCTACACCTTCCCTTGGTCGAAGGGGATCATGCTCGGCTGGGCGCACGCGACCGGCGACTCGCTGCTCACCTACCAGAAGGTTTACGGCCTCGGCACTCTCTTGAGCGACGGCATCACGATCTCCGACGGCGTGCTGATGGCCGACAGGACTTTGATGTCGAGCGGCGTGCTGGTCGGCGACAGCATCCTGACGAGCGGCGGCACGACGATGGCCGACGGCACGCCGTTCTGCGCCACGGGCGTCCTCGTCGGCGACGGAGTGCTGCTCACCGACAGCGTGCTTTTGGGTGACGGCGTGCTGCTCGGCGACGGGGTTCTCGTCAGCGACGGCGTGCTGCTCGGCGACAGCGCACAGTCGGGCGATCAGACGGTCGCCATGTCCGTACTTCCCGACGACGGGCTGACGAATTTGGACTACTGAGGCGGACTCGCCCGCCGGCTGAGTCGCGAAGAATCGGCGCGCCCCGCAACGGCTGAAGCGCGCCCCTCGCGGGTGAGAATGGGAAACGGAGAAGTCGAAATGTCAGTAGTCACTTTGATGGACGACGTGATGGCGGCGAGCCAGCTTCTGCCCCGTGCGGAAGTGAGCGTCACGACCTACCCGCTGACGAACGGCGAGCGCGAAGAGGTGCTCGCCTTCCTCGCCGAGCGCCCCACGCACACGGTCTGCATGGCGGGCCTCATCCGCGACAACGGGCTTGAGAGCGAGTTCAACCGCGGCACGTTCTACGGCTGCCGCAACTCGGAAGGACGGCTCGAAGGCGTGGCGCTCGTCGGCCACGCGACCTTGGTCGAGGCGCGCACGCGCCGCGCGCTCCGCGAGTTCGCCCTCGCCGCTCAGTGCTCGACGCGCACGCACATGATCATGGGCGAGGCCGACACGGTCGAAGAGTTCTGGGACGACTACGCCGACGCCGGCCAGCCGATGCGCCGCGCCTGCCGCGAACTCCTCTTCGAGATGGGCCGCCCCGTGGAAGTCGCGCGCGCGGTCGAGGGCCTGAGGCTCGCGACCGCCGCTGACCTCGAACTCATCGCCCCCGTGCACGCGGGGCTGGCCGAGGCCGAGAGCGGCGTCAACCCGCTCGCCGTTGACCCCAAGGGCTTCCTCGCGCGCTGCCTGCGCCGCATCGAGCAGGGGCGCGTGTGGGTCGTGGTCGGCGAGGACGGTCGCCTCCTGTTCAAGGCCGACGTTCAGGCCGACACGCCCGAAGTGGTCTATCTCGAAGGCGTGTACGTCCACCCGGCGGAGCGCGGCGCGGGGCTGGGCCGCCGCTGCATGATGCAGCTCTGCGGCGAACTCCTGCTGCGCACGCGCCGCGTCTGCCTCCTCGTCAACGAGGAGAACGAGCGCGCGCACTCCTTCTACCGCGCCTGCGGCTTCAAGCTGCGCGGCGTTTACGACACGATCTTCCTCAGCCTCGACCGCTCGCGCTCGAACTGAAAGACAATTTGCTGGCGGCGCGTGCCGAAGTGGAAGCGGCGCGCGTCTCACCGACGAAGAGGCCGGACGCTCTAAGAAGCGGCGGCCTCTTCTGCCGTGATGATGCGAAGCTTGGGCGAGTCCTGGAGGACGCGCGTGCCCGCGGGGACGGAGTGCGTGAGCCAGACGTTGCCGCCGATGACGGAGCCGCGACCGATGATTGTGTCGCCGCCGAGGATGGTCGCGCCCGCGTAGATGACCACGTCGTCCTCGATGGTCGGGTGGCGCTTGGTGTGGCGGATGAGCTGGCCGTCGGCGTCCTTGTCGAAGGAGAACGCGCCGAGCGTGACGCCCTGGTAGAGCTTGACGCCCGCGCCGATGACGGCGGTGCCGCCGACGACGACGCCCGTGCCGTGGTCTATGAAGAAGCTCGAACCGATCTGCGTGCCGGGGTGGATGTCAACGCCGGTGCGTGCGTGCGCGTGCTCGGTCATGATGCGCGGGATGAGCGGCACGCCGAGGGCGTGAAGCTCGTGCGCGAGGCGGTAGGTCATGATCGCGTGCAGGCCCGGATAGCTGAAGATGATTTCGTCGTAGCAGACAGCCGCGGGGTCGCCGTCGTACGCGGCCTTCACGTCCGAGGCCAGAGTCTCGCGCACCTGCGGGAGCCGCGACAGGAACTCTTCGGCACACTCGGTCGCCTGACGCTCGGTGACGGGGCAGGCGTCGTCGAGCCTGTGGCCGTGGTTGATGGCGCGGCTGATCTGTTCGGTCAGAGTCTCGTAGAGCCACGCCATGCGCGACTCGACGTGGAGACGGAGGCTCGCGCCCGTCAAACCTTGCGCGCCCGCGTAGCCGGGGAAGAGAAGCTCCTGCAACGCTTCGAGCATCCGCACGGCCTCGGCGCGCGAAGGCAACGGCCTCCGGTCGAGGTGGTGAATCTTCACGCCGCCGCCCGTGTAGGATTCGACGAGCGCGTCGGCTGCTCGGCTGACCTTCTCGTTCATTGGAAGCTGTTGGTTGTTAGCCGTTAGCTTTTGGCTGTTAGCCTTTAGCTCATTCACCTTCGCACTCCCCGCGCCTTCTTTGCGACCTCTGCGGTTAAGCGAGTCAGACTTATCCGCAGAGGTCGCAAAGGTGTCCGATGGAGACCACGGAGAAATCAGAAGCTAACAGCCGACAGCTACTCAATCTCAATCCCGCGTTCCTGCGCGATGCCGCGGGCCTTCATGACGATGTCGTCGTCGAGGCGGCCTTCGCCGCGCATCCACGACGCGACCTCTTCGGCGGGGCGACCGAGCGCGACCGCGAACTTCTCGTCGTCGCCCTCGAACCCTTCGTCGCGCAGACGCCTGAGCATCTCGACGCCAGCCGCGTTGTCCGTGCCGCGGTCGTCGAGCGCGTTCCTCTCGACCTCGTTCTTCGCCTCAGCCATTGTTCGTCGCCCCCCTTTGCTGGTCGCCCACGGTCGCGTTGTAACCGAGGTCTTGAATCTTCTTAATCAAAGTCGCCTGCTGCACTGTGTTCTCGTCGAAGTTGACGACCGCGGTCTTGCCGTCGAACGTCACTTCGGCGTGGCGCACGCCCGCCGTGTCTTCGAGAGTGTCTCTGATCAGCGCGGCGCACGAATCGCGGCGCATCCCTTCGATGTGAAACTCCGCCCTCATCCTTGTCCCCTCCTTGAAAGCGCCGCCCGCGCCCGAAACTTCTGCGCGGCGGTCGGCGCGAATGAATTTTAGTCTTACTCGTGTTGCCGCGTATTATAAACTACGCCGCCCGCGCGGGGCCACGTGTGGGCGGGCTAAGACGATGAGCCGAGGACGAGAAGCCGTAACGATTGCCGAAGCGCTGCGCGAGGCGGCGACCGCCTTGCGCGTCGCTGGTCTGACCGAAGCGCTGCGCGAGGCGGGGTCGCTGCTCGCGCACGCCGCGGGCCGCGACAGGACTTTTCTCATCACCCGCGCCGACGAAGAGTTGACCGGCGAGCAACTCTCGGCCTTCCGCGCGTCGGTCGCGCGCCGCGCGGCGGGCGAGCCTTTGCAGTACATAACGGGCCGGCAGTGGTTCTACGGTTTGGAGTTCGAGGTCACGCCCGACGTTCTCATCCCGCGCCCCGAAACCGAACTGCTCGTCGAGACGGCGCTGGAACTTTTGCAGGAGACGCCTTCGCCGCTCGTCTGCGACGTGGGCACGGGGTCGGGCTGCATCGCCGTCGCGCTCCTTCACGCGAGGCCGGACGCGCGCGCCTTCGCGCTCGACATCTCGCCCGCCGCGCTCCGCGTCGCCGAGTCGAACGCCGCGCGCCACGGCGTCCGCGAGAGGATGACGACGCTCGTCTCCGACTGCTTCGCCGCATTCGAAGACGGCACGCGCAAACTCGAATCCGGCGAGCGCGGGGAAGCAGGCGAGAGCAGCGAATCGCGCTTCGACCTCATCGCGTCGAATCCGCCTTACGTCGCCGAAGACGAACTCGAAACTTTGGAGCGCGAGGTGCGCGAGCACGAGCCGCGCGCGGCGCTCACGCCCGGCGGCGACGGCCTCTCAATCGTCCGCCGACTCGTCAACGAATCGCCGCGATACCTCAAGCCGCGCGGCCACCTGCTCATCGAAATCGGCTACGGCCAGAGCGAAGCCGTCGGCGCTGGTGTTGACCCGCGCGTCTGGAATCTGCTCGGCATACGTAAAGACCTGCGAGGCATCCCGCGCACCGTAGTGCTCCGACTGACGGAGTAGCCCGCCCCTCGCGCGGCGTGTTAGAATCCGCGGAAAACAGAGGTCAGAGGTTAGAGGTCAGAGGTCAGATTTCGAGTCCGTGACTTGCGAGACTCGTCTTTGACCGGGGTGAAAAGTTATTTCACCGGCCTCGACTCTCTAACCTCTGACCTCTGAATTATGGACAAATTTCGCATCAACGGCGGTCGCGCTTTGAGCGGTCGCGTGACGATCAGCGGGGCGAAGAACTCGGCGCTGCCGTGCATGGCCGCGGCCATCCTGACGGGCGAGACCGTCACGCTCCACAATGTGCCTTACGTGCGCGACTGCATGACGCAGCGCCGCCTGCTCGAAGACCTCGGCGCGACGGTGCTGGTGCCCGACCTGCGGACGCACAAGATCACCGCGGCCAACATCGAGTTGTTTGAAGCGCCGTATGACCTCGTGAAGACGATGCGCGCGTCGGTGCTCGCGCTCGGCCCGCTCGTCGCGCGCTTCGGCAAGGCGAAAGTCTCTCTGCCCGGCGGCTGCGCCATCGGCACGCGACCGATTGATTTGCACCTCGAAGCCCTGAAGCATCTCGGCGCGCAGGTGCGGCTCGAATCCGGCTACGTCGTCGCGCGCGCGCCGAAGGGCGGGCGGCTCGTCGGCTCCGACATCGAGTTCCCGAAGGTGACGGTGACGGGCACAGAGAATCTTTTGATGGCGGCGACGCTCGCGCGCGGCACGACCGCGCTTCGCAACGCGGCGCGCGAACCCGAAATCGCCGACCTTGCGGAACTGCTCAACCGCATGGGCGCGCGCGTGCGCGGCGCGGGCACCGAGACGATCACCGTCGAGGGCGTCGAAGCGCTGGGCGCGGCGGAGCACACGATCATCCCCGACCGCATCGAGACGGGCACGTTCCTCGTCGCCGCCGCGATCACGGGCGGCGAGTTGGAGGTCAAAGACTGTTGCCCCGAACACCTCGAAGCCGTCATCAAGAAGCTGCGCGAGGCCGGAGTCGAGATCGAGGAATTGAACCCGACGACGCTGGGCGCGCGGCGCTCGGCGAAGGGGCTGAAGGCTTGCGACGTGACGACCGAGCCGTACCCGGACTTCCCGACCGACATGCAGGCGCAGTACATGGCCCTGATGACGCAGGCCGACGGGCGCTCGCGCGTCACCGAGACGATCTTCGAAAACCGCTTCATGCACGCCTCCGAGATGCAGCGCATGGGCGCGGGCGTCCACATCGAGAGCCACAACACCGCGGTCGTCGAAGGGCCGACCGAGCTTTCGGGAGCGCGCGTTCAGGCCTCCGACCTGCGCGCTTCGGCCTCGCTCGTGCTGGCGGGACTCGCGGCGCGCGGCGAGACGACGATTGAGCGCGTCTATCACATAGACCGCGGCTACGAGAAGATCGAGGCGAAGCTGCGCGCGGTCGGCGCTGAAATCGAGCGCGTGCGCGAGTCGGTCACGGCCCAACTCCCGCCGGTCGAGACGGTCACGGCATGAACGTCGAAACGCGCATCGGAGTCGGGCGCGCGCCGTCGGCGTTCGCGAGTGAAGAGCTGAAGAGGCGTCTTCTCGCGCTCGTCCTCGCCGCGGTGCTTCTGTGGTACACGGCGGTCGCCGTGCCGACCGGCGTGAAGCCGCGCGCGTCTCGCCCACGCGAGGACGACGAGCGAGGCGGCGAGGTGCGCGGGCGCGCGGGCGCGTCGGAGTCCGAGAGAATCACGAGCGAATCAACCGCGAAGAGAAGCTTGCGCGAGCAGGTCGAAGAACTCGACTGGCCCGAATACATCTGCATTGATTAGCCGAAAAATTTTATGGCGAGCGAACAGGACTGCATCTTCTGCAAGATCGTCGCGGGCGAGATTCCCGCGGCGAAGATTTACGAAGACGAGCGCGCCGTCGCCTTCCGCGACATCAACCCGCAGGCCCCGACGCACGCGCTCGTCATCCCGCGCGCGCACGTCGCTTCGCTCAACGAGGCCGAAGAGTCCGACGAGGCGACGCTCGGACACCTGCTGCGCGTCGCCGCGCGCGTCGCGCGCGACGAAGGCCACGCCGAAGAAGGCTACCGCACAGTCATCAACACCGGCCCGCGCTCAGGCCAGACCGTCTTTCACGTCCACGTCCACGTCCTCGGCGGTCGCGACCTCACTTGGCCGCCGGGCTGAATAAGTCATCCGCGCGTGCCGGCAACCTCTTCCGCCGCCGTCTCGACCGGCTCTTCTTTTATCGCGTCAGCCTGCTGCGCCCGCTGCTCCTTGAGGAGCGAGGTCTCGTACTTCACGTCGCCGACGAGCGTGTCCACGATGGCCTTGGCGAAGCCGAGGATGGCCGGGCCGAGGACGATGCCGGGGATGCCGAAGGCGTAAACTCCGGCGACGAGTCCGACGAGCATCCAGTAGAAATTGAAGCGCTGCGCGGAGTGCGCGGCGATCTTCGGGCGCACGACGAGAGTCGAGAGCGTGGTGATGGCGACGCCGATGAGGAGGTAGGCCAGCGCCGCGCCCCGCTCGTGGCGGAAGACCAGGAGGTAGATGCTGACGGGGATGTAGATCAGCCACTCGCCGACGATGGGGAAGAAGCCGACGAGGAAGACGGCCAGCGCGAGCACGACCGCGAGCGGGATGCCGAAGACGAGGTTGAGCAAGAGGATGATGACGGACTTGAGCGTCTGGTCAATCATCACCGCGAAGAGCGCGCCGCGCAGAGCGCCGCCGACGTTCTCGCCCAGGCGCTCGTAGAACGGCATGAAGTCGCCGGGCACGCGCAGCTTGATGTAGGCCGCGAGCCGGACGCGCTGCGTCAGCACGTAGAAGAGCGTGAAGAAGAAGATCGCCGCCGAGACGAGCAGCAGTGCCGAGCGCTTGTGAATGTCCTTGATGGCCTTGCCGGAGCGCACGACCGCCTCGCTGAAGGCCGTTTGAAGCGCGGCGCGCGTGTCCTCGACGTTGACGTAGTCGGCGAGCGAGCGGCTGATGCTCTCGATGATCTGGTCGTGCTGCTGCTCGACCGCGTTCGAGTAGCCGGACATCTCGTGCCAGCCGTAGCCGACCGTCAGGACGAGCGGCACGAGGATGAGCGCGATGGTGATGATGGCGCTCCCGGCGCGCGCGCGCAGGCGTCGTTCGAGCCACTCCTGCACGGGCAGGAGGTAGGCCGCGACGACGACTCCGAGCAGCAGCGCGACCAGAATCTCGCCGAGCATCCAGACGAAGAGGACGACGGCGAGCGCCGTCGCCGCGCCGTAAACGACAGCGCGCTTCGCCTCGGCGACGGTCACGTCCGCGAGCCGCTTCTGTTCGCCGTTCTGAGCCATCCGCGTCCGAACTCTAGCACGACCGTTGTGGCTAGAGTCTGTCAAATTCGAGTCGGAAGCTTTGAGAACGGGCCGCGGCCCCGCGCCGTTTGTCTGCGGGCGCGAAGGCGGTTAAACTCTGCGTTTCGGTATTCGCAAGAAATTTTCGGAGAGATTTTCTGAGAGGACTTATGAGCAGCAAGGCCGAGACGCCGCTGGAAATTTTCCTGAGCGGGCACGACGACGAGTCGTGGCGAGACGCAATCAACGAACTCCTGCCCTCGATTCACGAGGTTGACAGGACGGCGACGCAAATCTGGTTCTACTTCTTCCCCGTGGCGTTGCTGCGCGCCTTCGAGCAGGCGGAAGACGCGGCGAAGCTCGCGCACGAGCTTCAGATGCAGGGCGAATGGCTCCTGAAGGATCAGGTTGATTCGTCGCACACATTCCTCTACGGCCACCGCCTCTGGCCGGAGACGAAGCGCGCCGTCGTGCGCGTGGCCGAGTCGTCGAAGCCGGACGACGGTCGCACACTCGCCTCGGTCGTGCGCGAAGTCGCGCGCGCGGTCGCCGCCGAGCGCAAGGTTGACGAATCGCTCGCCGCGGGCATCGCGGCGGTCGCGCTGATGACTTTGCAGCAGGTCGGACTCGGAGAGTTTAAGAAGACGCCGGGCGCTGTTCTGATTGACCGCAGGCACGCGCGGCGCACGCCCGAAGAGGTCTTGCGCGAGCGTGCGCGCGACGACAGTCAGGGACTCTTCGGCTTCCTGCGGACGGCGGACAAGCGCTGGACGGTAGTGTGGGACGAGAACGACGACGAGCGCCGCTTCCGCGCCCTCGACGATCAGGAACTCGCTTCGGGCGCGGCGACCGACAAGCGACCGTGGCACGAAGTTGATTCACGCTGCACGGTGAATGAAGGGCCGATACCCGTGCAGTGTCGCTCGGCCTCGTGCGGCACGTGCTGGGTCGGCGTGCTCGGCGGCGCGGAGAAGTTGTCGGAGCGCGACTGGCGCGAGCGGAAGGTCGTGCCGCTCATGGGCTACATCGAGACGGACGAGGCTCGGCCTCTGATTCGTCTTTCGTGTCAGGCGCGGGCCGAGGGCGCGGTCTCAATCGTCATCCCGCCGTGGAACGGCTACTTCGGAAAGTATCTGAAGAAGCGGAGAGAGCAGCAGTCGTCGGAAGAGACGGGCGAGGCCGTTCTGAGCTAGACGGCGGCGGCGGACGGGAAGCTTGAGTTAAGCGATGGCGGACGCGGAGACGAGAGAGTCGGGGGCGCAGGGCGGCACTCAACAGCCGCCCGCGCTTCGGCGCGACGGCGAGGGGCGCATCGAGCCGGGTTCGCTCGCGCGGCTCATCCAGTGGTTTCTCGACTACGACGAGCGCGTCGCGGTCGTGCGCTTCCCCGCGGTCGAGGCTCTGTTCCAGTGGCGACAGCAGCAGGAGTTGAGCGAGCGCGCCGACGCCTTCGCCTTCCGCCTCGCCGAAGACCGGCTCGCCGTCGGCGTCATGCAGGCGCTCATCGAGAACGACACGGAGGGCGCGCTGCACGGCTGGATCAAGGAACTGCTCGCCGCGCTCGACGACGCTTCGAAGACGAACGAGATGATCGCCGGCTCTTACGGGCTGAAGCCTTCGGAGAGGTCTTCGGTCGTCGCCGAGGCCGAGAAGATTCCTTCGCGGCGCGAGCGAGACATTTACCTGAATTGCTGCTGGCTCGAAACGCTCTGCACGGCGGAGGCGCGCGTGCTCGGCTGGGCTTATCAGGGTTTGTACGGCAGACCTTTTCACCCGGACAATTTTTGATTTGGTTTTGAGGCCGCGCGCTTTCGCGGCTTCGGACTTCGGAATAATAAGATGGCAGAGAGACCGACTTACACCAACAACTCGCAGACCGTGGTCGTTGACGCCGACCAATTCGAGTTCGAGACGCTCGAAGAGACGAACGGCCACGCCACGGTCGTCCGCTTCCGCGTCGAGAACGAGGACGTGCGCGCCGGCGACGTGCTGCTCGTCCTTTCGGGCAGCGACATACACTTCCACGGCATGATCGGCATCATCGAGGACGGCTACGGCACCGCGACCGACCGCCGCGGCTCGCTCCTGCCCGCGACCGTTCAATAAGCCTTTACTTCATCGGGAGCTTTACGGCCTGAGCAGGCGTGTGAAGCCTTCCTGCTCGAAGTGTCGGTCAACTTCGGGCGGGGCGCTGGCCGGACGCTGTTGAGCCACTCAAGCGCGACGGACTCGACCTTGCGCCCTTCTCTCTCCGCCTGTTGCTCCAGGATTTTGTAAATCTCGTCAGGTATCTGGAACGTCAGAGTCTTGCTCATCGGAAGTTCACCTCGTTCGCTATCCTAGCACGGCTGGACCTCGGCGTTTCAGCCCGTGGCCTTCGCCGCGCACGCAAAACCGTTGACATTCGCGCGCGGCGGCAGTAGGCTTGCGCGCGCAACAGACAGTCAGGAGTGCCCGTCCGGGTCACTTGCCCGACCCCACCGCAAGCTTTCGCTGGCTGAACGACGGCTGCGCCGCCGCGCAGTCCCTACTTTTTCGCTCCCGCAGATTTGTCGAAGGTCGGCAGCCGACGCCCCATCGGTCTCCGCCCGGCTTTGTCCGCGAGGGCGTTCAAACACCTTCCAGGGCTTACAAGGGGTCAACCAGAGGGCGACCGCTCAGGACGCGTCGGGACTCACGCCCGCACGCGCCAAACCCAACCTTCCCCTTGAGGGCCGCCGGCCTTCAAGTCGCCAGAGGAGAGACCGTATGAGAATGCTGAAACTTTCCATAGTCGCGTTCTTCGTCATTGCCCTGACCCTCTCGACCGCATCCCGGTTCAAAGTCCGCAGCCAGGGCGCGACCGAAGCGCCCGCGGGCTTCGACAACCTGACCAACGGCTTTCTCGCGCAGGCCACGATGGACGCCGACCGCGGCGTCTTCGA
This sequence comes from Pyrinomonadaceae bacterium, assembly GCA_035652995.1. Taxonomy (GTDB): domain Bacteria; phylum Acidobacteriota; class Blastocatellia; order Pyrinomonadales; family Pyrinomonadaceae; genus QHXN01. The sequence goes on from DASRCS010000175.1 coordinate 16,006, forward strand.
GGAGCGCGACGACATCGCGAAGGGCCTCGGCCCCGTTTACAACGCGCAGTCCTGCGCCGAGTGTCACCAGAACCCCGTGACGGGCGGCATCAGCCAGATCACGGAGTTCCGCTGCGGACACCTCGACGCCAACGGCAACTTCGTTGACTGCGCGGGCGGCTCGCTCATCAACGACCGGGCCATTGACGCCTCGATTCAGGAGCGCCGGCCCACCAACGCCGAAACCGTTTTCACCTTCCGAACTTCCCTGAACACGCTCGGCGACGGCTTCGTCGAGGCCATCAGCAACACGACCTTGCAGAACATCGCCGCCAACCAGCCGAACCAGAGCGGGGGCCGCATCGCGGGCGCGCTCACCGTCGTTCCCGTGCTCGAAGCGCCGGGGCAGACTCGCTTCGGTCGCTTCGGCTGGAAGGATCAGCAGGCGAGTCTTCTCTCCTTCTCGTCGGACGCGTACCTGAACGAGCAGGGGATCACCAACCGCTTCAACCTCGTCGAGAACACTTCGCTCGGCAACTCCGTCGCGGCCTTCGACCACGTGCCCGACAATCAGCCGTGCGCGAGCGCGCCGAGCGTCAACTGCGGCGAGGACGGCGACGAAGACATCAACGCCTTCGCCGCCTTCATGCGCTCGACCAAGGCCCCGCCGCGCGACACGGCCCTCGCCAACACTTCGGACGCCATCGCCGGCTCGAACCTCTTCGACCAGATCGGCTGCTCGATCTGTCACGTCCGCACGATCACGACCGCCGCCGCCGGCACCGTCATCAACGGCGGCGCGTTCACCGTGCCCGCCGCGCTCGGCAACAAGAACTTCCACCCGTTCGGCGACTTCCTGATGCACAACGTCGGCACGGGCGACGGCATCGTCCAGAACGCGGGGCAGGCTTCGGCCAATTTCATGCGTACCGCGCCGCTCTGGGGCATGAGGACGCGGGGCCGACTGATGCACGACGGCGAGACCACGAACCGCAACGACTCGATCCTGCGTCACGCGGGCGAGGCCACCTTCGTCATCAACAACTACCGCAACCTTTCGACCACGCAGAAGAACCAACTCCTAACCTTCCTCCAATCGCTCTGACGCGCTTCGGGGAAATCAAACGCGCGGCGGCAGCACTTCGACGAGGGCCGTCGCCGCGCGCTCAAACTCTTGGCTCATCCATGACCGCAGAAGCCGGATGAAAGCATGAGACCGAACCAACGCCGCGCCGAACGAAGAAACAACCTACGCTCACGCGCCACGCTTCTTTGCGTTGCGCTCCCGCTCGCCTTCGCGCTCTCCGCGTGCGCCGACCGTCAAGCCGCGAGCGAAGAGTCGCCCGCGAACGCGCAGGCGACGCCGCAGGCCGCGCCGAATCAGGAAGCGCAGCCTTCGTTCATCACGACCGGCGTGCAGCCGGAGACGGGGCCGAACTCTGCGCCGCCGCCCGCGCCGCCGCGAGGCTCCGAGATTCAGGCCGCGCTCGCGCGCACGTACAAGGGCGCGGTCGCCTTCGACGAGCGCGACGCGCGCGCGGTCGTCGGCGACTTCAACGGCGACGGCTCCGAAGACCTCGCCGTCGTCGTGCGCCCCTCGAAAGACAGGCTCGCCGACTTGAACGACGAACTCTCCAACTGGATCGTCACAGACCCTCTCAAAGTCCAGCCCCCCGACCCGCGCGAGTTTGACCCGCACCAGGGCGTGCAGAAACTCGCGCCCGCGCCCGCGCGCCCCCGCGTCGAAGCCGGCGACGCGCTCGTCGTCGTCATCCACGGCTTCAAAGAGTCCGGCTGGCGCAACCCCGAAGCCATGCAGACGTACCTGCTGAAGAACGCCGCGGGCGCAGACCCGAAGGCCGAGCCGCGCGCCGCCGCGCAGTCCGACGCACGGAAGCGCCTGCGCCTCCTCGGCGACGTGATCCGCGAACGTCTGGGCGACGAGTCGGGATTTCTCTACTGGACGGGCGCGAGCTACGGCTGGTTTCACTGAAAATCAGCGCGCCACACAGTAAAATAAGCTTTCGACTGGAACGATATTACCGGAGGGAAGTTATTAGTGCTGAAGTTTACTTGCTACGCTACAGCCAGGTCCCACGCTCACTTCGTTGTGGACTATATCGAGGATTTCCGATGCCACCTCGCAGAGCTTCCTTCTCTGGCTGTACACAGTTCCCTTAGTTAAAGGGACACCGTGTTTGGGGAGAACTTGGAAGCTCGACAGCCATGAAACCTTCTGCCAATTGCAGGGCCAGACGATAACCGGGATGATCCGCATACCCCTGCTAACATGACACTCCATTAGCGGTGGAACCTCATCGGACAGAATGAAGTTTGAGGTCAGGAAAGAGTCGGAAACAAGGAGCACGGCCACCCGCGCCTCAAGAAGAGCCTTGTGAAGAATGTTATACCAATCTTGCCCACCCTTTATCTTACTATCCACCCACACCTCAAGCAGGTTTTCACGCTGAAGCACATCTAGTTGCTGAACGAAGCGATCCTTCCACCTATCATCTTTGCGGCTATAGCTGACAAACACTTTGGTACGATCCATGAGGGTTTCTCCATCCGGCAGGCGTAACATTTAAATCTTCGAGCGGGCGCAATATTAAACTATTTTCGGGCAGCGGTGCTAAATTTTCTTCAGTGTGCCGTCGCCTCTTTCTTCCCCGCCGACCTCTTCCGCAGGACGAAGACCGTGCCGCCGCCCTCGCGTCGCTGCCACTCGACTTCGGCCTCGATGAGCGTGGCGCGGGCGCGGATGCCGGCGATGCCGCGGCCCTTGAGCGCCTTCTTGTTCTTCGCGTCGAAGCCCGCGCCGTCGTCTTCGAGCGCGAGCGTGAAGTCGCCCGCGTCGTCGAGGCGGACAAAGAGCGAGACGCGCGAGGCTTCGGCGTGGCGGCAGACGTTGCTGACCGCCTCCTGCACGATGCGGTAAATCTGCATCTGCACGCCGGGCGCTAAGCTCAGTCGTTCTTCGAGGTCTTCGTCGCACGAGAAGTCGTATGTGAACTTCCGCTCGGCGGGTTGGTGCGCGAGCGCCGTGGCGAGCGCCCATTCGAGCGCCGCGGCGAAGCCCACGTTTTCGAGAACCGACGGCGAGAGGTCTTCGCAGATGCGTCGAACCTCCTTCGAGATGGCCTCGATCTCCGCGCGCAGCGCCGCGGGTTCGACGACGGTCGCGGCGGTCTGCAACGTGCCGCCCGTCGCACTCGTCGCTCCGCCCGTCACGTTCGTCGCCCCGCCCGCCGCGACGTTTGCGCTCTGTGTGCTTGCCGCGCCGCCCGGAGTGTTGACGCTGATTGCGCCGGCCTGCATCTCGTCGGTGAGGAGCATCAGGCGTCGGAGGTCTGCGAGCGTCTGGTCGTGCAGGTCGCGCGCGATGCGTCGGCGCTCGGCCTCGGCCTCGCTCGCGAGTTGAAGTCGCGCGGCTGCGAGTTGGCGGTTGGCGTCGCGCAGCTCCTCGCCGCTGCGGACGACGCGGCGGTGTTGCAGGGTCGCCCACAGCAGCGCGACGAGCGCGAGCGCGAGCAGGACGGAGAGCGCGACGGTCGTTCGGGGAAACGGCGCGCGCGCGACCTCGAAGTTGAAGACGAGCGCGTCCGAAGGCACGAGGTCGAGCGTGTACGCGCGCGCCGTGACGTTGTAGCTTCCGGCGGGCAAGCCCTCGAACTGAAACTGCGAGTCGTGCGAGAGTTTTTGACGGACGACGCGCCCGCGCGAGTCGCGCAGCGTGAAGGCATACTGGAACTGTTCGGGGAAGGTGCGGCTGGCGCTCGCGCTCGCGTCAATGACGAGTCCGTTCTGCGGGTAGTCGAGCCGGAGCGTGCCGCCGCGCTGCAACTCGTCGCCTTGCAAAGTGTGCGAGGCGGTCACGCGCGTCAGCTTCAGCACGGGCGCGAGCGCGCTCGGCTCGTAGCGAGCGAGTCCGCGCGTCGTGCCGACGAGAAGCGACCATCTCTCAACTGCGGAACTGACCCCGCCCTTCTCTCCGTCTTTCGTTCCGTCTTTTGCTCCGTCGCTCGTCGTGCCGCTCGTCTTCGTCGCGTTGCTCGTCGTGTTGTCGTCAGCGCCTTCGCCCGAAGGGAGCGCGAGGACTGCGAAGGCGTTGTCGGTCGGGAGTCCCTGTTCAGTGTCGAGCCGCGAGGTGATCGCGCCGAACTGTTCGTCGAGCGCGACGCGCATGACGCCCGCGCCCGCGGTCGCGCACCACGCGCGCGGCACGTCCTGACCCGAAGCGGCAGCGGACGGGATGGCGACGACCGAGCGCGCGTCAACGTCCCGCGCGACCTCGGCGAGCGGGCGGCCCTCGCGGAAGGCGTAGAGGCCGCGCGAAGTCGCGAGCCAGAGCCAGCCGTCCGCCTGCGACTCGCTCCAGACCGTTCCGCCCGCGAGCGGCGCGAGCGCCGGTTCCGACTTGACCGACTCGCCGTCGAAGTAGAAGACGCCCGCGTTCGCCGTCCCGATCCAGAGGCGGCGGCGCGAGTCGTCGGCGTAGAGGCTGACGACTTCGCGCAGGCGCGGGTCGTCGCCCGCGCGCGGCCAGACGAGCGCGCGGCGACCGGGGCCGTCGAAGCGCTCAAGCCCGCGCCCGAACGTCGCCACGTAAACCGCGTCGCCGAAGCGCGCGATGTCGCGCACGTTCCCGCTCAAGGCAGGCTCGGCTGTCTTCTTCTCGTTTGAAGACGCGCCCTCGTCTCCGTTGCTTTCGTCGTTGCCGGCGGCCTTCTCGCTTGCGTTGGCGCTCTTCTCATTCGCGCGGGCGTTCTTCTCTTCAGCCTTCGCGTCGGGCGCTCCGTCTTTCGTGTTGGCCTCGTCGGCGTTCTCGCCCGCGCCGCTTGCAGACGGCTCGACCGCTTTGCCGCTCCCGGCGGCGTGCGACGACTTCGCGTCGCTTGTGCGTGCGACGGCCTTCGCCTCCGCCGTGAGCTTCAAAGGTTGTTGTCGCGGCGTTTGATCTTCCGTTTGCAGACCGACGAAGAGTCCCGCGCCCGTGCCGACGAGCAGGAGGCCGCGGCTGTCTTCGGCGAGCGAATAGACGGTCTTGCCCTTGACCTCTTCGACCTCGCGCCAAGCGCCCGCGGCGGCGTCGCGCGCGAACAGCCCGCGGTTCGTGCCCGCGAGCAGGCGACCGCCCGACGTTCGGTAGAGCGTGCGGATGAAGTTGCCTTCCGTGTCGGCGGACAACTGCTCGACGCCGACGCCGCGCGGGTCGTAGCGGCAGACGCCGCGCGGCGTGCCGAACCACGCGACGCCCTCGCGGTCAACGAAGACGGCGTTGACCGTGTCCGAGCGAAGCCCGCCCGCCGTGCCCGCGAACGTGAAGTGTTCCGCGATTTGTCCTCCGCGATAGACGAAGACGCCGTGCCCGTCGGTCGCCGCGTACACGTCGCCGCGCGCGTCCGCGGCAATCGCCTTGATGGTGCCGGTCGCGCCCGGCAGCTTCTGAGGCCGTGCGAGTCTGCCGTCGTCAACGCGGTAGAGGCCGCCGTCGTTAGCGGAAGTCTGCGCGCCGAAGTAGAGAGCGCCGGCGGAGTCGCGCGCCAGAGACTCGACGAAGAACGCGCGCGGCTTGCTCGCGATTTCTTTCGCGTCGCCGTCCGTCCCGACGGTCAGAAGACCTCGTCCGTTCGTGCCGATCACGAACGTCTCTCCGTCGCCCGCGAGGCTCGTCAACTCAAGCGGCTGTCCCTTGACGCTCGCCTGTGCCGGCGTGCTCGCGCGCGTCAGACGCTCGCCGAGTTGTTTGACTTCCACGCCGCCGTCAGTCCTTCGGCAGTCGAAGATGATTCCGTCCGCGGTCGCGAGCAGGGCGCGGCCCGGCGCGGGCGTCGCGACGGCCAGAACGCTCTTGCCCTTCGTCTCGGCGACCTGCGCGAACGCTTGAGCGCCCGCCGCGCGCACGTATGCGCCGCCGTCCGAGCCGACCCAGAGCGTGCCCGCTTCGTCAACGCCGAGCGCGTGGACGCGCGGCCCCGACAGCCCCTCGCTCGTCACGCTCTGCACGCGCCGCCCGTCGTACCAGGCGAGTCCCGCGTCCGTCCCGAACCACATCACGCCGTCCGCGTCCTGCGCGACGGCCCGCACCTGATCGCTCGGCAGTCCGTGAAAGAGCGTGACCGCGCCCCAGCGATGAAGATTTGTCGTCTCGGTCTGCGACCTCGACGGAAGGCAAAAGTAAAAAGGCAAAAGGCAAAAGTGGAGAAGCAGGAGCAGATTAAAAGTTCTTCGCGCGTAGCGCGTCCGCACCTTTGCCTTTTTACTTTTGCCTTTCGCCTTCACTTGTGCGACTCGTCGAGGAAGCGCTTGCGGTCGCGCTCGATCCAGTGTTCGAGGTCTGTGGCGGCCTTCTCAAGCTCGTCGGAGTTGATGAGTCCGCGGCGCAGGGCCTCGAAGAACGCGCGCGTCCTCATGTTGTAGGCGAGCTTGTCGTATGCCTCGTGCGGCGTGCCTTCGGGGATTGAGATGAAGAGTTTTTCGTAGAGCGTCGCGAGCCGGCTCTCGACTCCGCGCAAAGACAGCGCGCACTTACGCGCGATGGCCCAGTTCGAGAGTCCGAGCGCGAGGTAGTAGAGCGCCTCGGCCTCGAACTCGGTCAGGAGCGGGCGCTTGAACGAGTCCTTGAAGGCCGGGTCGATCATGTCCGCGCCGTCTTCGAGCACGGCGGCGACGAAGCGCAGGAAACGACTTTCGGGGTTGTTCTTGTGGATGAAACCGTAGGCGGGCTGCGGCTCGACCGCCCGCACGATCTTGCGCAGCTCGTTGATGTAAACCTCGTGCGCGAACTGCGTCCAGAAGATGATGCGCGCCGAGGGGAACTCGCGCCACACCGAGCGCGCGGCCTTGACGCCTGAGACGTGCGGCATCTGGATGTCGAAGACGCACAGCTCTGGCCGCTCTTTCAGCGCCACGCGCACGGCCTCCTCGCCGTCCGCGGCCTCGATGACGGGCGCGTGCCCGGCGAACTCGCGCTCCAGAAGCTCGCGCAGGTAACGACGCTGCGCCACGTTGTCTTCGGCAATCAGGATTGACATGGCGAATCAGGTTTGGGAGTCGGTAACGGTCGCGCCTCATTTTGCGACTTCAGGGGAGCGGTTGTAAACACGCATCAAGCATCGGCCCCGCGCGGGCGGCGGTCAATGTGGCTATCCACACACGCGTGCGTTGGGAGAGTCACGGCGTCGGCGTGAGTGTCGCGCGGCGTGTCGCTGTTGGTGCCCGCGTCGCGGAAATTTTCCGCATGAGGATAATTGCGTGCGGATGGCGTCAGCGAAATTCGCAGTTCGTCGCGGGCGTCAATCCGTCGTGCCCACGGACGCGGGGCGTGCACTGGGGAGGGCGCGCCCCGCGGTTTTTTTGAAGGATGAAGGCGGAAGGAGGAAGGATGAGAGAAAGGCTCGCCGCCTCCGCTTCATCCTTCGCTTCATCCTTCCTCCTTCCGCCTTCATCCTTGCTTACAACATCCACGTGTCGCGGCTCTCGTAGTCGGTGAGCGGGCGGTCGGGGTGCTTGGCGCGGAACTCTTTGTAGCGGGCGAGCAGGCGTTGGTAGCGTCGTTCGGAGGAATGAATCGCGCGGTGCGGAATCTCTTGCAGGTGGCGCTCGACCTTCCAGACGTTCTTCGCCGAGAAGCGCCAGTCGTAGCCGCCGAGTTCGTAGAGGCTCGTCACGCCGTAGCCTGTGATGCGTGCCGTCAGGTCAACGTAGGTGTCGAAGTAGCTCCACGCGAGCTGTCTTAAGTTACTGAAGACGGGGCGGCGACCGTGAAGGCCGAGGTCGCGCGAGCGTGCGACCGAACCCCAGAGGCCGCGCCTTTGAAAAACGAAGACGACGTGGTCGAGCTTGTCCTGTGATTCGAGGCTCATCAAAAGCGGCGGGTAGCCGTGCTGTTCGAGGATGACGGCGGCGGCGAGCGCGGCTTCGAGACAGTGCGCCTCGCCGCGCCGCAGGACTTCGCGGAACGAGCGCAGCGTCGCGCCGCGCCGCTCCCAGTTGTAAGGCACGCTTGAGAGAAAGCGTTGCACGCTCGCGGGCGTGCGGTGCGAACGGATGACCTCGCGCTCGCGCCGTGTGAAAGCCTCCAAAGGCGGCCTGCTCTCCATCGCCTCAACGAATAACAAAAGCGGGCGGGGAAGGCAAAAGGAGAAGTCAGTGAAAGACAAGATGTTTTCAACTGACCTCTGACCTCCGACCTCTGACCTCTCTTTCCCTTGACTTGAAATGTGCCTCCCGTTTGATGTAAGAGATGGCACTGACGAAATCAATCTGTTATCTTAAAAGCACGCGCCGAAAAGTTTTGCAGCGCGCGCGTAAAAGCGTCGGGCGACGCCCGGCGGCGAGAATTCCAGACGTACAAGCAGGGCAGGTTTTCGTGAGTACAAAAGGTTCGACTTCCCCCTCGAAGCCGCCGACGCGCGCGGAGCAAGAGGTTCATTCGGCGGCGGAGCGTTTGCACTCCCAGGTCGCCGACGCCCTCGCGGCTGTCTCCGCGAGCCGGACGCCGGACGACGTTGACGAGATCGAAGCCTGCGCCGACCGCCTCGAACGTGCGGCGCGCGACCTCTCGGTCGCGCTGCGCGAGTTGGTCGAGGAGAGGCGCACGAAAGACTCGCGCTGAAGTTCGGAAGGGCAGCAGTTTTTAACCCAGCAGGAGCGCCGAATGTGGACGCGAGTGGCGTCCGCGCTCGTGCGCTCCTGTCGCGCGTCGGGCGGCGATTTGTTCGACGCGTGAACAAAGAGAAGACGTCGGCGTCGAGTCTCAGAAGGGATCGCAGTGGGCGTTCGCCTCGAAGTTCCGACGCCGAAACGAGCACCCTCTAAACGACTCGACGCACGCCGTCCGTCATTCGACAGGAGAATTTATGACCGCCATTAAAATGAGCGCCGCGCGTGAGCACGGGCGCAAACGCACAGACGTTGGCCTCGACACGCTCGGCATCAACCCGCAGGCCAACGTCTTCTGGAATCTGAACACGCCAGAACTCTACGAAGTGATCACGCGCCGCGGCGAGGGAGTCATCTCCGCCGACGGCGCGCTCATCGTTGACACGGGCGAGCACACGGGCCGCGCCGCCAAGGACAAGGCCATCGTCCGCGAGCCTTCGAGCGAGGACAAAGTCTTTTGGGGCGACGTGAACAAAGAGTTTCCGCAGGAGAAGTTCAACGCGATTCGCGACCGCATGATGAAGTACGCGTCCTCGCGCGATCTTTTTGTGCAGGACACTTACGCGGGCGCGGACGAAAGCTATCGCCTGCCCGTCCGCATCGTCACCGAACTCGCGTGGCACTCGCTCTTCGCGCGCACGATGTTCATCAACGACGACGAAGGCCGTGCGAAGCACAGGCCGGAGTTCACCGTCGTCAACATTCCGAGCTTCAAGGCCGACCCCGCCGTGGACGGCACGCGCTCCGCGACCTTCATCCTCGTGGACTTCAGTCAGCGACTCGTCCTCATCGGCGGAACGTACTACGCGGGCGAGACGAAGAAGTCGGTCTTCTCCATTTTGAATTACCTGCTCCCGCAGCGCGGTGTCATGACGATGCACTGCTCGGCGAACGTCGGGGCCGAGGGCGACGTGGCGATCTTCTTCGGGCTTTCGGGGACGGGCAAGACTACCCTGAGCGCCGACCCCGAACGACGCCTCGTCGGCGACGACGAGCACGGGTGGTCGGACGACGGCGTCTTCAACTTCGAGGGCGGCTGCTACGCCAAGGTCATCAAGCTCTCGCCCGAAGCCGAGCCGGACATCTACCGCACGACGCGAATGTTCGGCACGATCATGGAGAACGTCGCCTACGACCCCGTCACGCGCGTCCCAGACCTCGACGACGCGTCGAAGACCGAGAACACGCGCGCCGCTTACCCCCTGACTTCGATTCCCAACATCGTGCCCGAAGGCCACGCCGGACACCCGCGCAACATCATCATGCTCACGGCGGACGCCTTCGGCGTGCTGCCGCCCGTCGCACGGCTTACGCCGGAGCAGGCGATGTACCACTTCCTCTCCGGCTACACCGCGAAGGTCGCGGGCACCGAGCGCGGCGTCACCGAGCCGCAGGCGACCTTCTCGACCTGCTTCGGCGCGCCGTTCATGGTCTTGCATCCGGGCGTCTATGCGGACTTGTTAGGCAAGAAGATTCAGGAACACAAAGCCGACTGCTGGCTCGTCAACACCGGCTGGTCGGGCGGCCCCTACGGCGTTGGGCAGCGCATGAAGATCAAGTACACGCGCGCCATGATTCGAGCGATCCTCAACGGCTCGCTCGCCGAAGTCGAGACGCGCCCCGACCCGGTCTTCGGCGTCGGCGTGCCCGTCTCGTGCCCCGACGTGCCGCAGGAAGTCTTGCAGCCGCGCAACACCTGGGCGGACAAGACGGCCTACGACGAGAAGGCGCGCGACCTCGCCCGCCGCTTCAACGATAACTTCAAAAAGTACGAAGCCGGCGTCTCCGACTCCGTCCGCGCCGCCGCGCCGAAGGCCGACTAGCGCGCTATCAATTGCAAAACGAGAGAGGCAGGACGTTCAATGCCGCCTCTCTCGTTTTCTCTTTACTCGTCTCTACTTTTTCCTCCATGCCTCCGGCACCATCTTGGCCGTCGGCGGCTCCTCGAAGATGCCCTTGTCGTAGGCAGGGTTTATCTCAAACGTGAGGTGCTCCTTCCATTTTAACGGTGTCGTGTCTGAAAATTTGGCTCTGCTCGGCATCATCACGCCGTCAACATTGATGTAATCTTCCAAGGAGACTACGAAATCCATCTCCTCTTCCGAGCGGGCTTTCGGACTACTGGGAAGTACCACTTTTATCGGGAGGTGCGTGTCGGGGTCAATGTAGTAGTCCACGCGCCAACCGTTCGCGTCCGTCTCGACTACATCCACCCGCTTCAGACCGATCCGATCTTTGCGCGACCGGAGCGGAACCGGGTCCATGTGGCTCGTCACGAGTAAATAAATGAACTGCGGCTTCAAGTTTTCGTAAAGGTCATTCGAGTCATACTTGAGTTGGTGTGCCGGATGACCGTTAGGTTGCCACCACGTAACGCCTCGCTTGGCATTGCTGACCTTGATGTCAGTGATCTCCTTTTCCGCTATGTAACCATAGTCGAAGATGTAATCTGGGAAGACGTACAGCGAATACTCGCGGTCGCCTCCGTCCAGTTCCGTCTTGACGAAAAGGCTTGAGACATTCCGCAGCCGCTCGCGTCCGCCTTTGGCGGCGATGGCCTCCTCCCATAGTTGTTGCGCCCGCTGCTTCTCCGAATCCTGCGCGCTCGCGGCGACCTGTGCGACAGAGAAGGCGGGCGCAAGCAGAGTTAACAAGAGGCAGGTTATAAAAACGAGTCTTCTCATCACGCGACATTCTCCACCTTGAGTGTACAACTTTTGGCGGCTACTACTACTTCTTCGCTTTCTTCTCGCCGCGCGCCTCTCTGATGTCCTCGACGATTCTGCGCGCGAGCTTCGGCGCGGCGGCGTTACCGTCGAAGGCCGTGATTTTGCCGGTGGCGAGGATGATGCCGGTGCTGCGCTGCGTGATCTTGTAGGTGAACGTCCAGGTGAAGAGCGGTCGGTCAACTTCGATGAGGATGTCGGCGACCTTCTGCTTGTCCCAGCCGTCAACAATCGCCAACTGCCAATCGTCAACCTCGTCACGCTTGCGTAGCGCGTTCTGAAGCTGCACCGGCTCGAAGTACGACGTGCTCGACGTGACGTAGATCGTCCGCGCCCGCGCGAGCAGCATCCTCGGACTCGTCTCCGCGATCTTCTCCGACTCCTCGGCGGCGCTCTTCTCCTCGGCTGCCTTGCGCAGCTCCTTCTCCTTCATCTCGTCGGCGACGCGCTCTTCGACCGTCTGCGACGGGCGCACGGTGACGGTTATGTCCTGATGCTCGGTCTGCGCGCGCGCCTCGCCCGCGGCGGCAAACACCACAGCCGCCAGAAGCAGCACACTCGCGGCGATCTTTCTCGTTCTCATCTTCCGACTCCTTCTCCCTGACTCGACCGTGCGGCCTCGCTTCTGAATCTGCCCGCCGACGGCCCGCGCGTGAAGACGGCAACGCACGTGCCGACGCCGCGGGCGCGCGAAAAGGCGTGCGGCTTCGCTCGCGCCGTCGAGTTTGCGCGGCGGCGCGGGCGTCAGGTGAAAGAAAATTGCGGCGAGTGCGCTCGTCAAATTCCGGCGGGGCGTAAACTCTCCGCGAGGCCAGCGCGTATAAGGACTTTCGCTGTTGATTCTGGCAAGATAAGGTCGAGATGGCGGAGAGCGACAACAACGGTCGTGCGGCGGGCGACGACGCGGCGCACCCTTCGAGCGCGGACGATTTCGCGGAGCGGCGCGACGCACGCGCGCCGACGCTCGCGGCGACGGTCGAGACGGTGCGCCGCATTCTGCGCGCCGACACGACGAGCATCGCGACCTTCTCGACCACGGATCGCACGGTCAAGTGGCTCGCGACGAGCGGATTTAAGAACGTCGGCTCCGGCGAGATCGTCAACCCTTTGCGCGGCGAGTTCGCCGAGCGCATCGCCGACATGGAAGACGAGACGATCATCGAGGTGCGCGGCGTCGCGGGCGACCTGCCGACGAGCGAGTTCCCGCTGCACAGCGCGGAGGGCGTGCGCGACCTCGCGCTCGTGCGTCTGCGCGCGCGCGGCGAGAACTTGGGCGTCCTCGTCGTCGGATACCGCGAGCACCACCGCTTCACAGCCGAGGAGCGGCAGCAACTCGAAGGACTCGCCGGGATGGTCGCGCTCGCGCTCGACAACTCAAGACTGCTGGACACGCTCGGCGCGGCCAAGCGCGTCTGGGAGCAGACCTTCGACGCAATCCCCGACGGCATCATCGTCCACGACGACCGGATGCGCGTCGTGCGCTGCAACATGGCCGCCGCCGAGACGATGGGCCTGCACCCTTCCGACGTTGCGGGGATGTCGTGCGCCGAAGCCTTCGCGCGCATCTTCGGCGAGCGCGCCGCCGCATACCACATGAGGCCCGGCACGCCGCGCACGACTAGCTCGTTCGAGTTGCAGGCCGAGGACGGTCGCCGCTACCTCGTCTCGGTCGCGCCCGTGTCGAGTCTGGAGTCTGGAGTCTGGAGTCTGGAGTCTGAAGTCACGAGAGAAAGTCGTGCTCAGTCAGAAGACGAGTCATCCGACGCCGGCTCGCGCGACGAGAATCATCGCTCAGCTTCCGAAGACGCGCGCGCCACTTCTTCAGCGCGCAACCGTCAAGACACTGACCCCAGACTCCAGACTCCAGACTCCAGACTGAATCAACAGACCACAGACTCCAGACCTCGGAGCAACTGGAGCGTCATCACCTGGAGCGACATCACGACGCTCGCAGAGGTGCAGGAGCAGCTCGCGCGCTCGCGCCGCCTCGCGACCATCGGGCAGCTCGCCGCCGGAGTCGCGCACGAAATCAACAACCCGCTCGCCGCCATCACGACCTGCGCCGAGGCGACTCTGCGCGACCTGAAACAGACGCCGGAGGTCGCCGCGCTCGCGACCGAACGACAGTGGGACTACTACCTCGAAGAGATCGTCCGCCAGGCGCTGCGCTGCAAGCAGATCACGCGCGGCCTACTCGACCTCTCGCGGCAGAAGCGCGCGCGGCGCGAACCCGTCGAACTCAACCGCCTCGTCGAGCAGGCCGCGCAAATCTTCGACGCGCGCGGACGCGAGCGCGGCGTCCGCGTGGAGGCCGCGACAGACCCTTCGGTCGGCGAGGTCGCGACCGACGAGGCGATGGTGCGGCAGATTCTCGACAACTTCCTCACGAACGCGCTCGACGCCGTGCCCGACGGCGGTCGCGTCCGCGTCTTGACGGCGCTCGACGGCGAGCGCGTGCGCGTCGAGGTCGAGGACACAGGCCCCGGCATCGCGCCCGAAACTCTCTCGCGCGTCTTCGACCCGTTCTTCACGACGAAAGACCCCGGGCGCGGCTCCGGCCTCGGCCTCGCCATCTCGCTCACCTTCGCCGAGGCGATGGGCGGCACGCTCACCGCCGAGTCGAAGCCCGGCGCGGGCAGCCGCTTCCGCCTCTGGCTCCCGCGGCGCACGCCCGACCGGCAGTAAAAAAAGCTAGTGACAAGTGACGAGTGACAAGTGATAAGATGCACTCCCGACTTTCTGCCGGCTTTTCACTTGTCACTTTTCTATGAGTAGAAAAATTCGCGTGATGGTCGTTGACGACGACGCGGTGCTGCGTAAGCTCGTGTCCGACCAGATCGCGCGCATGGGATTCGACTCGACGCCCGCCTCGTCCGGCGAGGAGGCGCTCGCCGCGCTCGCGCGGAGCGACTACGACGTTGTGTTGTTGGACATCCGTATGCCCGGACTCTCCGGCCTCGACACGTTGCGCGAGATTCGCAAGGTCGAGGACGCGCCCGAAGTCATCATGCTCACGGCGGACACGTCGCTCGGCACGGGACTCGAAGCGATGCGGCTCGGCGCTTATGATTATTTGACGAAGCCGGCGACGCTCGACGAGATCGAGGCGGTCGTCCGCAAGGCCGACGAGAAGCGCAAGCTCGTCCGGCAGAACGCGTCGCTCAAAGACGCCGTGCGTCAGCCGTCGGACGAAGCGCAGTCTTCGCTCGTCTATCGGAGCAAGGCGATGGAGGGACTCGTCGCGCTGGCCGAGACCGCGGCGCGCGCCGACTCGACCGTCATCATCACGGGCGAGTCGGGCACGGGCAAGGACGCGCTCGCGCGCTTCATCCACTCGCGCTCGGCGCGCGCCGACTCGCCGATGCTCTCAGTGAACTGCGCGGCGCTGCCCGAATCGCTCTTCGAGTCGGAGTTCTTCGGCCACGAGCGCGGCGCGTTCACCGGCGCGACGGCGACCAAGCGCGGACTCATCGAGGCGGCGGACGGCTCGACGCTCCTGCTCGACGAGGTCGGCGAGATGCCCTTGCAGACTCAGGTCAAGCTCCTCACGTTTCTCGAAGAAGGAACATTCCGCCGCGTCGGCTCGACGCGTGACCGCGAGGCCGACGTGCGCGTCATCGCGGCGACGAACCGCAACCTCGCCGAAGACGTGAACGCGGGCCGCTTCCGCACGGACCTCTTCTACCGCCTCAACGTCATCTCGCTCCACGTCCCGCCGCTCCGCCAACGGCGCGAAGACATCCCCGCGCTCGCCGAGCACTTCATCGCGGCCTTCCGCGAGCGCTTCAGCCGTCCCGCGTTGAATCTCTCGGAAGAGGCGCAGCAGCGTCTCGCCTCCTACGACTGGCCCGGCAACGTGCGCGAGCTTCGCAACTGCCTCGAACGCGCCGCCGCGCTCGCGACGAGCGACACCATCGAAGCCGAGCAGGTCGTCGCGCCCGACGCCGCGAAGACTTCGGAAGGGAAGAGTCCGGCGTCCGGCGTCGCGCCCGCCACGCTTGAACAACTCGAACGCCAGCACATCCAACGCGTCCTCGAAGAGACGGGCGGCAACCGCGAGCGCGCCGCCGCCATCCTCGGCATCAGCGCGCGCACGCTCTACCGCAAGCTGCGCGAGTACGAAGCCTGATGGTCAACTCGAAGCCGGGAGCGCGGGCCTGACAAAACGTCAGCCCCGCTGACAAAATTTCAGCCACGTCTGTCACACGCACTCCGGCGGCGCTCCCTTCAGCCTCCCGAAATCTTCAAAAACCCGCCGTTTTCAGCCGCTTTTCCCTTCCTTTCAGCCTGAGGTGCGCGCGGTACGCGGCTTGTAAAAGAGTCCGTCACCGGGGAGTTCTGCGCCCGGATTTCGGCAGCAGGCAAAGACGAACAAAGGAATCAAACGGATGGCGCGCGTGATGATTTGCGACGACGACAGGGCGATGGCCGAATGCCTCGTGGCGGCTCTCAGGGCCGCGGGTCACGAGGCCGAGGCGTGCCGGCACACGATGGACGTTCTGCGCGCGGCTGCGCGCGGCGACTTCGACCTGATCGCCGTCGGGTTAGACATGGCCGGCTTCGGTCGCAGCGGCGCGGTCGAGGCCCTGAGCGAGATCGCGCCCGACACTTCGCTCATCGCCATCCACGACCGCCCGTCCGAGATCATGCGCGCGCACGCGCACGCGCGTCTCGCCGCGGTGCTGCCGCGGCCCGTCCGCGTCAAAGACTTCATGTACGCCGTCGCCTGCGCTCTGAAAGAGACGATGATGGCAGACCCCGCGTGAGGGACTTCAAAGGCCCTCGACAACGAAGGCGCATGGCCCCAAGCGCTCCCGCCCTAAAGCCTCGCGCACCCGGAAACACCGAATGAACACCTGGAGGAGAAGATCAATGAACAGACTTAAGAAGAGACTGGGCGTGGCCCCGCTGCTCGCGCTCGTCTTCGTCGTCGCTGTCGGCGGCGCGGCGCTGGCGCAGCGTCAACTCAACACGTCGGGCGGCGGTGGCCGTCCCGAAGTCAAGGTCGTGCTCGACGGCTCGGTCGAGCGCGCGGGCCAGCGCCTCTCCCTCGACAAAGTCGAGAACGTGAAGCCGGGCGAGATACTCGACTGGCAGATCGTCTCGTCGAACGACGGCACGGCGGCGGCCCACGACTACAAGGCCGTCGGCCACATCCCCGCGGGCACCGCCTTCGTGGCCGGCAGCGCCGCGGCGGAGCAAGGCTCGACCGTCACCTACTCGATTGACGGCGGCAAGACTTTCTCGACCCAGCCGATCATCGAGGAGAAGCAGGAGGACGGCACCGTGAAGAGAGTGCCCGCGCCGGTCTCGATGTACACAGAGGTGCGCTACGAGTGGTCGGACGCGCTCGCCGCAGGCGGCAAGCTCACGGCCTCATATAAAGTGCGTGTCAAATAGATAAGACCTTCGCGCGGCCTCGGACGGAAGCCTGACGACACTCTCGGAGGCTTCACCTACCTTAAACGAGACCGCCGAGCGTCCCACCGATCACTTAGAGGAATCAAAAGATGAAAACCAGAACTAACTCCCCTGCGCTCTTGCGCGCGACCGCGCGGCTGCTCGCCGCGCTCGCCGCGCTGTGCCTCGTCGCTCTGCCGACGCTGGCGCAGACGGCGGGCGGCACGCAGATACAGAACCGCGCCTCCGCGACCTACTCCGACGGGACGAACAGCTACTCGGTCGTCTCGAACACCGTGACCGTCACGGTCGCCAACGTCTCAGGACTCGCGATCACGCCCGACGCGGGCACGGTCTCGAACGTCGTCGCCGGACAGACGAACGTTGACTTCACCTTCACCGTCACCAACACCGGCAACTACGCCACGCTGGTGCGCTTCCTCGCCAACGGCGCGAGCGTGCAGCTCACCGGCCCGGCCACCGTGCAGAAGGCCGTCATTGACGTGAACAGCAACGGCATTGACGCGGGCGACACCGACATCCTGACGAACGGCGCGGACGTGCTCTCGGCCTCGGTCGCGCACAACGCGTCGCTCACGGTCATCGTGCGCGTCAACATCAACGCCGCGGCGGCCTCAGGCTCGACCATCAGCGTCAAGCTCGGCGACGCCTCGACCGGCGGCCCGACCTTCGACAACCAGACGGCGAACAACTCGGCGAACGAAGTCCGCACGTCGGTGCCCGGCGGCACGACCGCGCCGGTCAACGGCGAGAGTGAGGCGCGCGGCGACGTTTCGACCACGGTTGACAACGACGCGCAGTTGCGGCTGAACCTGAATGCCCCGGCTGGCCCCGTGGCGCTCGGCTCGAACATCACCTACACGTGGAGCCTCGACAACACGGGCGCGCGCGCGGCCTCTTCGCGCACGCTGACGAACGCGCCCGCAGGCTCGAACACCGGCGTCTTCGTCATCGTCCCCGTGCCGCAGCGCACCACGTTCGTCTCGGTCACGCCGCCCGCTGGCGTCACCGTCCTCTACTCGACCTCGCCGCTCACGAGCGACCCCGTGACGGCGGCGGTCTGGACGACGACCGTGCCGTCGCCCGCGAGCAGCACCGTCCGCGTCGCCTACAACGTCGGCGCGTCGGTCGCGGCTGGCGCTTCGGTGACGAACATGCAGTTCGTCGTCTCCGTCAACACCGGCATCAACGCGTCGCAGCCCATCTACGAGATCGGCGACGCCTTCGCCAAGAACACCATCGGCACGAACCTGACCGACCAGTCGGGCGACGTTGTGGTGAACAAGGGCGACGGAAACGCCGACTTCAACGAGCCGCGCTCCGGCGTTGACCCCTTAAGCGCGACGCAGGGCTTCCAGCTCCCGACGACGCTCACGCAGACCGGCAACGTCCTGCTCGGCCCTTCGGGCGCGCCGGCGGCTGTCGGCCCGACCGACAACAACAACGACTACACGAACAAGTCGGTCGCGCCCGCGGCCATCGCCGGCAAGTCGCACCTCGACACGCTCTCGGCGGCGGCCTCCGTTGACTTCGTCAACACCGTGCAGAACACGGGCAACGCCGACGACACTTTCACGTTCACCGCGCCGACGGTGCCTGCCGGGTTCACGGTCCAGATCAGCACCGACGGCGGGACGACGTTCACGACCCTTTCGGGCGGCGGCAGCAAGACGCTCGCCGTCTCGTTCGGCTCGTCGGCCAACGTCATCGTGCGCGTCACGGCTCCTTCGGGCACTGCCGTGCTTCAGTCGGGCGGGTTCAGCACCACCGTCCGCGCGACCTCCGGCATCACGCCCGCGCAGCACAACGACACGCTCGACAACCTCTACACGGGATTCCTGAAACTCGTGAAGAGCTTTACGGTCATCAACGCCACGGGCGTCGGCGCGGCGACCGACGCCGTCCCCGGCGCGGACATCGAGTACACGATCACCTACTCGAACGTCTCGACGGGCGGCGGCGGCGCGGGCTGCGTCAACCTCGTCGCGTCGAGCATCGTCATCAGCGAGGACGGCTCGGCGGCCCCGAACAACTGGGCGGCGAACACCACGCAGATCATCGCGCCGACGGGGCCGAACCCGTCCGACTCCAACGGCGGGACGATCACCGACGGCAACACGAGCGGCGCGGTCACAGCCGCCTCGACGTTCCTCAAGGACGCCGCAGGCTCGCTCAACCCCGGAGCCTCCGCGACGTTCAAGTTCCGCCGCCGGATCAACTAACAGGGAAGTGGTCGGAGGCCGGAGGTCAGTAGTAAAGACTTCTGACACTGGCCTCCGACCTCCGACCTCCGACTCTTCGATCTTCTCCAATGACTAACGCCCGGCCCCGCAGCCTCGTCCGCGTTCTCGCGCTTCTTCTCCTCTTCGCCTTCACGGCGGGCGGACGGAGCGCGTTCGCGGACGGGCCTACGGGGTCGGGCGTTACGATTTCCAACCGCGCCGAGGCGACCTACACCGACGACTCCGGCACGGGCTTCGCGACGGTCTCGCCCGTCGTGACCATCACCGTGCTCACCGTCGCCGCCGTCAACACGACGCCCGACGAGACCGACCCTTCGGCGACGGTCGCGCCGAACGACCGCGTCACGCGTCTGTTCCGCGTCTGCAACACGGGCAACACGCCCGACTTCTACACGATCACCTCGGCGGACGTTTCCGCGCCCGCCGCTCTCGTCTCGCTCTACTTCGACGCGGACGCTTCCGGCACTCTCACGAGTTCCGACACGCAGATCACGCTCGACTCGACGATGAGTCCGCGGCTCGCGCACGGCCAGTGCGTCGGCGTCATCGCCGTCGTTGACACGAACGGCGGGCAGGTCGGCCAGCAACTCTCCATCCGCATCAACGCGCGTTCGAGCGTCACCGACGCGCTCAACGCGGGCGCTCAAGACTCCGGCACGATCATCAACATCTTCGGCAACGGCGCGCGCCTCTCTTCGCCGACCGACCCGAAGCTCCCGCCCGTCAAGCTCGTCGAAGGCAAGGATCACGTCACCTCGACTTCGGGCCAGGCGCTCTCGTACACGATCACCTTCCGCAACAGCGGCGACATCCCCGCGACGAACGTGCGCGTGCAGGACGACCTGCCCGACGGACTCGACTACGTCGCCGGAACGCTCCGCCTCGACAACCGGCAGCTCACCGACGCCGACGACACGGACGAAGGCTCGGTCGTCGCGCGCCGCATCCAGCTTCATCTCGCGCAGGTCGCGGTCGGCGAGACGGTCGAGGTCGCGTTCCAGGCGCGCGTCTCGGCGGGCGTCGCGCACGGCACGGGCGTCGTCAACAACGCGCTCGTCAAGGCCGACAACGCGCCCGCGGGTGCGACCACCACGGCGACGGCGGTCGTCAACCCCTTCGGCGTCGTTTACGAAGGCCGCAGCGCCGGCACGCCCATCGCGGGCGCGCGCGTCGCGCTCCTCGCAGACTCGCAGGGCAGCGCGTCCGTCTCGCTCGACTCAAGCACAGGCTCAGACCCGAACAACGCGAACGCCAACCCGTTCGCCTCCGACACGACGGGCCGCTTCAGCTTCGTCCTCGCCTCGGCGCAACTCGGCACGCCGCAAGCGCCGGCGCGCTACTTCCTCAACGTCACCGCCGCTGGCTACCGCGCCCGACTCATCGAGACCGACATCACGCCGTCGGCGGACAACTCCGGCCTCTTCACGCTCTCGGTTCGCGCGCTCGACGGCCAGCCCGTCGCCAAGGACGGCAGCTTCGAGACGACCGACAGCGCCGTTGACATCGCGCACCTCGCGGCCTACGCCCTGAACGTGCCGATGTTCGAGAACACGACCCTCGAAATAACGAAGATGGCGGATCAGCCATCGGTCGAAATCGGCGACACCGTCAGCTATCACGTCGAGATTCACAACGCGACCGCCGCCGCCGTTGACGACGCGGTCGTCACAGACCAACTGCCGCCGTCGTTCCACTACGCTGAGGGCACGGCGCTCCTGACCGCGCCGCCCGCGCCGCAGCAGAGCATCACCCCGCAGACCTCCGACGGCAGCACTCTCGTCTTCCACATCGGTCGCGTCGAGGCGGGCGCGCGCGTGACGCTCGTCTATCGCGTGAGAGTCGGCGCGAACGCGCAAGAGGGCGACCAGTACAACTCGGCTTCCGCGGCGGGCACGCTCACCACCGGCGAGCGTGTGTCAACCCCCCCGGCGCGCGCATCCGTGCGCGTCCGCCGCGGAATCTTTTCGTCGCAACAGGTCATCATCGGTCGCGTCTTCGCTGACGCAAACCTGAACGGCCAGTTCGACAATGGCGAGCGCGGCCTGCCCGGCGTCCGTCTCTACCTCAACAACGGCCAGTCGGTCATCACCGACTCGGAAGGACTCTACAACTTCCCCGCGGTCAACGAAGGCGCGCAGGTCATCTCGCTCGACCCCGTGACGCTCCCGCCCGGCTACACTCTGGTTGACACGGGGCGGCGCGACGAGAAGAGTTGGACGCGCCTGCTCCGCACGCCGCTCGGCGGCGGCGCGATGCTGCGTCAGAACTTCGCGCTGCGCTCGCCGGAAGGCGAAGCCGCGTCCGTCTCACTGAAACAGGGCGGCGCTGCGTCCTCATCATCGAGAGCCGACGGCGCTGCGTCTTCATCGTCCACTTCTAAAAATTCCTTCGCGCCTAACTCGTCTCGCGGGCCGCTCAAAGGCTCGCTCTTCGGCGGCGCTGACGCCGCGACGAAGAACAACGAATCGTTCGAGGGCGGCGCGGTCAGCGTTCCTTCGCCGAACTCGAATGCGAATGGAACCAACGGAAGTTCAGCCCCGGACGGAAATCCGAACGCGCCGAAGAAGAGCGCGCCGCTCGCGTCGGGCACTTACGAGATGACGACCGACGAGACGCTTGAGCCGGTCGCGCCCGGCGACGTGCGCGTTCTCTCGCCGCAGCCGAACGAGACGATTGCCGGCGCGTCGCTCGAAATCGCCGCGCGCACGAACGGCGCTTGGACGGTCGCGGTCGAAGTCGCGGGGCAGCGCGTGCCCGACTCGAAGATCGGCGAGAAGCGGCTCGACCGCAAGAACGACCTCGCCACGTTCACCTTCGTCGGCCTCAACGTCGCGCCCGGCCCGAACAGAATCAAAGTCACGGCAATCGGCCCCGACGGCTCGCAGGGCAAGTCCGTCGAACTCGTCGCCTACGGTCGCGGCCCCGCGAAGCGTCTTGAGATAGTGACCGACAAGGCCGAGCTTTCCGCGGGCGGGCGCGACTCGACGACCGTCCTCGTCCGCGCGTTCGACCAGTGGAACCACCCGGCGGCGGACGGCACGGTCGCGCTCGCAGTCTCCGCCGGACGCCTCGTGCGCGTTGACGATAACGGCGCTCCGGTAAACCCGAAGGCGGTTGACAGTAAAAATTCGGACGGCGGAGTCAACATCAATCCGAACGCCGACGTGCCCGCGCAGGCCGCGGGTCAGGGCGCGCAGGACGCAGCGCTCACGCAGCAGGTCGTCCCGCTCACGGGCGGCGAAGGCCGCGTGCTGTTGGTTGCCGACAACACTGTCGGCGCGACCGAGATCAAAGCGACGACCGGCGCGGTCGAGGCGCAGCACGAGGTTCGCGTCACGCCCGAGGTTCGCTCCTCGATTCTCGTCGGACTCGCCGAAGTCTCCATCGGCAGCAGCGCGCCGGCGCTTTCGGGACAAGCTTCGGACGCGACCGTGCGCAGCCGCCTCGCCTTCTTCTACCGCGGACAGTTCCTCGGCTCGAATCTCCTAACGCTCGCCTACGACAGCAACCGCCCAGTCAACCGCACGGGCGGAGGCGACCGCCTCTTCCAACTCGACCCGCTGGATCGAACCTACCCGCTCTTCGGAGATTCTTCGACGCGCTACGAGGACGCGCAGTCGGACTCGAAGCTCTATCTCCGCGTTGACCACAAGCGTTCTTACTTCCTCTTCGGCGACATGGAGACGGAGAACCGCAACGCCGGACTCGCCGCCTACACGCGCAAGCTGACGGGCGTCAAGCTCCATCTTGAGAACTCGCACGGCGACTACATCTCCGTGACGGGCGCGCGACCCGACACGGCTTTCGCGCGCGACGTTTTTCCGGGCGGCGCGCTCGCCTTCGCTACATTGTCGCACGCGGAAGTCCTGCCCGGCTCCGAGACGGTCGTCATCGAAGTGCGCGACCGCCGCAACCCCGAAGTCATCCTGTCGCGCGAGTCGCTCATCCGCTCGGTTGATTACAACCTCGACGCCTCGACGGGCCAGATGTTTTTCCTGCGACCGATCTCTTCGTTCGACTTCTCGTTCAACCTGATTCAGGTCGTCGTCACATACGAGTATCAGGCGACGGGGATGTCGCAGGCCGTTTACACCGCGCGCGGGTTTAAGAACTTCGAGGGACTCGGACTGAAAGTCGGGATGTCTTTCGTTGACCAGCGCGAGGGCGAGTTCGGCTCGTTCGTCCTCGGCGGCGCAGACCTTGAAAAGACGCTGCCGCGAGGCGGGCGCGTCCGCGTCGAGTGGGCGACTTCGCGCGGGCGCGTCGCTTCGGGCGGCAACCTCTTCGGCGCTTCGCTCGACGACCGGCACGACGGCAACGCTTACAAAGTCGAACTCGAACAGCCGCTCGCCTACCGCGAGACGCGCCTGCGCGCTTCGTACTCGCGCGCCGACGAGGGTTTCATCAACCCGTTCGGCGCGACCGTCACGCCCGGCTCGCAGCGCGCCGAAGCCTCGGTCGAGATGAAGGTGATGAAGGCGGCGCGCGCGAAGTTCTCGTTCATTGACGAGCGCAACCACACGTCGAACGTTGACAACAGCCGCGAGACGGCGTCGCTCCAGTGGACTCAGAGCTTCGGCGACCGCCTGCGCGCGACCTTCGGCTACGACTTCCGCGACTTCAAAGACGACCTCGCCGGCAAGGAGACGCGCTCGAACCTCGTCACGGTCGGCGCGGAGTACCGGGCCACCGACAAGATCGAACTCTCGGCGAAGCGCGAGCAGAATTTGGGCGAGGCCGACCCGACCTACCCGAACCAGACGACGCTCGCGGCGACCTACCGCTGGAACCAGTACACCAAGCTCTTCTTCACCGAACGGCTCGCCGACGCGCCCATCACGCCCATCGGCGACGTGTCGGCCACGGGCTTCGCGGCGACGACCGCGCGCAGCGAGACGGCCATCGGCGTCGAGACCAAGCTCGGCCACTTCGCCAGCCTCAACTCGCGTTACCAGATCGAGAACGGCGTCAACGGCACGGACAGCTTCGCCGTCATCGGACTCGGAAACCGTCTGCCGATCAACAAGCAGCTCTCGCTCGACCTCGGCTTCGAGCGCGGCTTCCACCTCGCCGGAAACGGCGAGAGCTTCGACGCCGGGCACCTCGGCTTCGCGTGGCAGCCGGTCGAGGGCTTCCGCACGACGGGCCGCTACGAGCTGCAAGACCGCAACGGCTTCGGCTCGGTGCTGACGCTCGGCGCTGCCGGGCGACTCCTCGACGACGTGACGACGCTCGCCCGCGTGCAGTTCTCGCGCACGAACTTCCAGGGGCGCGACGGCTCGGCTTTGAGCGCGACCGCGGCGCTCGCTTGGCGACCGCTGCACACCGACGCCGCCGGGCTTCTCTTCAGCTACACGCGCCGCGACATCACGCAGTCGGCGACGCAAGGGCAGACGCTCGACCGCTCCGACACGCTCTCGTCCGACGGCTACTATCAGGCCAGCCGCAACGTCGAGTTGTTCGGTCGCTTCGCGCTCAAGCTCGGCGACAACGCCTCGCCCGGACTCGCGCGCGTCTCGACGCTCACGTACCTGACGCAGGGGCGCGTCGCGTATCGCCTCGGTCGTTACGTTGACGTGGCGGGCGAGGGGCGCTGGCTCGCGCAGCCTTCGACCTCGACGGCGCGCGCCTCGTTCGGCACCGAGATGGGCTTCTGGGTTCTGCCCGACCTGCGCGTGGGCGGCGGCTACAACTGGACTGAGGCCATCGAGCCGGGGCTGAACCCGCTCGTGAATGCGCGCCGCGGCTTTTACTTCACGATCTCTTCCAAGCTCTCAAATCTCTTCGACCTCTTCGGCACGCCGCGCCAGAACGCGCAGGCCGCGGGCGACCCGCAGACGGACGCGGGCGCGGCACGACCGAAGCACGAGGACGAATAAACCTTGAGACTCGCCGCCGCAAACAAGGTGTTGAGACGAGTCGCCGCGCGCTTCTTCTGCGGCTCGGTCGCGCCGCGCGCCGTCTGCGTGTCGCTCGTACTCACCTCAATGCTTCTGTTCGCGCAGTCTCAGGCGGGCGCGCAAACTTGCGTCGCCAACCCCGGCAAGGACGGCCCCGGCGGCACGCTCGGCGGAATCGTCAACACGTACTTCCCCGGCACGGCCACGGCCAACGCGGGCGCGACCACGATCACCGTCGGCGCGTCGAACATCAACGGCGCGGCCACGCCCGTCGCGGTCGGTGACCTCCTGCTCGTCATGCAGATGCAGGACGCCGCGATCAACTCGAACAACTCGACCGCCTACGGCGCGAACAACGGTTCGGGCGCGGGCGCGACCGCGCTCAACAACACGGGCCACTACGAGTACGTCGCGGCCACGAGCGCGCTCGGCACCGGCGGCGGGACGGTCTCGATCCGCGGGACGGGCGCGGGCAACGGACTCCTGTTCACCTATACGAACGCCGCCGCGAGCGGCACGCAGGGGCAGAGGCGTTTTCAGGTCATCCGCGTCCCGCAGTATTCGAGCGCGACGCTCGGCTCGTCTCTGACCGCCGCGCCGTGGGACGGAACGTCGGGCGGCGTCCTCGTCTTCGACGTTGCGGGCGCGCTCGGTCTCGGCAGCGCGAGCGTGAGCGTCAACGGCCTCGGCTTTCGCGGCGGCGGCGGGCGCGCGCTCGCGGGCGGATCGGGCGGAGCGAACACGGACTACCGCAACCTCGCCACGCGAAACTTCCACGGCATGAAGGGCGAAGGCGTCGCGGGCACGCCGCGCTACGTCTATGACCCTTCGAGCGGGACGGTTCTCGACACCGGCGTCGAAGGCTACCCGAACGGCAGCAGCGCGCGCGGCGCGCCCGGCAACGCGGGCGGCGGCGGCACCGACGCAGACCCCGCGGCCAACGACGAGAACACGGGCGGCGGCGGCGGCAGCAACGGAGGCGACGGCGGCAAGGGCGGCAACTCCTGGAACTCGAACTCCGCCGTCGGCGGCCTCGGCGGAGACACCGTCAACGGCGCGGCGAACCTTCTCGTGATGGGCGGCGGCGGCGGCGCAGGCTCGCGCAACAACTCCGCGACCGTCGCGAGCAGCGGCGCGTCGGGCGGCGGCATCGTCATGATCCGCGCCGGCAGCACCAGCGGCACCGGCACCATCAGCGCCAACGGCTCGGACGCCTACCAGTTCACCGACAACGACGGCGGCGGCGGCGGCGGCGCGGGCGGAAGCGTCATGGTCAGCGTTACCACTGGCAGCCTCGCCGGACTCTCGATCAACGCGCGCGGCGGTCGCGGCGGCGACGCGTGGGACACGCAAGTTGGCGGCACGTTTCCCGGCAACCGGCACGGGCCGGGCGGCGGCGGCGGCGGCGGCTTCATCGCGACGACGGGCGGCGCGTCCATTGACGTGAGCGGCGGCGCGAACGGCACGACCACGACGGCGGCAGACCCTTACGGCGCGACCGCGGGCGCGAACGGACAATCGCTGACGATCACGCCGACGCAGGTCTCCGGCGTCAGCTCCGGCTCGCAGTGCGTCCCCGCGCTGACGGTGACGAAGACGACCAGCACGCCCACCGTCAACAACGGGCCTTCGGGGACGACCGCGACCTACTCAATCGTCGTCTCGAACGCGGCCAACCGCAACGCGGCCACGACCCTCGCCATCTCCGACACGCTCCCCTCGAATTTCACCTACGCCTCCACGGGATCGGTGACGCTCGCGGGCGGCGCGACGCGCCCCTCGACCACGAATCCGAACGCCGGCGACGCGGTGCCCGCGTGGAGCACGTTCACCATACCGGGCGGCGCGAGCGTCACCATCACCTTCACGTCCAACATCGCTTCGAGCGTGAGTGGAGTGCAGCAGAACCCCGCGACCGCGACCTACCTCGACCCCGCGCGCACGACCGCGAACGGCACGACGACGGCGAGTTACAACTCGGCTTCCAGCACGGGCGAGGACGTGAACGTCGTCGCGCCGCCCAACGTCGCGCTCGTCAAGGACTGCACCGCGCCCGCCAACTGCACGACGCAACAGCAGACGCCCGGAACAGACCTGACCTACAAGATCGCCTTCACCAACGGCGGCGGACGCGCCGCGCAGAGCTTCGTCCTCACCGACCAGATTCCGGCGAACACAGACTTCAAGGTCGGCTCGGTCTCGACCGCGCTCGGCACGACGGGGATGACCGTCGTCGTCGCCTACTCGAACGACGGCGGCACGACCTACACCTACACGCCCGCGTCGGGCGGCGGCGGAGCGCCCGCAGGCTACGACCGCAACGTCACGCACGTCCGCTGGACTTTCACCGGCAACCTCAGCCAGACCTCGCCCAACAACACCGGCAGCGTCTCGTTCATCACGCGCATCCGCTGAAGAACAGAGGTCGGAGGTCGGAGGTCGGAGGTCAGTTCAAAGCAATGAGCATTCAAGTCGCTTCCTTCGCCGAGGCGGCTCCGCGCATTTGCTTTTACTGACCTCCGACCTCTAACCTCTGACCTCTGAACCTATGTTTGATCGAAATCTCCTGAAGCTGAGCGAAGAGGTCGAGGCCGCTCTGCGCGAAGGGCGCGCGGTCGTGGCGCTCGAATCAACTGTGATCGCGCACGGGCTTCCGCGCCCCGTCAATCTTGAGACGGCGCGGCGACTCGAAGAGGTCGTGTGCGAGCGCGGCGCGATCCCCGCGACGGTCGCGGTTCTCGGCGGCGAGTTGTGCGTCGGACTGGACGACAAACAACTCGAACGGCTCGCCGAGAGTGAAGGCGTGTTGAAGGTTAGCCGGCGCGATCTGGCCGTCGCGGTCGCGCGTCGGGCGGACGGCGCGACGACCGTCGCGGGCACGCTCTGGATCGCGAGCCGCGCCGGCCTCAAGGTCTTCGCGACGGGCGGCATCGGCGGCGTGCATCGCGGGAGTTTGCCGGACGTGTCGGCTGACCTGCCGGAGCTTGCGCGCACGCCTTTGACTGTCGTCTGCTCCGGCGCGAAGTCGGTGCTCGACCTCCCGGCGACGCGCGAGTGGTTGGAGACGCACGGCGTCACGGTCGTCGGCTACCGCTGCGACGAGATGCCCGCGTTCTACACGCGCCGGAGCGGTCTCGCCGTGGACGCGCGCGCCGACTCGCGCGAAGAGGTCGCGCGGCTCGCGCGTGCGCGCGACGCGCTCGGACTCGAAGCGGCCCTCGTCGTCTGCGTGCCCGTGCCGGAAGCGGCGGAGGTTGACGCGGGCTTGATGGAGAAGATGCTGGCCGAAGCTCTGTCGGCAGCCGACGAGCAGAACGTCGCGGGCCGCGACCTGACGCCGTTCCTGCTCGCGCACATGAGCCGGCGAAGCAGCGGCGCGACGCTGCGCGCCAACGTCGCGCTCCTCGAATCGAACGCGCGCGTCGCCGCCGAGATCGCCGTCGCGCTCGAAAACAAATGATGAATGCGGAATGATGAATGATGAATTGAAAGCTCATCGCGCTCGGCATTCATCACTCATCATTCCGCGTTCATCATTTAATGCGAACTTCGCCCCGCCCCCCGTCGTTTCCCCTCATGTCCGAGTTTGAGAAGGAATCAAAAGTCAGTTGAATCAGCGGCAGGCCGCGGTCACGTGGATCGTGCCGCGGGCCGTGCAGCCGACGTGAGGTGAGGAATGAAAGCTCGAATCTTTTTGGCCGTCCTGCTCGTCATCGCCGCCGCCGTCGCGGGGCGTTGGGTGTCGAGGATGAACAGGCCGAGTGCCAGCAAGCAGGAAGAGACGAGGCAGAGCGTCAAGCTTGAGCCGGGCGCGCGCGTCGAGGTGCGCGGCATCAACGGCTCGGTCGAAGTCACGACCGCGGACACGGACACCGCAGACGTTCACATCGTCCGCACCGGCGACAGCGCCGACGACCTCGAATACGGCAAGGTCACGGTCACGCCGTCTTCCACTTCGCTCG